>DATLUX010000043.1:0-5365 GCA_035577805.1 Verrucomicrobiia bacterium
GTCGGCCCATCTGTTCCTGGATTGGCTTTGCCGCCGAGTGAACTGGCTAATGCCATGCGGAAGCCCGCCTGTTTTAGAATTCGGACCGAGCTTTCAGAACGCGTGCCGCGGGCGTCCGCAATGAAATCGCCCGTGATCAGGGCCGAAACCAATTGATTGGACAACGTGCTGGTGAGCCAGTTGGCGTGATGAATGAGGTACTGACTCGCCAATTCGCGGCGGCGAGCCATTAAGGGATGTTCGCGATCCGCGTCAGCGGCCGGCTCGCCGGGCAGATGCGCGACATAGACGCAGACCGAATTCGTCCCCGCATGGAATCCAACGAACCCAAAACCGCCGGGCCAATCAATTGGACCGGTGGCCCGCCAATCCATGGCGCGGGCCGCGAAAGGTTGTTTGCGGGTAAGGACAGTAATGGAGGGCCCGAGGACCGGGCTGCTGGCGCCCTGTTGATGGAAAGCGCAATGCAAGGCGACATGGTAGTTGGCCGGTTTGAGCAGGCCGGCCAGGCGCCGCGCCGTCGCGCGATCGGGGATCCCGTGGAGCACAATGACTTCGGCATCGAGGGGCTTCAAATTGGCCGCCACCTGCCGCAGCGGTTTTAGCTCCTCCTCCGAAGGTGTCGCTTCTGCCGGAATGGCGGCCAACTCTTCCAAGTCGTAGGTCGCCATCCGGATGGAGGCCGCTGCTTGGAAGATCACTCCCAGGAAAGCCAGGGCAACGCTGAGAATCCGCATGTTTTTTTTCTCACCCGGCGAACGTCAGTTCTCGCGGACGTCCTTTCCGCGCCAGCAGCCGAATGTCCCCAACCCCGCTGCCCACGAGCACACTCATCAGCCGGAAATCTGGCGGTGAGGCTAGGCAGGGGCCAGGAAGGTGTAAAGCTAGAACGTGCGATGGCGGATAAAGGCGATCTAGACTGGTGACGGGAGGCGCGGGTTCAGGCATGCTTTCGGCGCCTTGCTGGTCTGAGGCCCTGCCTCGTTAGTGATATGATGAAAGACGTCTCCATTCGGCCGTATCGTCCAGCGGATCTGGACGTCATTAAACAACTGACAGTCGATTCCTTCGGGGGAGTGACTCTGGAGCAGAATGTGGAGGCCAAGCTCGGGCAGCTTCATGGCCACGACTGGCGCTGGCGCAAAGCGCGGCACATCGATGAAGACGTGGCTGCGCATGCGGCCGGGATTTTCGTGGCGGAACGGGAGGGTCAGATCATCGGTTACATCACCACGCGCCTGGATCGGGAGGCAGGCAAGGGACGCATCCCGAACCTGGCCGTCGCCGCTGAATTCCGCGGCGCCGGCCTGGGCCGCCAGCTGATCGAACACGCGTTGGAGTACTTCCGCCGCGAAGGCATGAGCTACGCCATGATTGAAACGATGGCCCAAAACGCCGTCGGCAACCATGTCTATCCCGCCTGTGGCTTTGTGGAAGTAGCGCGGCAGGTCTATTTCGCCCGACGCCTGTAGGTCCACTCAAGGGGTCTGGGCTATCGCTATCGGCTCTGAGCGATGGCCCCAAAAAGAATCACGCGGGACTTCGATCCCGCGTGGTTGGAGAGGGTTGGCAGTCGGATCCGCAGCCTTACTTGTTGGGCGGATTGATGATCTCGGCCATCTTGAAGATCGGGAGGAACATGCAGATGGCAATGCCGCCGACCGTGAAGCCCAGGAACACGATGAGTAAAGGTTCAATCAAGGAAGTAAGCCCGGCCAGCGTGGTCTGAATCTCGTCATCCAGAAAGTCGGAGATGCGTTCCAGCATGTTCTCAATCTTACCGGTTTGTTCACCGGCCGTGATCATGCGGATGATCATGGCGGGAAACACGGGATGTTTGCCCAGGGCCGCGGAGATGCCTTCCCCGCGCTCGATATCGGCTGCCGCGGTGCGGATGGCTTTTTCCATCACCATATTGCCGACCGTGTTCGAGACGATCTGGAGGACTTCCAGGATGGGCACACCGCTGCGGATCAAGGAAGCCAGCGTGCGGGTGAAACGAGCCAGACAAATCTTGTGCGCGATCCCGCCGAAGATCGGCATGCGAATCCGCGTGCGGTCCCAGAACTCGCGGCCTTGTTTGGTCTTGAGATACGCGAACCAGCCGTAAACAACGGCGACGCCGAACGCCAGGATGTAGAGGAGATAGGCCTGGACGAATTTGCTGAGATCAATCAACGCCTGGGTCGGGCCCGGCAACTTGGAGCCGAACCCCTTATAGACGTCGCCGAACACAGGCACCACTTTGACGAGCAGGAAGATCGTGATGCCGATCGCGATGATGGTGACCGCCGTGGGATACATCATCGCCGACTTGACCTTCTTGCGCAGCTTCGAGGTGTTTTCCAGATAAGTGGCCAGGCGGGCCAGAATCTCTGCCAGCAACCCGCCGCGTTCCCCGGCCGCCACCATGCAGACGTAAAGCCGGTTAAAAGTCTTGGGATGTTTTTGGAGCGCTTCGGAGAAACTGTCGCCGCCTTCCACGCGCGTGCAGACGTCCTTGATCGTGTCGCGCATCACCTTGTTGGTGGTCTGTTCGGCGAGCGCCTGCAGGGATTGCACCATGGCCAGACCGGCGTCGATCATCGTGGCCAACTGACGGGTAAAGACAACCAAGTCGGCCAGGGCCACGGAGCCGCCGGCCGTCTTGCCCTTTTTGCCGACCTTCTCCTGGATCGACATCACCAGCAGGTTGCGCCCCAGCAAGGCCGCGATGGCCGCCTGCTCGTTCTGAGCGTCCATCGTGCTGCGGATTTCCTTACCCGTTCCCGCTTCCCGCGCTACATACGTAAAGGAGGGCATATCAAATCTTGTGTCCTACGATCGCTGTGTCAGCAGAGGCCAGGCCAGTATCGGGAGTGCGATTTCCACCCCTCCCAAAGTGGCGGCCAATCCCGCCTGATCTAACCCAGCTGACATGGTCCATTCCTCCTAATCTTCGGCCGGTTGGAGAGATCCCTTAAGCCCTTTTTGCCAGACCAGCCGGGCCTGTCCCAAAACGGGACATAGGCGGTCGCTCCTTCAGCGGCGCTCGAGGGAGCCGCGGGTAACCCCAAGCTGATTGACCAGCTTCAATTCGCGCCACAACTCCGCGCCGCTGATTTGTTTGCGCAATAATTGCCGGTAGCAATCGACGGTGCGCCGAACCTGCTCCGCCGATTCCTGCACGAATTCCAGGCGAAAATGGCGTGTCCCCAAGGCGAGCAGTTGACCGACCAATTCGGCGCCGGTTTGAGCCAGCGCGTTAAAAACGGTGTTGCGGCAGCCCGCGTCCGCTTTCAGCACATGCTCCGCGCCCACCCGGTCACGCAGACGCACCTGCTGCCGATCACACGGCCGGCCGCAGTTCGTGTAATCGGTGCCCGAGGACAAAAAGGCGCAAAACACACAATGCTCCATGTGAAACATGGGCATGTGCTGATGGATCGTCACCTCGAACCAGTCCCGGGGCGTCGCCTCCAACAACGCCATCAACTGGGCCCCGTTCAAATCATACGACGCCGTCACCCGCTCCAACCCGCTCCGTTCCATCAGCCACTCGGCGCTCAACCGGTTGGCCACATTAAAAGAAAAATCCCCCACCTGCCGGCAGCCGGCAAAAAAACAAAGCTGATCGTAATTACGGACCAGATACCCATCCGCTTCGCAGGAACGCACCTGTTTGAGGATCCATTCCTCCCCCGGTTTGAAAATCCGCGGGGGTGCCACCCAGATGGTGGGTGCCCCCGCCCCCGCCCCGCCCGTGGCCCGCACCATGGTGACAGCTTCGCGATATTTTTTCGGATCCTCCAGTTCGCAGTAAATTGTCTTCAGCCCACCTTCCAACACGGTCGACAGCTGCGGCAGGCTGCGGACCAACGCGATCAATTGCGGGTCCCGACCCCCCTTATCCTCACTCACAGGCTGGCGCGCCGCGGACATCGTTTCCGTGACAGATACATCCTGAGAATCCGTCAGGGTCCACCTTCGCAATTCCGAGCGCCGCTGCAACAATTGCGCGGTCGCTTCGCGACGGAGCCGGTTCAATTCGCTGAGCGGCAGGATGACCCTGTCTTGGATGTGGTTGATCAACCTGCCCAACCGGAATGGCGTACCGCCCAGGCGCCCCAGCTGCGCACGCAAACGTTCCTCCGAAAGCGGCTGTCGCTCGGCCGCCGTGAGTGCAAGGGCAGACTGCAGCCGGACCATCGTCCCGAACTCGTCGCGCACGATGAGCGTGAGCGGCTGTCCAAGCGCGCCCTGAACCTCGAAATCCACCGGCCGCTGGAACCGAGGCTGCGCGAAACTTTGGCGGAGCCGGCGGTCAAGCTCTGGATCGCTGGTTTTCCAAACCCGATCACCAGGGTGCACTTGCCGCAGATTGAGGTCGCCGCGTCCGAACTGCAGCATCACTTCACGCTCCTGAGTAAGAGCCCCAGACCGGCCTCGGTCGAACCGGGCCAGGGAACCGGCCGGAGTGACTTGGTAAATCCGGCCGCCTTGCTCAGGCTGTTCGGGATGACCTGCATCAAAGACCACCCCGTCGCCGGGTTTCACCGGCGCCTCGGGACACAGCACCACGCCCTCCTCCTGGACCCGCACGACCTGTCCCAGATACACGCCGCGTTTCTTGCCAAAACGCGCATGGACAAGCTTTTGGTTATTGATCCCCCGAAACCAACCGGTGTAGAGCCCGCGCGAGAATGCCATCTCCATGTCGTACCGATCGTGATCGGCCGCAGCTGCGGTAGCGCTGGCAGAACGGCCGGCGGCGGGCCGGCTGAGTTCGCTGCCGCCGCAGAGTTGGTCGAGAGCCTGGCGGTAGATCCGGGTGATGTTCGCGACATACTCAGGACTCTTTAGTCGCCCTTCGATCTTGAGCGAAGTCACACCAGCCCCAATCAATTCAGGCAAGACTTCCAACCCGGCCAGGTCCTGCGGGCTCAGCAGATACTTGCGGTCCCCCAGAGGAACCAGTTGCCCATCGCTGATGAGGTCGTACGGCAAGCGACACGCCTGGGCGCACTCCCCGCGGTTCGCAGAACGGCCCCCGAGAGCCTCGCTCGTCAGACATTGCCCTGAATACGCCACGCACAGGGCGCCATGGACAAACACTTCCAACGGCAATGAACCGTCCGACGTCGCGGCCGTGGCGCCTGCCCTGGGCGAGACGGCGCCTCCGGAAGTGGAGCCTGCCCGGGCTTGTCGAATCGCGCTGATCTCGCGCAGAGAACATTCCCGCGCCAAGACCACCAGGCTGCAGCCCAGTTCCCGGGCAAACTCAACCCCGACTGCACTGGTGATGGTCATCTGCGTCGAAGCGTGTATCGGGAAGTCGGGCGAAAGCCGCCGGATGAGCCGGCAGACTCCGAGATCCTGCACGATG
>DATLUX010000044.1:0-6443 GCA_035577805.1 Verrucomicrobiia bacterium
CCAGGCGTACCACCGGCATTGCACGCTCGGCACCCAAGCTAGCTCCTTGCCTTTAAGTTCGCCGTCAACCCCGCGCCCGGCTAGTGTCCAGCGTGTCCCGGTTTCCTTGTCCTTGAACGGCGCTGCGTCCGGCGAGCTGTGGTCGGCGTAAAATTTGAGCAACCGCTCGCCCAGGCGCGCCTGAAAGGCCACGGCGGACCGCGTCGGGCCATACCAAAAGACCGCGACGGGTTGGCCGCCGACGGGGTCAAGGTAACACGCTCGCTCCTGGGCCGGGTCAAGGGCGAAGGCCTTGGTTTGCCCGCCTGCTTCCACGCCTAGCACCAACGCCTTGGGATCGAGCCGCGGATCGACCTCGCCCATGTTTCGTTGAGCCTCTTCACTCATTTGGCCGGGCAGTTCGGCTTGAGGATACTTCCGTCCGTCGAACAAGTCGTAGGCGGTGGATTCCGGGTGGAGCATCAGCCAATGACCCCAGTCGGTGACCAGGCTGGGAAGGCGCTGGAGGCGCTGGCCTTTTTGGGGGCCTTCGAAGGCGAGCCCGCTCAGTGCCGACCACAGCGTGCCATCCTTGCCTCGCGCCACCATCACGCCGCCGCGCCAGCCGTAGAATTCGTAGCCGGAATCCTTGAGGAACGCGCTGACGTAACCGCCATCGGGATCATAAAAGAACAACCCGTAGGTGTCGTTCACCACGCGGGGTGCGGATAGGAAATAGCGCAGAGGCGCAGCGCCCCCGTTATGCGCGCCGCGGATCCAGGCTATGACCCGGTCGTCCGGGCGAATGAGATTCTTGCGATTTTGCGTGGAGCAATAGGAGCAAGGCGGTTCGGTGAGCGGCTTGAACAAGCCCGGCTTGGCCAGCACGGGGCGGGAACTGTCCGCGGCCGGGCAGGGTATCCTCAGCGCGGTGACCAGCAGGAGGATCGCAGCGCGCAGCCAGGGCCTTAGGCGCGGTAGCGAGGCGGGATGGCCAAGGGATTTCCTCAACGCTGTATGCATAGTCCTGAATTGTCGCGGAAGCCGTTGCCGCTGCAAAGCTCAAAGGAGCGAAAGCCACGCGGGTTGCGTGAAAACCGCTCGCCGAGGCGCAGCCGCGCGCGGGCGGATGAGGGCAAATAGTTGGTGTTTTCGGCAAATTCCTGGCCGGCATCGGTCATGCTGTTGGTTTAGGTATGCAACTCCGCATGCTCCTTCGTCGAACGGCGTTTCCGTTCATGCGCGTGCGTAGCAGCAGTTCATCGCCGCTGCGCCGTGCTGAGTTCGGCTTGTTTGGTCAACGTTCCCGATCCGCTTCCCGCGCCTCCAAGAGTCGCCGGCTGCACTGAAGGACTTTCCCCCGTCGCGGGTGGTCTTTAAACCGGGTGAAGTCTAGCCCATCCGCCGGGTGGCAACCTCTCCCCTCGGCACGCCGAGGGGGGAGGAGAGGGTGGGAAAAGCGGAAAGCGGAAAGCGGAAAGCGGAAACGCCGAAATCGCAACCCGCCAATCGCCAATATCGCCAATCGTAAATCGCCTCACGGCGGTGGGGCGGGTTCTTTCTGTTTCAATTTCTCTTCGAAATTCATGAAGTCCTTGAGGGTTTTGAGCGGGTGCAAGGGCATCATGATGATTCGGGACAACAGATAGAGCTCCTTCATCTTGGGTTGATCGAGGGTGCCGCTCACTTCGTAATCGAACAGTTTGGTGACCGGCCAGAGCAGTTTGCTGAAAAGAAAGCCGAAGGCGGGTAAGTCGCGCAATAGTTCAGCTTCCATCCGGCCATCCAACCGTTTCTCGAAATCGACGGAGCCCCGATAATTCATGCGCAAAGCGGTGGCGCGGATGACGAGGTCATGCGAATAGATGACGGAGTTGGTGATTTGATAGGTGGCGGTGGCGTGACGGGCGCGGCTATTGCCGAGACCGGGGACGAACGCGTTGAGGATCGGCGAAAACATGCTGAAGACCGGCGTGTCCCAGAGCAAGCCGTTGGTGAGAAAGGCGTGGCCGTAACCCTGCCAGCTGAGCCAGTCGTGCGTATCGGCGCTGGTGATATTCAATTCGCCGGACATGGTGCCTTCGACCTTGTTGGTTTTGCCGGGCTGCAAATCCCGCAGCACCCGGCGCAGATCCAGGTGGTCGACGCGCACAAAGAAGTTAAAGAGATCTGTGTTCTTGGGCCTGAAATCGAAATTCGCCCAGCCATTCACGTCTGCCCCTTGCCAGCGTCCTTCCATGTTGGTGAGGGCCAGGCTGTCTCCACGCCAGAAGAGCGTGGCTTTAATCTCCTCGAGGTTAAACCGCTGCCAGTGAAACGGGCCGCCATTAATCTCGAAATGCATGTTCTCGGTCCCATCACTGCGTCCGAGCGGAACGGTGCCCTCGACCCGGGCGAAGGGCGCGCGGTCAAAGACGTAGGGCGCCACCGCGCGATCGGTTTGCGGCCCAACACAACGGGTGACGGCACGGACGCTCAGGCGGCCCACCGCGTTGGTGAGAAAGAGGCGGTTGTCCACCAGGTCGATCCCGACGCCGTCCGCTTCGGCGGCCTCCCCTTCACGCCAGACGCGCGGCCGCAGGATGGACAGGAAACGGTTGCGATACTTCAGATCGGCGGTGCAGGCCTGAACCGTCTGCTCGCGGAACGCGAAGTTTGTGAGCGCCAGGTGAAGGTCACCTTCCAATTGCGACCAATCATGCCAGTTCCCGCGCGCAACGCCGTGCAGCGACGGGGGTACACTGACATTGAAAAAATTGAAGATGCGCTGCTGGTTGGTGGCGGGGAACGCCGTCCGGAGGGCCAGCCAGTTCACATCGCTCTGCAGGCTGGCCTCAAAGGAGCCGGTTCGTTGATTGGCTTTCCCGGCCACTCGGAGCATCCCTTCCGGACGCGATACGATCAGGCCTGGCACGGTCCAGGAGAGATTCGTCACCGCAAAGGGGATCTGGGCGGCTTGCCAGTGCACGCCTCGGCATTCGCCGCCTTCGGACTCGAGCCGGCCGGAGGCCTGCAGGGTTGGCAAGAGGTCGCGATTCCAATCGGGGACGCGGTTGGTCCACGGGGGCAACTGCAGACGGCCATCAACTTCCAATCGAGGCGGCGCTTCGAACCGGCAGAGCCTGGCCCAGGTGACGGCGTTGGTTCCGAACAACGGCGCGAGCAGGCTTGGAAAAGACCTGGTGCCGCCGCGAAACCGTACTTCACGGAGATCAGTCTGCAGCGACGATTCCAGGCGAGCGCTGGCTTGGGGATTGTCCGCCGTGGCGGTGAGTTCCAGCATGGGCGCGCGCCAAAGCAGGCTGGCCGTGGACCGGCTGGCCTGGAGGTGCGGGGCGGCGACATTGCTGAAGCTGCTGCGGATGTTAAACGACAAGGAATCGAACCGTTCGGGCCAAAGCAGGTTCGTGTTTCCGAGCTGGAAGTCCCGGGCCGGAGGAAGCTCGACTTTCGCGCGGACCTGAGCCCAATCGGAGGTGACCCAGGCGGAGCGCGGACGATCGACGGTCCAGAGGGTATCCAAGGTGGCGGGCAACACGTTGGTGGCTGGGTGGAGGCTGGTGGCGGTGACCCGCGTTTGCTCCGCCTCCAAGCGCAGGCTGGGACTTTGCAGGCGGTCCAGCGAGAGATCGATCGAAACGAGATTGAGGGCGTTGTTGGTGGGGGTCGGGCTGTCGCGCAGTTCGAGCACCACGCGCTCAGCCTGGCACCAGCGGTTGCTGGCACCCCTGAGCTCCAGCAACGCCAGCGTGTTGGTGGGCAAGAGATGGGTGAACGACGGCTCGAAGACCAACGTTAAATCCAGGTTCGTGGCTGCGCCCCACGGGGTCCGGGTCTGGTCCGCGGTGAGCCGGACATCGGCGCGGACCGCATCGTTGCTGCGAGGGGAGGGCAACACATGGGCCGTGAAAGAAAGGTTGGTGGCCGTCGCCCAGGGTGAATCGACGCCCTGGCCGTTAAAGCGGGCCTGGGCCTCGAACGTTTTCCAGTTCTGCGCGTCGCCCGAAAACACCACGCGGAAATCGGGTTGTCCGTCGAATCGGATTTTTTCGACTGCAACCAGGAGACGACTCCAGGGATTATGGCCGGGCGCGAGAGGCGTTTGGGGCGGGCGCTGAGGCAGTTTCCATTCGCGGATCAGACTGGCGTTGGTGATTTCGCCGCGGAACTGGACGCGGGCGCCGAGGACATCTGCCTGGAGATAGTTAAGCTCCCAGATGTCGTGAGGGAGGAAGAGCAATTCTCCGCCCACATTGCTGAGCAGAAAGGTCCGGCGCGGCTGGTTGGTGCCGGGCAACGGCCAGACCAGGCGTCCATTGCGGAGGACGGCGGCGTTGGCTTCCAGGTCGAGATGACGGAAGGCTTTCCAGTTCAGACGAAACTCGGCGCGAGGCAGGAAGAGGGATGGGCCATAGAGCGTGTTGGTGCGTTGGAGTTGCAGGTCTTCCGCGACGATGCCGCGATACCAGCGCAGGCGCAGCCGGCTGTATTGCAGATCCCAGCCTTTGGCCTGGAACTGTGCTTCGATCCGTCGGTTCAACCAGTCCGGCAGGCCGACGTGGTTGAGAAACAGCCCCGCCACCACCACGACCAGGCACAGCAACAACACGGAGATCCGGCACCATTTGAGCGTGGTGAAAAACCAGCGTTTCAGCCGGCGGCGCGCAGTGGGTTTGGTGACGGGGTGCGACTCAGCCATGCGCGTTCATCTGCCAGGGGCAGGGTTTGATCGGCCCGATGGAGGGAAATTACTCTCCGCCTTCCACGCGGTGGCATTCATGCGAGAGTCACTTGCCGCCTCGGAACAAGGGGCTGAAAAAAGTGCGGATCACATCAAACCAAATGATGGGCGGGAACTCGAACACGGCGGTCCGTCCATCCACGATCGCCGCCGCGAATGGCAGTTGGCTGGGAGATTTACCGGCGAATTCGAGGATCAACTCCTGGGGTTTGTCTCCGTTCTTCAATTCGATGGCGATCCGATCGTTGTCCGGGTGAAATCCGAAGAGCGGTTTGTCTTCTTCCCGGTTGGCCAGCCACATCACGGCGCGCAGGTTGCCCAGACGATACAAGGCTTCTTCGACGGCCGCCGAGTTGGCGGTGCTCCAGGCGCCGCTGGAGTTGCGCTGCAGGGTCAGCGTGCGGTTCTCGTAACGCACCGAGACACGTTGCACTTGATTGGTCGTGAACCGGAAAACCTGGCGATCGCGCATTTGCCAGGCCGCGTAGGGCAACCGCAAAACGTCCTTCTGGGCCAGGCCATAAACCGTCAATTCGTCGGGACGGCGGGCGAAGACTTTGCCATCCTGGACCAGGCCGAGCTGGAGCTCGGCCACAATCCGGTTGCTGAGAGCGCCGCTGGGATTGGCAACGGTGGTGCGAAGAATGTATTGGCGTTTGGGGGGCGCCAGTCCGTACGGGTTGGCGAAATCGGTGACGACGTCCTTCTCGACCGTGCCCTCGACCCGGCTCAAGGCGTCCAGAAACTCCACCACCGCATTGGTATCGGCCAGCGTGCCCTGGGTATCGCCCACCGTCCAGGTGCCGTTGGTCTGGCGCCGGATCGAGAACGTCTCGTTGCCAATCACATCAATGGAATCGATGAGGTTGGTGGACCAGTTGACCAGGTGCAGATCGCGCAGTTCGCTGTGGGAAATCTGCAGGGCTTCCAGGGTGGTGCGCGGGACCAGGACGATATTGGCGTTGGTGAGCATGCCGCGGCGGGCGTAGACGAAGGGCGAATCGTTAGTGGGGGCGCGTCCGAACTGCACGGTGAACAGCTCATTGGTGCCGAGCAGCAGGCCCAGCTCGAGTTCGGGCGGTTGCAGGCCGTAACTTTCAAGCTCGGTGCGCGGGCTGTCGCTGACGAACCGTTCGACCTGGGTGGTGAGGACCTTGCGCAACAAGGCGTCTACCTTGGCCGCATCGGCGCGGGCCACGGTGGGTTTGGTGAGGACAAACACGTGGTTGGTGGCATCCAGTTCAAAAGCGAAGCCGCGCGCGCCTCCGCGCACTTCCACGCGATTGAACTGATAGCCGGCGCCGCTGCTGAAGAGAGCGGTATCACGCCAGTCGTGGTACGTGCGGGGCAGGCTGGAGGCAAATTCCCCGCTCAGGATGTAGATGCCGGGTTGGCCGTCGACGCGAGCATAAACGGCGTCGCCCACCGGAGTGCGCGAGCCGAAATGGACTTCGGTGCGCCGGCCGTCGTGTTGGAGGCTCAAGGAGGCTTGCGGAATGTCCAGGCCGAACTCGGCCACGCTGCGTTTGCTGGCCTGCAGATCATGATCGGAGATTTCGGTTTGGGGCAGGGCATGTTCCAGCAATTGCAGCAGTCGCTCGATCTTGAAAGGTTGAGCGGGGTAAAAGAGTGGGATGGTCAGGTTCCAGGGAGAGTCTTCCCGGGCGCGTTCCACGCGAAGAATCAACTGGTTGGTCAGCCGCAGCTGGATGTTGGTGACTTC
>DATLUX010000045.1:0-20220 GCA_035577805.1 Verrucomicrobiia bacterium
CTGACCGACGGCGTGATCTGGCAGTTCAACGCGGGTCCGCGCAAGAGCGTGCCTCTGCACGCCAGCTTCAATCCGCAGAACCGGACTCAGCAACGCCTCCTCAATTACTCGGCCATCTTCGATGAAATTGAGGATTTCGAGGCGAATATCCGCAACGTGTCGGGTCCCGGGGCTCTGGCCGGCGGGGCGCTCGATCCGAATCACGGGTTGCTGATCGGCGACAATGGCGATCTCAATGTGGCTCCAAGTGCGCTCAATGCGTTCGCCCTGCCCAACGCCAATCGGGCCCAGGTCACCGTCACGCTGCCGGCCAGCCCCAACCAGGTCCCCGCTCTGACCGCGCTGCGGGAATGGGTCCGTTTTGCGGTCCGCACACCCAACGCGCCGGTCGCCGGTCTGCCGAACGCGGCGTCCTCAGCTGATATCGCCACCGGCCGCAGCCTGTTTACCCAATCCGGTTGCGCCAATTGTCACGGCGGCCAGAACTGGACGTTGAGTCTGAAAGATTTCAATTCGCCGCCGCCGGCCGGCGAGATTAACACCGAACGCAGCCCCACGCCGTTCACGCAGAATCCCGTCGGCGCCCAATACCTGAACCGTTTTCTGCGCGACATCGGTTCGTTTAACCTTGGTGTGCCCGGACAGGGCAACCCGCTCGGCAATAACATCGGGGCGGACGAAAAGGCCGCCGCCACCGTGGTGAACGGTGAACTGCAAGCGGCGCAGGACGCCTTGGGCATCGACTACAACGCCGACCGCAAGGGCATCGGGTTCAATGTGCCGTCGCTCCTTGGCCTGCACGCGCTCCCGCCCTATATGCACAACGGCGCCGCCGAATCACTGGCCGCGGTGGTCTCGGATGTGAAACATCGTACGGCCAATGGTCGGTTACCCGATCGGTTGAGTCTTCCGGCCGATCAAGCCAAGGTGGCCGCTTTCCTGGAAAGCATCGATACCAGCACCGAGCCTGTTTTGGACATCGGCGACCGGCCGACTTACTCGAGCCCCATCGCGATCAACATCAACGATCGGCTGATTTGGGTCGTCAACCCCAGCGACGATTCGGTGAGTGTGATTCGTCCGGACAACAACACGCGGCTAGCCCGGATTCCGGTGGGCGACGAGCCGCAAAGCATCGCTCTGACGCCCGACAATCAGTGGGCTTACGTTGCCAACGCCGCCGACAGTTCGGTGAGTGTCATTCACATCAACGATCCAGCCTGGGGCACGTTCTCCGCCGCGGTGGACAAGACGCTCACCACAGGCGCCGAACCATGGAATGTGGTGTGTTCGCCTGACGGCCAGCGGGTGTTTGTGGCGAACAGCGCGCAGGACACGGTGACCGTCATTAGTACCGTCAATCGCTCCGTTCTGGGCCATATCGATCTGCGCAACAGCGCCGCGAACGACCCCGATCACACCCGGCATTTCCAACCACGCGGTCTGGCCGTCACCGCTGATAACAGCAAACTGTATGTCACGCGTTTCTTGTCCTTCACCAAGGCAGGAGGTCGCCAGGGCGATGATCTGGGCAAGGAAGGCTTGGTGGCCGTACTGGACATCGATACGAGGTCGACTTCGATCGATGACTATCACGTGGCGCGAACCATCGTCCTGGCCGCGCAGAATTCCGGGTTCAAATTTCCGGGTCTGACCAACGATACCTTCGCGTTCCCCAATCAACTGCAAAGCATCGTCATCCGTGGCGAGTCCGCCTATCTGCCGAATATCGCCGCCTCGCCCACCGGCCCGTTGCGGTTCAACGTGGACACGCACGCCTTCGTGAACACCTTGGGCGGCGTCAATACGACCACGCCTTTCAATCGCGGCGCCCTTAATCTGCATCTCGGCGCCCGCGATCCAGAACCGCCCCGGCGCCGCGTTTTCTTTGCCAACCCGTGGGGGATCGCCTTCACCACCCAGATTGGCGCCGGCACGGCTTACGCCATTTCTGCCGCCAGTGACGTGGTGGTCAAGTGCAACGTCGGCGACGATGGACGGCTTGACTTTACGGTCGATGCCGATACCACGCGCTACATCGACCTCAATGATCCCGTTAATCCTGCGACGCGCGGTGCCAACGCGGGCAAGAATCCGCAGGGTATTGCCATTACCCGGGACGGCACGCGCGCCTACGTCGCGAACTTTGTTTCCCGGAATGTGTCCGTGATCGATCTCACCACCGACTCGGTGATCGCAACGGTCCCGACTTCGGATCTGCCGGCGCCCGGTTCCCAAGGGGAGACCAACCTGGTCGGGGCCGAGATGTTTTTCTCATCACGCGGCAATTTCGATTCGATTCCGGGCACCAATTCGCTGCAAAACCGGCTCTCAAGCGAAGGTTGGCAGAGCTGTTCCAGCTGCCATTTCAAAGGATTAACCGACGGGGTGGTGTGGCAATTCGCGGCCGGCCCGCGCAAGAGCGTTCCGCTCAATGCCAGCTTCAATCCGCACCGGCGCACGGAGCAGCGCCTGCTCAATTACTCGGCGATCTTCGATGAGATCGAAGATTTCGAGATCAATATCCGCAATGTGTCCGGTCCGGGACCCCTTGCCGGCGGCGCCCTGGATCCCAACCACGGGCTGCTCATCGGGGACAACGGCGATCTGAATGTCGCGCCCAGCGTCCTCAATGGCTTCGCCCGCGCCAATGCCGAGCGGCCTCAGGTCACCGTCACGCTGCCCGGCAGCCCCAATCAGGTCCCCGCTTTGACCGCCTTGCGCGAATGGGTTCGCAACGCGGTGCGCACGCCGCAATCGCCCCTCACCGAATTAGGTTTGCCTGGTGAACCCCCGTTGGAGGATATCAGCGCGGGACGGAGTCTGTTCCTGCAAGCCGGTTGCGCCAATTGTCACGGCGGCTTGCATTGGACCATCAGCCGCAAAGATTTCACCTCGCCACCGGCGAGCACCGAGATCTTCACGGAGCGCACCGGGACATTCACGGGCGATCCCGTCGGTGTGCAATATCTCAATCGTTTCCTGCGCGACGTGGGTTCTTTCCAGTTAGGGGTGGCCGGCCAGGCTAATCCGCTCGGAGCCAACGTTGGCGCGGAAGAGAAAGCCGCGCCGGCCGTGGTCAACGCCGTGCTGCAGCCCGCGCAGGATGCCCTGGGCATCGACTACAACAACGACGGACGGGGCATCGGTTTTAATGTGCCCTCGTTATTCGGTCTGCATTCACTTCCTCCCTATATGCACAACGGCGCGGCCGAATCGCTGGCGGCCGTCGTCTCCGATGTGAACCATCGCACGGATAATGGGCAGTTGCCGGATGTATTGGCCAATCCAGATGACCAGGCGCGTTTGGTGCGTTTTCTCGAGTCGATCGATGTCAACACGGTGCCGTTCGTGTCGTTGACGGCGCGGCGGCAAGGAAACCAGATCTTGGTGGGATTCGATTCCCTGGAAGGAGTCTATTACACGTTGCAAGCCAAGCCCGTCCTGACGGCCGCCTGGGCCGCCACGGGCGTCAGCCTGATCGGCAATGGTCAACACATCGAGGTGCCTGTTAATATCGACAGCGCAACCAAGTTCTTGCGGTTGACCGCTGTTCCGTAACTCGAACGTGGACTCCTCTGGGATAAATCGCGTGCGTGAGCGTGATTCGATGCCACGCCAACGGCGTGGCGACTCTCTCCCCTTCACGGGGGCAGGGTGAGGGGTGAAAGGACAGAGGACTCAGAGGCCTCAGAGTGATGATTGACGTCACCTCTGCGGTGCCTATGCTCCTGGCGTTAGTTGGGCCAGGCCTTTGAACCGCGCAAACCGTCGACGGACTGAAAGGAAGTTCCAATGGCCACCAAAATAAACCGGGGTGCCGTGGTGCTCCTTCTGTACCTCGCGCTGCTGCGAGCTGGCACGGCGCAGACTCAATGGGCGAAGGACTTCGGTGCCGGCCGAGACGCGCTCCGGGCGCGTTTGGTTGATTGGAATGATGACGGACTTTTGGATGTGGTGGTCAACACCGGCACGAGCATCGAGGTCTTTAACGGAGCAGACGGATCACGCCGGTGGCGGCTCGACCCGGCCATGCCAGGCACAAACTCAAGTTTATCCGGTCCGTTCGGGTTGCGGCCGGCGAGTTTTGGCCGAACGATTCCCGCGGATGTCGATGGGGATGGTTTGCCCGATCTGGTCGTCGTGGCTTACCGTTACGATGTCTCTGACGAATACTCATTGCAGGTTTCGAACTGCATCCAGGTCTACAATCTCGGCAACGGACAGCTCAAATGGCAGAAGGATGGGATCCTCACGGCGTTTGAACCGCTGACATTGTCCATCGGCAACCTTGATGCGGATCGTCCGTTGGAGGCTGTCTTTTTCTCGGCCGGCTACGACTTGGAAAGCGAGCTCTACACCAATCGTATGCTGACGGTCCTGGACCTGGCCAGCGGCGCGCTCCAATGGGCCACGAACTTTGGATCGGGACCAGAACGTTTGCGCGTTACGGCCTTAATCGATTGGGAAAACGACGGCATGCTCGATGTCTGTGTCAAAACGGTGGATTCCATCCGTATCTTTGATGGGGCAGATGGCACTTTGAAATGGGTGCTGGCCCCAACGCTGCCGGCAGCTGATTGGGAAATATCCGGCTTCGTGGGCTTGAAAAAAGCGGATTTGGGACGGTGGACCTTTGCGGATTTGACCGGAGACGGCGCACCGGACATTGCGCTGGTCCTTCGCCAATACCTCGGAGATGGCCAGTCTGCAGAGCGCCTGGACGTTTATGACATCGCGAGCAAAGCCTTGCGGTGGCACACGACGACGGCTCAGGGAAGCGTTGGATTTGGCGCACGGAACGTGGATGGCGATTCGCCTTATGAGTTTGCAGCTGTGACATGGGGACATGACTCGAGCAACGACCTGTTCACGAATCGCGTCTTAACAATTCTTGATGGAGCTAATGGGGCCGTTCAATGGACGCATGCCTTTGGCGACGGGCCAGAGCCGCTGGCTCCTCAGTTCTGGGACTGGGACAAGGATGGCACGATGGACTTGGTGATGCGGACCGAGAGCACGATCGACGTGTTCAACGGGGCCGATGGCACGTTGAAATGGCAAATGACCCTGAACCGACCTGGCCCGAAATGGCGAGCCTTCGGTCCTTACCCCGCCAGCGAACAGGCCTTGAACATCATCGGGCCCGCCGATCTCGACGGAGATGGTCAACCTGATTTCATGCTGACCTGGCTGGAGACGGGCGCGGCTCAAGCCTCCGCCGTGATCCAGATCTACGATCTCAACCGGAAAACTCTTAAGTGGCAGACCGAGTTGCGCGATTTCGCTGGGATTATTCCCAGTGTGGGCAACATCGATCCTGACCCTGCGCAAGAGCTGGTTCTGGTGTCATCCGCATTCAACGAATCGAGCGGGGACTTCCCCAACCGCGTGTTAACGGTTCTGGATGCCTCCGGATTGCCGCCGGTGTTGAATGGACCGACTCGCGATGGCAATTCATTTGGGTTCGCTTTCCCAACCGTGGCCGGGAAGCAATACATCCTGGAGTTTAAGGAAACGCTCGAGGCCGCCTCATGGCGTCCGGTGTCTCAGGTCATCGGGGATGGCTTCGTCAAAAAGATTACCGATCCGAGCGCCACAGCCAGTCAGCGGTTCTACCGTTTGCGCGTGGACTAGTTATCTTCTCCTGCCTGAAGGCAACAAACGTAACGGGCACGGCGGCGAGGGGCGCATTCGGTTGCTGCCTCCTGGACCGTGCCGTGGCCTTTAGGCCGCTTGAAGATGTGGATCAGAGGAAGTGTTGAGCAAGGCCGGGACCGCGCCCTGACTGCCTGTGCGGGGCAGTGCCTGAATACGCACGGGCGGCGAGCGGCTCGGCTGCGCGTTATGGGACCAGGCTACTTCGATAGAAACGGACCGGGAAGTGGTCGGCGGCTGGGTCAGTCCAAAGAAGTGGTTCGGCGTCCAGAAAGACAGTGGCGGCGGGCTGCCAAATCGTGGTCTTACTCAGCTCGTTGGCGGCTTCAATTTTCACTGAGCGTTGCCGCGGCCCGCTCAATTGCAGCGTTGTGAAGGGGGCGCGGACGAGTGTCAACCGCAGAACCGGGTCGGATTGCACAATGGACCCATCCTCACCCACGGCCAGGAAGCTGTGATCTCCGTAAGCTACACTGTAGAGGTGGTAAGTGGTGGGCGATTCCAAAAAGCGCCAGGTGCGTCCATCCAGCGACGTCGCGATCACTCCGTAAAGACCCACGGCAACGAAACGGCCTTCCCCGTAGGCCACGTCGGTGAAAACAAGACGTGTGTCCAAGAATCGGGATGCCCAATTCACTCGGTTGGAAGAGGTGAGAACGCTGCCTTTGGCACCGACCGCGACAAAAAGATGGTCGCTGTCGCGGTAGGCGATCGAATTCAAATGTGCGGATATGCCGGAATTCTGCACGGTCCACGAAATGCCGTCCGGCGAAGTGATGATCGCTCCCTGCGTGCCGACGGCGATGAACTGATCCTCGGCGTAGATGACCTGGTTAAGGCTAAGGCTGGTGTTTGAAACACGGCTCGTCCATTCAATGGTGTCATCGGAGGTCCAGATTTGTCCGCCGGTTCCGACGATTACCCAACGACCGGCGCCATACGTCATGTTCAAGGGTAATTCAGCCTCCCCAAGGAAATGGTCATCCCAGGTGGAGCCATTAGTGGAAAAGCTTGCCCAACCGCCAAGATAGAGCGTGAGCGCGCCCAACCTGCCGTTGGCGTGGATCACATCAATGAAATCTGCCGGGATCTGACTTCGTCGCGTAAACCAGTCAACACCGTTTGTGGAGGCGATGACCTCTTCGAAATTACCCACGGCGACCCATTCTGTCCCAGTATGGACGGCGCCGTTCAGGGTTACCACGGTGCCGCGGCTTTGCACAACCCAGTTCGTGGCGTCCACAGACGTGATCACCCGCCCGTATGCGCCCACGGCGGTGAAGGTGCCGTTACCGTAAGCCAGAGCATTGGGGATGTTTCGAAAGCCTGAGGAAGGATTGGGCAGGATCTGTGTCACCCAATTGGTCCCGTCCTGTGATCTCGCGGTTCGCGAATCTCCCACAGCAACGAATTGCCCTTGCGCATAAACGACGTCAGAGAGGCCGATCCCGCCCAAGGTGTTGGTCCAGTTCATCCCATCACTCGACGTTATTGCGCCCAACTCAAGGGCGACGGCGACGAAAACGCCGTTGCCATAGGCGAGCCCCGAAAACCATGTGCCGTAGTCGGTCTGGTGGATGGCCCAGTCGGCCAGGTCCGGCGATGAATAGATCTTGCCGTTATAGCCCGTGGCCACAAAACGGCCGTTGACGCGCATGATTTGGGTAATCTGACCAGGAAGCTGGCCGCGGCGCGTCCAGTCGGCGCCGTCCGGCGACGTGAACACGGCAAACTCGGAGCCAGTCCAGCCGCCGCCCAGGAACAGACCGTCGGCGTAGCCGAGGCCTTCGAAATTGGCGGGAGAAACGAACCACGTCCACGTTTCGCCGTCCGGAGACACCAACACCACGTAATCCCGAATCTGCGTCGCCAGAAACAGCCCATTGCCATAAACAACATCAAACACGTGGTCGGCCACGATGGAGTTCTGGATCTTCCAGGTCACGCCATCCGGTGAATAGATCAACAGTCCCCCATAACCGACGGCGACAAATTTGCCTGCGCCGAACGTCACATCCAGCATGTCGATGCCAGTGGGGGCCGGACTGCGGAGCGACCAGTGGTCGAGGGGATCAGCAGGAAGAGCGGAAAGCGGGGGGAGCAGGCAGGTCAAAAGCAAGAGCCACAGCGGAGCGAAGATACCGCGTCTACTCAAGTGGCTGGTTGATTCCATGGTGAAGGGCCTTTTACTTTTTAACAGAACGCTGCTAATAGACAAGCTTTAAGGCCATCAGCGCTCCGTCCACGGCGGGAACGGCTCACCCGCCTAGCGCTGCGAAGAGGTGACGCATTTCGTCCTCCACGTTGTCCGCGACATTGAGCGTGTGAGCGACTTCGGATTTTACCAGCTCGCGAAAGCGGCGGCGGAGACGGTGCACGGCGACCTTCAACGCGCCTTCGCTCAGGCCCAGTGCAGGTGCCACGGCGGACTGATGGCCATGGGCGGCGTCCCCCGTCAGCCACGGCTTCAGACGAACAAAGTCATCCGATCGGCCGGCCTCTGCCCACTCCCGTTGCAAGGCGGCCAGCGCGCGATCGAGCACGGTGAGCGCCCAATGGCGATCGAAGAACTCGTCGGGGGGCAAGGTGCGTGTATCCGCGAGAACGAAGCCGGGTGAAGTGTCGGTGCCGGCATCCAGCGGCACGGACATGGAGCCGCTGCCACGTTTCTGTCGCTGAGCGTGTTCGTGCTGGCGGGCCAGGAAGTGTTTTAGCGCACCGAGCAGGTAGCTGCGAAAGCGCCCGCGTCCGCGCTCGACACCGCCGAGCCCATTGCACTCCAGCAAATACGCGAAGAACTCGTGGGCCTGCTCGCGGGCGGTGTCCGCCTCGCGGACGCTGTGCCGGAGGAAAGCGAGCACGGGCTCGTAGTAGGCGCCGCAAAGATCGCTGAGCGCGGCCCGCGCTTCCGACGAATTGCCGCGCGCCTCCAACACGCGCGTCCAGTGCGTGGTGACAAACGCCTGCCCAGCGGACCCGGGCGGAGGATCATTCTCACTGAGTCGAGGCATACTTTTGCAAGGCGGCTTTGGCTTTCGCGTCGCCGCGAGCGGCTGCACCTTTCAGACCTTCCCTTGCGACATTCCAGAGCGGGCGCTCGGCGTGATCAGACAGGATTCCGATCTTCATGCTTTCTGTAGTGGGCGAAGTCGCCGCAGTTTCTGGGCGAGACGGCATGATCATCTCCAGAAAAAATGCCGAAGGACGTTGCCCCGGCCGCTCGGGTTGGCTGGTGCGCTCGAACAGGTTCAGCGCGAATCGCGTGTTCGAGGCCAGGTTTACAGACTCGGTCCAACCTCGTCGTTGCCAGCCGCCCCGGAGTGGTTCGGGTGGATGAACGCGGTGCAGTTCCTGTCCGGTGGTCGCATCGTGGATGCACAGTTCCCAAGTTTCCTTCGGGCCATCATCTGCTCGCTGGGGATTGGGCAGGCAATACCAGGTGAACCAAAAGATGCCCGACTCGTCAGGGCCGCTCGTCAGGGTCGTGGAAAACTCATGCTGAGGCTGAGAAAGACCGTCGAGCACGTAGTTGCCGGTAATCACGAGTCTGCTGTTCGGCGGGATGGTGGCGACGGCGGAGTCGATCCAGTTGCTTCCAGGAATCATTGCCGGTGAGCGGCCCGGATGAGGGAAGAAGGTGAATCTGCCGGGGACAGGTCGGAAGCGGCGGGTTTCCAGCCAGCCTTTCCATGGGCCGACGTTGAAGAGGGGGAGGTTTGTTCCTGGAATCAATGAAACCGGCTGCGCCAACGCCGTCTTGATTTGCTCCGCGGCCTGGCGCGCCAAATCTTCTCCTGAAAATGCGAAACGGAGCTGACATTCGCCCGGACATTCGAAACTGAACGCGCTGGCGGTATTGGTGACTTGCTGGTCGCTTCTGAATGGAGCGGGAGATTCTTCGTCGATTCGCTGTTCTGCAGAAGGAACCAGCAACGGGCCCGACACGAGGCCGGGATCGCCAATTTGATCCGGAGACAATCCCGGGCCGGAAAACCGGGCAATCACCTGGTGGAGGGGCTGGCCGGCGAGCGATTCGGTGCGGGCAATAGCAATGTTCTTGTAGCCGAGCGCACCAATGAGCCTCAGCGAACCGAGTGCTTGCGCGGGTCGGCCGGACCCGGGACTGGCCGGACGTTTCGCCACGTTCTGCTCGGCGTCCTCCACCGCAGACCGCAATCCGGGCAGATCCAGAATCGCCACCGCCCGGTCCCGGATGGTTTCCGCGTCCGGCTTGCGTCCGACGCCCACGAGGATTTCGGTGAGCTTGCGCGTGTCCTTGATGAATGCCCGCTGCGCCTGTTCGCGAACGGAGACCGGGTTTGGTTCCTGAGTGCGGTCGGCGATTTCCAACGTCCGTTGCCGCAAGGCACAGATGCTTTCAAAGCGCTTCAGAAAATCAGGGATAAAGCTGGTGCAGAGTGCGTAATCCCCTCGTTCGACGAGCGCGTCTTCCACCAGTGGATAACACTGGCTGGCGAGCTGCGGGTCCTGCGCATGGATGGATTTAAACAACAGATAGGTCGCGTCCCGGTCGCCAAGTTGCGCGTTGATCGAGCTGACTTCCATGAACAGGTCGAAATTGCCGCCACCGCCGGCGAAACCGCGGGTGCCCCGGTCGCGCACTTCGATCAGCGCCTGTTTGGCTTTGGGGTAGCGGCGGGCCAACTCCATCCAGTTCATGAGCCAGAAGGACAGGCGAACCCCGGAGTGAGCTGGGTTAATTTCCAACGCGTGATTGTGATACCAGAGGTGGCGTTGCAGGGCTTCTTCGTATCGGCCTCGCCGAGCCAGATCTTCAGTTTCCTCGTATATCTTCTCCAAGTTCACCTGCGCACCCGGCGAGATCGGCGGCGACCAGCGTTCGGCTGAGGCTGACTCCGCCGGCGCAGTGAAATCGCGCCTCCCGGCACTGGACGGCCATCCAGAGGGAAGCAATCCGGTGACGATGAAGAGGAAGGCTAAAAGACACACGAACGCGATGGTCGCTGCGACCGACAGCGCCACGCGCAGCGGCCGTGTCTTCTTAGGTTCAGGCCGCTCCGGCATCCGCTGTGCTGAACTGTTTGCAGGCGGGCTGCCCGCGATTGTCTCCACCTGCGTCCGGACTTCACCCGCGCTTTGCTGGCGGCGTTCGCGTTCCTGTTCCAAAGCCTGCTGCACGATGGTGTCCACGCGCGGATCGGTCGCGGATTTTTCAGAGGGAGGCGCGAATTTGCCCACGGGCAATTCGCCGGTTAACAGCTCATAAAACACCACACCGAGCGAGTAGATATCGGCGCGATGATCGACGGTATCGGGATGTTCGCGCTGCTCGGGGGCCATGTATTGAGGGGTGCCCAGTGCGGTGCCGGCTTGAGTCAGCGCGCCGCCTGGCGGTGCGGGCGCGGATCCGCTCGACCCGAGTTCGGCGGTTTCGCCAAGCATTTTGCCAACCCCAAAGTCGGCGAGTTTCACGCGGCCTTTTGCGTCGAGCAGGATGTTTTCGGGTTTGATATCGCGATGGAGCACGCCTTCGTCGTGGGCGAATTGGAGGGCGTCGCAGATGCGCGGCACGATGGCGAGCGCCTGCGCAGGAGTGAACCGGCTTGCGCGCATCGCCTCTCGGAGATTGACGCCATCCACATGTTCCATCAGCAGATAAAAGAAATCGCCGGCCCGGCCGGAATCATAGACGGCCACAATGTTCGGGTGATGCAGCCGGGCCAGCATCTGGCCCTCGCGCTCGAAACGCTCCGCGAACGCCGGGTCGCGTGCCGCCAGTGATGCCGGCAACACTTTCAAAGCGACCAGACGGTTTAGCTTCAACTGCCGCGCTCGGAAGACGGCGCCCATGCCACCAGCGCCGATGAGTTCAAACACGTCGAGAGTCGGAAACGCCGCCGCGACTTGCCCGACAGTCGGTGGCGCGGCGCGCGGGCCAGTGAGGGACTCGGTCGGTATCATCGCGCGGGCCATCAGGCAGCGCGGACATAGACCGCCAGGTGCCGCCGCATCGAGGGAGGCGCCACAGGAGGAGCAAAGGATGGGATCGTTGTTCATGTCATACGCTTCCTGCGGTGTCTTACGGGAATAGTTACATGATTTCTTAAGGAAAGGGCGACCGATCTTTGGGATGGGCAACGGCCGGGGCGCACAGAAGGACCCGATGGCACCGCAGAAAGATGTGGGGCAGAAAAACCCAGCAGTCTGGATCAAGGCGGCCGCCGGAGAACAGGTTCAAGGTGTTCTAGTGCATAAGCAGATGGAAGTTCATGGCCCCAATGTTCGTGCTCATGTCAGGGTGTACCTCGTTACACGCCTGGGCCCTACGGGCTACGGCAGGCAAGCCTGTAGAGCCGGCTATTCGATCGAACCGTTGGCGTGCCCGAGCCGTTAGTCTAGTCTAGTACTTCGACGGCACCTCTATTCGAGACGCACCCGGTAAAAACGCTGACGCGGAAATGGGCCGGTGTCGCGCGCGGTCAAGGTGGGCGCGGTAGGGGTTATCGGGGCGCCGAGGGGAGTCCATTGTGGAGCGTCCAGGGTGTCTTTGAATTCCACGTGGTAAGTGCGTCCTGGAATCGCGCCGCAGGTGAGCGTCACTGTGGTGGAATCCTCGAGGACGATGCTCGTAAACCGCGGAGCGAGGGGCAGACCGAGCACGTTGGAGGCCCGCGGAGTCCAGTTGGTCATGAAATAATAGGCGTTGGTGTTGCCATCCGGGAACAAGCCCTGGCTTACGTTTTGGAACTGCGGCCCGAACGCCACGACATGCTGGCGGGCCACACCGTCGGGAGCGATCAACGCGATGAGCTCGCCGCCGGCACTTAACTTGAAGTTGGCGTGAAGGCCGCCGTCCGGCGCCGTGCTGTTCTGCGAACCGTCTTCGTCCGCCCAGACCAGCAGGAATCCGTGCGGCGCGATCAGCGTGGGCGCGGGGATCTGCCATTTGGTTGGCTGGCTCAGGTTATCAGTCAGATGATAACCGCCGAGGTTGACGGGCGCGTCATTGGGATTAAACAGCTCGATCCAATCCTGATAGAGGCCATCGGCGGGATCCGGGAAGCCGCCCGGGGCGGCGTTATCGGCCATCCACTCATTAATCACGACGGGTTGCAGGGCGCTGGGGCCGTTGTTGGTGACGGTGATGGTGTCCAACCGATTGGCCGGACGTTGCCCGAGGGCGTCCACACCTTGAACCGACAAAAGATTCGCGCCGGCCTGGAGCGGGACGGTCAAGCGCCAGACGCTGTCGGAGAGCCAGGTGAGGGCGTAGGGGACACCGTTGACTTCAATGCTGGCGACGGAAATGGGGGCGGTGCCGGTGAGTGTCACGGAGTTGCTGGCGGATTCGAAGTCGGCGCCGGCGTTATTGGTGATGGCGAAGGTTGTGGCGGTTGGCAATTGGCTAAGCACGAAAGTGGCCCGGCCTCCAATATAGGAAAGAATGCCGCTTAAATCCTGGCTGGCGATGGCGCCGTAGTGGGTCGTCCAGCGAGACATGTAAGCCGAATTAAACGTGCTCGTGACCAGATCGTAGAGGTGATGATAATAAGCACGGTGCCGGTTGGGGTTGCCCAGGAGTTTGGTGATACTGCCGCTGCCCTGGAGCGAGGTGGTGGTGCCGATTTGAAAGGCCGAGTCCCAATCCCACGGCATGTACAGCACCCGCTGATCCTGCGGCCGAGCATAAATGCGGAAGTTGTGGATGTTGGCGCCGGTAAACCAGGCGTCCGCCGGCCCGATCAATTGTTGATACGCCATCACCCGGAGCCATTCATCGAGGTCGAGGACTTGCTGAGCCTGAGCTTCGAAGGCCGTGCCCGCCAGACTGAACAGTTGGCAGAAGGCGATGCCACGCGAAAAGTCATCTTGTTCGCGGTCGTTGACCTTGAGCAGGAACCATCGGTAAGCCTCGGGATTATTTCCGTAGTTGGCCACTTCGAGGTTGGCGTAGCCGGTGCCGGTGCTTTCGTTGCCGACGTTCTTGGGGTTTTCAGGATTACCCCCCACGGTCGAAAGATTCCAGCGTAACACTTCGACTTCGTGCTGGGCGCCCTCGGCGCCGTTCTGGAACTGCGCATCCAGCCAGTCATTGTCGAAGCCGGTCAAGCGCAGGACCGACATGCTGTCATAGGAAGGCAATGGGGCCAGGCACCGCGCCAGATCATCCTGCATCTCCGGAATACCCCCAGCGTGCGCCGCGACGTGTTTGAGGACAATGTCGCCGACGCCGCCGAGTTGCGTGTGCTGGGAGCGATCGACCGATACGATGGAATGCACTCCTCGAAACAAATGGTCATCCGGAAATTCCACGTGAAATCCGACGCGAGCCACATTGCGTCCGACGAAACTGCCCTTCAACCGAACGCCGGCGTCGTAGAACACTTCCTGTTCATCATAAATCACGGTGCAACCCAGCAACTCGTTGCTGAGGGTGTTGGTGGGGGTGTGCAGGTAATTGGCGTCGGCGCTGGTCATGACCATGCGGAAGTTGTGGAGGCCGGAGGCGGGGCCGGCTTGTCCATCCTGCACCACGTAGAGCGCGTGCGAGGTGGGCCCGCGCGCCGGGAACATGGCCGAAGCGCCCGCGTCGTCGGTGGCTTGCACGTAAAACTGCACGATGCTGGCCGGAGCCGCGCCAGGGATCTGGGCGTTAAAGATCAAGTAAGGCACGGACGACGCCCGAAGGTCAGGCTGCAACAGCGCCTCTGGATCACGGGTCATGGGCGCGTTTTGCCAGGAACCGCCGTTGACGGACCAGAACAAAACGCAATCAGCCACCGAGTTGGGGCTGCCGGCCGCGACCTGGACCGTGACGGGTTGATTGGCCGGAGGCACGGTTGGGCTGTGTTGAAATTGGGCGAAGGTGGGTCCGAGGCCCGGTTGGAGCCGGGAATTGGGGGCGCCGGGTGTGCCGTTGCGGGTGGGCGCAGCCAGATCGACGGTGCGCGCGAGGCGATTAAAATAAAGACGCGAATTAAGTTTGCGATGGCCGGCCAGCCATTTGGCACGAAACGAGATCTCATATTCGGTGCCATTGGCAATGGAGGCGTTGTTGGTCAGCGTGGTTTCGATCTGGTTGCCCTGATATTCACCGGCTCCGCTGGCCACCAGGTGCAGGACGTAATTGGCAGGATTGCCAGGCTCGGGTTCCACACGGCTGCGTTGATGGTTGCCCAGGAATCGCCAATGCGCGGCTGAGCCGCCGCTAAAATCGCCATTCGCCAAAAGCTGTTTCGGGGTCGTGGCCGGCCGCTCCACGATGCTGAAGTCGTCCAGCAACACTTCGCCCCCACCGTCCACCAGGCAAAGAGCAAACTCGCGCCATAAATTGGGCTCGCCGGATTGAGCAGCGGCTGCGATCCCCCGCCAGCTGAAGGTTTGCCAGGCGCTCTTGCTGCTTTCGTCGCTCGCCGCCCATGCTTCCGGTTGGGTCCGGTCGGCCCAGGGATCGCGCAACTCCAGGCTCGAGCCGCCCCCGTCCGCATATTCCGGCCAACGACCGCCTGCGAAATAACGAACTTGATCGGCCGGATTGTTGTCCGGGTCTTTAAGGACGATGCGGTCACTGTGCCGGCTCAGCCGGTTGGTGAACGGCCCGACGACCGACAGTCCTGGATAGAGGGAGCGGAGGTAAGCGACGTCTTTGGCGACCACCAAGTAGCCTCCTGGCCCAATGCTTTGCCCGGAAGCAAACCGGAAATCGATCCCTTCGTCCAACCGCCATCCGGCCAGGTTGACCGGATGCGTGCTGCGATTGTAGAGCTCGATCCAGGATTCCGGTGACTCGCGGAAAGGGACGAAGGGCGTCAGTTCGTACCAGGCGAGCAGTTCCGTCCCGAAGTCCATGTCGCTGCTGATGGCCGCGACCTGATGGACCTCCACGGCCAGAGTATTCAGGCCTTGGACAAGGCTGGTGCTGGGAATTAAAAGCGGGCCGCTGAAGCCAGGGACCCCGACGTTGCTGGTGGCCAGTGAACCGTAAACGATCGCAGCCGGCACGGCCGGCATGGCCAGACGGTAGACCTCCACGCCGTTCAGATAAAACACCGCGCCGTCGTCCACGATCGGATTGAGCCCCAGACGCAGGCCGTTGGTTTCGCCCTGGAATTGGAATTGCGTCCGGAAATAAAACGTGATGATTCGTTCGCCCAGGCTGTTGGTGACCGGCAGAAAGGTGTTCTTGGGCGCTGGCAGCACGAAGAAGTTCGTTGGCGCATAAAACACGGCGTTGCTGGCCGGCCAGGAACTGTCGTCGTAGCCCGGCGCGCGCCAGCTTGTTCCCAGGTCGACGCCTTCGGCGTGATACCGCCAGAGATTGCTGATGTTAATCAACTGATTGGTGGGCGAGTAAGTGGCCGGGATCGGCAATTCGTCGAGGTGATGATACATAATCTCATTGATTACCAGCTCATCGCGGAAGACGAATTGATTGGAGGTCCCGGGCGACAGCGCCGAGGGAAACAGCCAGGGGCCGTCCCCATCGGGATGGCGCGCGCGCGGCTCGCGTTTCGCGACCAGTGCGTCGAACACACGCGCGCGTCCCGGTCCGTAAAGGACCAGGCGATCGCCGGGATCGGCCCCGAAACCCATCTGCGCTTTCGTGACCTGAAGCAGTTGGCCCGGAGCGAGCGACAGAGCCGGCAACGCGTATTCGCGATTCGTGGCGCCACCGAAACGGGCCAACGTGCAGCCGCTCAGGCTCATGTTGGTTGTCCCCGGATTGATCAGTTCGATCCAAAAATCCGCGTTGGTGGCGGAGGAGAATTCGTTGAACGCCAACTGCGGGACGGTGGGTTCCGGCACGATTTCGGTCGTGGCCAATTCGAGGCCAAAGACGGCGTCATTGGTGTCGGGCCCGGCGGCAGCGTTATTGGTGAAGGCGGCATTGAAATGGGCCAGGATTTCGTTAGTCGATAAAGCCCGGTTATAGATGGCAACTTCATCGATGCGCCCGTCGAAGTTCAGGTCATAAGCGCCGGAGCCGAGTTGGCGGGAGCCGATGCTGACGTCATGGGTGTTATTCACCAGGCTCGGCCGGGGCGCGGCGCTGCCGCGTTCGACGCCATTTATATAAAGCCTCATGCGCCCCGCCGGTTGATCATAAGCGGCCACGACATATTGCCAGGTGTTGTTCGGACCAATGCTGCTGCCGACCACCGTCGCCGCGTTGGGCGAGCCGCCATCCCAACCGTAGAATCGGTAGGTGCCTCCCACGATATCGATGGCGAACTGTTCCCCGCCTCCGCCCGTGCCCTTGGCAATCACCGCTGCGCCTTCCTCCTGCGTCGGTGCCGCGTTCACCCAAGCTTCGAGCGTAAACCGATGCGACCCCGCGAAGTTGAAATTGCCCGTGTCCGGGATCGTGACGACATCGTTCCCTCCATCTCCGTTGCCAGCGAAACGCGTGGCGGGATTGTTGCCTTCGAACCCGACCAGGGACTGCGCACCGACCATGTCGGACGGGCGCGGGCCTGCGTCCGTCAGGTTGGCCGCGGCGATTCCGCTGTAGGTTCCATTGGCCTGCCCGGCCGTGACCGCGGAGTTGTAGGCGATCCCACCTGATTCACCGAGCCGCCAATAGCCCACAGGCCCGGAGGCCAACACGGCATCCGGATAGGCCACGAGGTTCGGTCCTTGATGAACTTCCACCGCCAACACATTGCGGCCGCTCTGCAGCAAACTGGCGGGCAGGGGAATGGCGTCACTCCAATTGGCATTGCCGACCTGACCGATGGCCAGCGAATCGTAAGTGATTACTCCGGAGGCCATGTTCGCGCGGAAAATCTCCGCGCCATTGAGATAAACCACCATGCCATCATCCACGAACGGACGCGCCTGCAACGCCACCCGGGTGCGGTCTCCGTTAAAGACGAAGCTCGTCCGGAAATAATAAGTGATCCGGCCAGGAGCAAGCGGCGTGTTCTTCGGCAAGGCCAGCGGTATATCTGTCAGGTAAAAAAGGCCGAGGCCGGAACGCCAGTCCTGATCGTCGTAATCCGGTTGTCGCCAGGTGATGCCCAGATCGGTGCCGGAATCGTCGTAGTGCCAGGTGCCGGTACCGGACACCAACGTGTTGGTCGCCACGGTGGGCGGGCGCACCGGAAAATTTTCGGCGCCGGGCGTGCCGCCGATCTGAGCGCTCGCTTGCCAGTTCGCCGGATCGGCCCCGTTCCGATCGCGGGCCCGGCGAGCCAAAGACGGCCCGGCGCCATCGGGCGCCACTGGCCAATCGCTTTCCGTGCCGTACGTGATCTCGTCGATCACACGATCGTTGCGATTACGTAGCAACAGATGGTCACCTCCGTTGCCCAGCCGCCCCGTGAATGGCCCAACCACGTTGGCCAGCCCCGGAAACGAGGCCGGCGCCCCCGCGACCACCAAATAGCCTCCGCGCGGCATGATCGTTCCTTCGGCAAACGTGAAATGGATCGCCCCATCCACGCGCCAGCCGGAGATATCCACATCGACCGAATGTTGGTTCTGCAGCTCCACCCATTCCAACGCGGGCTCGTTGGTCAGCGGGTGATACATGATCTCGTTGAAGACCACTACGCTGTCGGCCAAGGCGGACGAGACCAGGGCGCCAAGCCCGGCCAAAACGGCGGCAATAAATCGCATGCGGGTAAGCAATCGCATTGTAGAATCGGGAATGACGAACCACATCCTATCCAGAAATAGCCTCCAGGAGCAAGGCGCAACGGGAGGACGACCGATGCCGGGGCCGTATTCAGGCCCTGCCCCCGCACAAGGCAGCTCGATGGCATACTCCCCAGCTCCACCGGACGGAAAGGGAAGCTGTATCGCTCTATTGCTGCGATTGATAATCGATTTTCTGATCTTCTTGCCACGGGCGCGGACTGCAGACCTCGCCTGACGCTTGGTTGCAAGGAGGAGTAAGAGCAAGAGTAGGAAACCGGCTTTGTTTCACACCGCTCTTACTCTTACTCTTACTCTTACTCTCTTTCCGTGCAGCGCGTGTGAATGCGTCCCACGCACGCCCATTTTCCCCATTTACTGTGCTTGGGTCCCGGCCTAGTTTCACCGCGGTGGATGTCCGGATGCCCATGGAGATTAAAAAATGGTCTCGGCGAAAGTTCGTAGCCGGCGCTTTTGGCGGCGGTGTCGGTGGGTTTATTTATGCCAAATGGATTGAACCGCGTTGGCTGACGGTCGGGCGGCATGATGTTCCCCTCGGCCTGGGCGGCACCCCCATTCGCCTATTGCAATTGTCGGACTTCCACGCTTCCGAGCATGTTAGCCTCGAGTTTATCGGCGCGGCCGTGAAACAGGGGCTCAGCCTGCAACCGGATTTGATTTGCCTGACGGGCGACTTCATCACGTGGCGTTACGATGCGTTCCGGCGTTATGCCGAAATCCTCAAGCCGTTGGCGGACGCGGCGCCAACCTACGCGACCCTGGGCAATCATGACGGTGGCCGGTGGGTGGGGACGGCGGGCTATAGCGACACCAGTCTGGTGCGTCAATTGCTCGCCGATGCGGGCGTCCAGCTTCTGCATAATCGCGCGACGCTCGTGCAGGTCCGCTCGCGGTATCTGGTGCTGGCAGGCGTGGGCGATCTGTGGGCAGAGGAACTGGATGCGGCCGCGGCCTTGGGCAAGCGGCCCGACGCCGCCCCGGAAGGCGCCCCGACGATTTTGCTCTCGCATAATCCGGATTCCAAAGAATTGCTGCGCTCGTATCCGTGGCAGTTGATGTTATGCGGTCACACCCACGGCGGCCAATGTGACCTGATGTTCCTGGGCACTCCTTTCGCCCCCGTCCGTGACAAGCGGTTCGTGCAAGGATTGCATCGCTGGGAAGATCGCTGGATTCATATCACGCGCGGGGTCGGGAATCTCCACGGCATGCGCTTTAATTGCCGGCCGGAGGTGAGTTTGTTGACGTTGGTTTGAGCGCCCATTCAAATTGCGGATTGCCAAATTTCAATTGTCGAATGCGGATAATTGAATGTCGACGAATGTCCGAGTTTACCGCCTCAATGCGCGTCCAAACAGTTGGAGACTTTCACGGCCCCTGAACCGCACAGAATCCCGCTGCATCGCCATGCCCGATTGCTCAATGAGCAGTGAGCAATGAGCAATGAGCAATGAGCAATGAGCAATCGACTTGAATCCAACGACGGTTGGAAACGTGCCAAAATGTCCAAACCAGGAACTAGAAACCAGCCACCAGCACCGTCACCTCGCCGCCACCTCATGTTCGTCGATCGCGTCTTTGCCTCGAATTTCGCGGAACTGCCGGCTGCGCACGATTGTGTCGACGGCAGAGGCGAAACGATAATCGTGGGTTTGGAGATTGGACTTCAGGTCGTTCAACAACGGGCCGCCAGGTCGGGTTGGTTGAAAAAACTGCGGTGGATGGGAGCGCGGTACGGGCGCTTCCGACGGCGCCAAATCTCCTGCGGCAACCAGCGTTCGCCCAGTTTCTTCAAGAGATACTTTTCGGTCAACCCGCGGAGCTTGAGGTCTGCCGGCAGCCGACTACAGAACTCAACCACGCGGTAGTCAAGGAAGGGAAAACGGCCTTCGACGGAATGAGCCATGGCGACGCGATCCC
>DATLUX010000046.1:0-30500 GCA_035577805.1 Verrucomicrobiia bacterium
CAGCCATTTGTCCATAGACTGTAACGGGCCCAATCGAGCCCTCCTGATGTTGGCGGCGGTTTTCATACGGTTTAAGCCCTGGCGGCCAGGGACACGCAGATCAGTTCCCTGCCGTTGTGCAGGTAAGCGCATCGATTGGCAAACGCCGGGTGACACCAAAGCACATCGCGCCCGCGCGTATGTTCGATCGGGTCAAGCTACTTGGCCCGGCTTAACTCAGTCATCGGCATTCCGCTTTCCGCTTTCCGCTTTCCGCTTTTCACAACCTCTTCACCTGCACACCGCCGCCGTCGGAGCGGAGCACAACTGGTTTGCCCCCGCCGTTGACTGGCCCTTTCAGGTGGTCGTGCGCTTTTTTGCCGGTGATGGTCACGGGTAATTCGCTGCTGGTGCCGCCGCCGGAGGTGGAAGCGTCCAGGTCAAACGCGGCGTTGGCAGGCGCACGCAGAGTCACGCTTCCACCCGAGGTTTGGAGGTTGACCGGTTCGGTCAAGGAACTGAACGACGCGGAAATGGATCCACCGGAGGTCGCGCCATAAACCTTGCCAGCCACATCATCGAGGCGGATTCCGCCGCCGTCCGACTCCACATGCACCGGGCCTTGGAAAGTCTTGACCGCCACGGATCCGCCGGAGGTGCGTCCATCCAGCGTGCCGCCGCCGCCGCTCACGTCGATCCTGCCGCCGCTGGTTTGGATCTTGAGCGCACCATCGCAGTCGTTCATGCGGATGGCGCCTCCGGCCGTGCGTCCATCGAGGGGTCCACGCAAGCGCGCAAACTTCAACGCGCCGCCGCTGGTGCTGGCATTAAAGGCGCCTTGCAGATCGCGCAAGTCGATACTGCCTCCGGCCGTCTTGAGGCGGGCGCCGAACTGGGAGGGCACCGCGATGACATATTTGGCTTCGACCCGCTGTTTGCCTTTCCAATTCTTCAAGGCCGGCCCCTTGGAGCGAACCGTGACCGTGCTGCCTTCCTGAGCGAAGGTCACCGGCCGTTCGTCCAGGAAGCTTTGTTCGTCAGCCTTGCTCCCGCGGCTGACCCGGCGCCAGACGTGAATGGAAACTTCGTCGACCGCATTGCTGCTGACTTCGATCGATCCAAAATCCACCTCGACGACGAGCTGGCCGCCGGCCGACGCGGGGAAAGTCTTCTCCAGCTTCTCTTCAGTTTCAGCTCTGGTCACGGGCAGCAGGGCAAGCCCGCAGGCCGCGACGGCGAGAACCAAGGTGGTCCGGCGGCGCAGCGGCGCCGGGTTATGAGTGCACAAGGTTGTTTTTTTCATGAGACTCTTTGATGGGTTAATGGTTCATCATCAACACGACACTAGACAATCGGCGTCCGCCAGGACATGCCGTCGGCATCCGAATCAGCGCGCGCCCCGGCCCGGCTTCCCTGTCCATCTCATTCATGGCGCAAGGCCTCCATGGGATGGATTTGCGCGGCGCGTCGAGCCGGAAACCAACAAGCCAGCACCGTCACCGCCGCCAGCAAGACAGGAACGGCAGCGAAAGTCAGCGGATCATTCGGTTGCACTTCGAAAAGCAGCCCGCGCAGCACGCGGGTCAGAGCGAACGCGCCAAACAAACCGAGGCCGATGCCGAGCAAGGCCAGCCTCATACCGCGGCCGATCACGAGCCGCAACACATCACGCGGTTGCGCGCCCAACGCCATGCGCACGCCGATCTCGCGGCGGCGCTGGGTCACGGTATATCCCAGCACTCCATAGAGACCCACCGCCGCCAATCCCAACGCCAGCGCAGCGAATAAAGTGAGCAAGCCGGTTTGCAGCCGCGGTTGAGCCCGCGTGTCGGCGACCAGATCGTCCATCGCGCGGATGAACGGCGGCGGCAGACTCGGGATCACACTTTTGGTTTCACGCCGAATCGCCTCCCCTAACATTCTGGGATCACCCGTCGTGCGGACCAGCAGCGTCGGGTTTTGCATCGGCCATTGCCAGTAGGGTTGATAGACCTCGGGCACGACTTCCGGATGCGCATGCAGGGATTTGATGTCACTGACGATCCCCACAATCTCGGACCACAGCGGGGTGCCCCAGGCGTTGGTGGCGTCCAAGGCCGGGCGGCTGCTGCCCATCTTGAAGCGCTGGCCGATCGGATCTTCGTTCGGAAAATAACGACGAGCCATCGTCTCGTTGATCAGCACCACGCCCGGCGCCGCCAACGTGTCTGCCTCCGTGAAGTCGCGCCCTCGCAACACGCGCGCGCCCAGCGCACGCAGCCAATCGGGCGTGATGCCTTTGAACTCGGCTCTGGGCTGTTCCTCGGGCTTCAGGGCGGGCCGCCCAAAAATCGTTACCACTTCATTGGGCGGCCGGTTCTCGCGCCGGATCAACCGGCTGCCGGCGCCAACGGCTTGCACGCCGGGCCAGGCCCGGATCCGTTCGATCAATGCCTGCAAAGCAACCTGTGGCCGGGTGGCCGTCGGTCGGGTCCAAGTCGTAAACCCGGACACTGAGAAATCCAGTTCAGCGGTCAGCAAATGCTCGGGCGGAAAACCGCGTTCGGCGCGAACCATGCGCGCGAAGCTTTGCAGCATCAAGCCGGCCCCAGCCAACAGCACCATGGAGATAGCGACCTCCGCGATCACCAGGATGCTGCGGATGCGGCTCATCGAGCGACCCCCGGAAACACCCGGCGATTCTTCCTTCAAAGTTTGGTTCAAATCGGGACGCAGAAACTGCCAGGCAGGCGTGAGCCCAAACAACACACCTGTGAGCAAGGAAAGCCCAAGCGTAAAGGCAAGCGCCGTGCCGTCCAGAGCGAGGCCCCCCAAACGCGGGATGTGACTGGGACTGGCGGCCACGAAAAGATGCAGCCCGCCCCACCCGAGCAAGACGCCCAAGGAACCGCCGATCAGTCCAAGCAGGACGCTTTCCACCAGCAACTGGCGCATCACACGCCAGCGCCCGGCGCCCAAGGCCAGGCGCAGGGCGATCTCCTTTTGCCGGGCGGCCGCCCGGGCGAGCAGAAGATTGGCAACATTGGCGCAGGCGATGAGCAAGACACCCGCGACCACTCCCCACAAAACCAGCAGCGCCGTGCGCAGATTCGATCCCAACGCCTGGTGCAATAACGGCACCACCGCGACTTCAGAGCCGATGGTGTCCTCCGGATGCGCCTGGGCCAGCCGGCGTTGGATGGCGTTCAACTCTGTTTGTGCCTGGGCCACGGTGACCCCAGGTTTCAACCGCGCGATCACGTTGTGCCAATGCGCCGAGCGCCGTTCGGTCAAAGTCACCCCCATCCAACCCAAAGGCAGCCAGAGCTCGGAACGGCTGGGTAACCCGAAGCCGGGCGGCATCACTCCGACGATGGTGTAGTCGCGTCGCCCATAGGTGTCGACCGTCAGCGTTCGCCCAACCACGTTGGGGTCACCATCAAAATGGCGCTGCCACAAACCATGGCTAAGGACAGCCACGCGGTTGCCGCCTTTGCGATCTTCGTCAGGCAGGAAGGTGCGTCCGAGCAGAGGAGTGGTGGCCAGGGTGGAGAACAGGCTGGCGGACGCATAACTGGCGTGAACCTTGATGGTGCTGTCGCGCAGCACGAGGTTAAATTCCTCGCTTCCTTCCCAACCCGGACTGACCGCCAGATCAGAAAGCACCGTGTTCTGCTCGCGCCAATCGAGGTAATTGGGGCCGCTCACGCGTTCCTGGTCGATCCCCCGTGGCGGGTTGCGCTCCCACAACGTCACCAATTGTTCAGGCCTGGCATAAGGCAGCGGCCGGAGCAGAAGCCCATTAATGATGCTGAACACGGCCGTGTTGGCTCCGATCCCGAGCGCCAGCGTCAACGACGCCACCCCGGTAAACGCGGGATTTTTGAGCAGCTGTCGAATGGCGAAACGGACGTCGTTCATTCTGGTTCCTGGTTTCTGGTTCCCGGTTCCTGGTTTCTGGTTCCCGGTTCCTGGTTTCTGGTTTCTGGTTTCTGGTTTCTGGTTCCTGGTTCCTGGTTGTTAGGTTTGGCGAAGCCAAACCCTCTAACGACGCAGGGCCTCAGAGCGGCAAGGCACTCCAAGACGCCCAATCTAAGGATCGTCCTCGCCTTGCTGGTCTGAGGCTCTGCATCGTTAGCTAACTAATCATTCTTTGTTTGCCGCTTTATTACCGTGCGCGATCGACCGTCACAGGCTCGGCCGCATCCGCGCCAACTTTTGGCTTAGGCGTTCCCGCAGGCCGGTTTCGGCCTTCCAGTTTCCGCTTGCCGCTTTCCGCTTTTCTCATTGTGTTCTCAATGCGTCCATGGGATCGATTCGGGACGCGCGGCGCGCCGGTACAAATGAGGCCAGCAACGCGACCAGGATCAGAATCAGAGCGTTGGCGCCGAAGATAAGCGGGTTGGTCGCGCTGACGCCGAACAACATGCTTTCGAGCGCGCGGGTCACGAACAAGGCCAACACCAACCCGAGCATCACGCCCATCGCCGCCATGATCACGCCTTCGCTCAGGATCAGCCGCAAGACATCGGCGCGCCGGGCGCCGATGGCCATGCGAATGCCGATTTCCTGCGTGCGTTGTCCGACCGAATAAGCCACCACGCCATAAAGCCCGATCGAAGCCAACAGGAGGGCAAGCAAGGAGAACGTCCCAAGCAAATTCGTGATCAACCGCCGCGGCGCCACCGCATGATCGACGAGTTCGTCGAGCTTGGCAAACTCGCTGCTCGGCAACGTGGCATCGAAGGACTTCATCACCGCGCGCACGTCCGGCACCAGCGCCGCCAAAGGCCGAGTAGTGCGGACCACGACTTCGACCGCATTCCAGTCGTCGAGTTGACGGAAGTTTAAATACATCTCGGCGGCGGCGCCTTTCTCCAAGGTGCCGTGCCGGACGTCGCCCACCACTCCGGCCACGCGCCACTCAGAGGAGCCGATCCGAACGACTTGACCCACCGCGTCGCGGTCCGGCCAGAGCCCGCGGGCCATTGTTTCATTGATCACAATCATCCGTTCGGTGTCGGCCGTGTCCCGGTCATTAAAATAACGTCCGGCGCGCAACGGGATCTTCATGGCCTGGAGGTAACGATGATCCACGATGCGCGGGAAGGCGACGGGATATTGTCCGGGCGGATAGCTGATGCCCTTGGCAGCGGCGCCCCAGGTGCGATTGCGTCCCAGGGGCAGGGTGTCGGTCAAACCGACGGATTGCACACCGGGGATCGATTCAAGGCGCTGGATCAATTGGTCGAAATAACGGTTGCCTTCGGCGCGGTCCTGGAAGGCCCGGGTTGGATCCGCGCGCCAGGCCACGGCTTGAGCCGGCTGAAACCCGAGATCGACCTCGATCAATTTTGCAAAACTCCGGATCATGAGGCCCGCGCCCACGAGTAAAACGCTGGCCAAGGCGATTTCCGCAATCACGAGCGATTTGCGCAGCAACGCCGCCGGCTTCCCCGCACTGGTGCGTTCGCCGGCGTCGGTCAGCCGATGCCGCATGTTGCCGCGGCCGAGTTGCCAGGCGGGAAACGTCGCGCAAAGTAAACCCGCCAGGCAAGACAACGAGACGGTAAACAGCAACGCCATCAGATCCACCGACGCAGTTTCCAGCAGAGGAATATTAAAGATGCGTAACCGGGCCAACCCGGCCGTCACGGCGTAAGCCAGAGGCACACCCGTGGCGCAACCGGCGCAGGCCAGCACCAAGCCTTCGGTCAGGATTTGGCGGACCAGTCGCCCGCGGTTTGCGCCCAAAGCCGCGCGCACCGCGAATTCCTTGCCCCGGGCGTTGGCCCGCGCCAGCAGAAGATTCGAGAGATTAACGCAGGCGATGAGCAACACGCACGCGACGGCGCCAGCCAGGATGGACATCGCCGGTCGGAACGCGCCGCGGATGCTGGTCTCCAGGTCGTTTAACCGCGCCCCAAACCCTCCGCGCTCCGGGTGGGCCGTTTGGACCTGGCGACTAATCACGTCCAATTCCGCCTGCGCTTGCGCGCCGGTCGCGCCGGGCTTGAGGCGGCCGATGGCAAACAAGGTGTTCCCCCAGCGCGCCGTCTCTTCCACCAACGGGAACGGCAACAACAACTCCACTTCCGCCCCGGGCGAGAACACGGAATCAAAATCAAAGGACGCGGGCAGGACTCCGACGATTTCCGTCGGATCACCGTTCAGAGTGAGGACCCGTCCCAACACTGATCGGTCGCCGGCGAAATGACCTTGCCAGAAGGCATGACTGAGAATCACAGCCTTGCGCCCATTCCAAAGACACTCTTCGTCCGTGAACCCTCGTCCCAACAGCAGCGGCACGCCGAGCACATCGAGAAAGTTTTGCGAGATGCCCACGCCCCGGAGCCGCCGGGGTTCCCCGTTGCCGGTCAGGGTATAGCGCGTGTAATCAAAGAAGGCGAAGTAAGCGCCCAACTTCTCGAAAGAGCTGTTTTGCTTCTGCCACTCCAGGAAATTGTCCACCCGCGTGGTGCGGGCCGACAAACCGCCCGAGCCGATATTCTCGATCCAAGTCAGGCGGCCCGGCTCCCGAAACGGCAGCGGACGCAAGAGGACGGCATGAATGACACTAAACATGGCGGTGCACGCGCCGATCCCCAAAGCCAGCGTCAGCACGGCCACCACGGTGAAGGCCGGGTTCTTTCGCAACTGGCGAAACGCGAAGGTCAGGTCATTCATTTCCGTTCAAAAGAGATCAAGCAGGTATCCCGTCACTTCGGGCCCCCTACTCGTAACGCAACGCGATCATCGGATCGACTTTGGTGGCGCGCCGCGCCGGCACATAGCTGGCCAGACAGGCGACCAGAGCCAACCCCAAAGAGACCACCGTGAAGGTGAGCGGGTCGGTCGGCCCAATGCCAAACAACAATTTGGTCAGGAATCGCGTCAACACCAAAGCCCCGGCCAAACCCGCTCCCACCCCGAGGGCCGTGAGAAGCAGGCCACGCCCCAGGACCAGACTCAGCACATCGCCCCGACGCGCTCCCAGAGCCATGCGCAATCCAAACTCCCTCGTGCGTTGCGCCACGGAATAGGAAATCACCCCATAAATCCCCACCGCCGCCAGGGCCAGCGCCACGCTGGAAAAGATCGTCAACAGCAAGGTCAGGAACCGCGGGCGCGACTGCGCCGCCGCCATCACGTCGTCCATGGTGCGGACCCGTGCCAAGGGCAAGGCCGGGTCGAGGTCGCGTAATTCCCGTCGCACGGCGTTCAGCACCTGGCCCGGCGCGTGACGCGCGCGGACCACCAGCGAAAGAGTTCTGTCTCCGCCCGCTATCAATTGGCCGAGCGGCAGGTAAACCTCCGTGCCGGTGGGTTTGTCGAGCCCGTGATTCTTCACGTCGGCCACCACGCCGACGATCGTGCACCAATTGGTGCCGACCGGGCGAAGGCGATGGCCGAGCGGACTTTCATCGCCCCAAAACGTGCGCGCCATCGTTTGATTGACGATGGCTACCTCCGGCGCGCCGGCGGCGTCGCGCGAATCGAACAGACGCCCTTCGAGCAATGGAATGCGCAGGGTCTTGTGATAATCGGACGAAACCGTCTCCATGAAATCGACATTCTCGACCGGGCCGCCGGGCACCGGAGCGAACCCTTCGATCCGGATCGTTTGGTAGCGAGTTGATTTGACGGGCGCCAGGCTGCTGACCAGCGCGGCGCTCTCGACGGCAGGCAGGGCGTTCAGCCGTTCGTGCAGGCGCGTCCAGAGGCTGAGGCGAGCCGGATCATTCGGGTAAGTGGCCTCCGGCAAGGAGATTGAGCCTGTCACCAACGCCGTGGGATCGAAGCCTGCATTCACCGCCTGCAACTTCCAAAAGGCCCGCAGCATCAGCCCGCTGCCGATTAATAAAACCAAAGCCAAGGCCAATTCACTGACGACGAGCGTTTGCCGGAATCGATGCGTGGGTGCGGAACCGGTGCTCGAAGCCGCGCAGGATTTCAACGACTCATGAAACTTTTGTTTGGTGGCGTGCAGGATGGGAGTCAGTCCGAAAACGATCCCAGTGCCGGCGCAAAGCGCGACGGCAAACAGGATCACCCGCGTGTCGATGTTGATTTCCGACGCGCGCGGAATGCTGGCTTCGCTGCTGGCCTTGACCAGTTGCAAGCCGCCCTGAGCCAAAAACAGGCCCAGGGCTGCGCCGGCCAATGAGAGCACCAACCCTTCCGTGACGAACTGCCAGGTCAGCCGCCGCAGGCTGGCGCCCAGAGCACCGCGAATGGCGATCTCACGCTGGCGCGCTTCCGCCCGGGCCAGGAGCAGGTTGGCCACGTTCACGCACGCAATCAACAGGACGAAACACACTGCGCCCAGCAGCATGTGCAACGCGGGCTTGATGTTTCCCACCACTTCATCCTGCAGTCCGTAGGCCACCAGCGTATGGTCATCCGCATGCAAGGAATGGCCGGCGATGGATCCGTTCTGCTGCGATTGGCGCACCAACGACGCTAATTCGTCGCGGGCCTGGGCCAACGAGATGCCCGGTTTCAAACGGCCCAGGACCGCCAGACCATGCGAGGAGCGACTGCCGGGCCGAGCCGGATTGATCTGCAGCGGGACCCAAAGCTCCGGCACATCCACTTCGCCGGGAGGAAACCGAAAATCCTTGGGCATCACTCCGATCACGGTGCACTTGGTTCCATTGACCAGGATCTCGCGGCCAACGATATCGCGCGCGCCGCCAAAGACGCGTTGCCAGAGTCCAAAGGAGATATTCGCCGTCAGAGGCGCGCCCGGTTCGTCATCGGCCCGGGTCAACAACCGGCCCGATAACGGTGGCACTCCCAGCATCTCCAACATTCCTCCGGTCACGATGGCGGCAGTCACCCGGGTGGGCTCCTGTTCTCCGGCCAGGTTGACAGCGCTGCGCAGCCAGGCTTCCACGGTTTCCCAGGAGGTAGCGTCCCGATGCAGATCGAGGTACTCCGGGGCCGAGAACGCGAATCGTCGCAACCCGCCGTTGGGGAAGGTCGGGAACTCCGTGTAAACGCGGCTCAACCGCTCCGGATGAACGTACGGCAACGGCCGCAGCAAGACGGCATTGACCACGCTGAAGATCCCGCTGGTAGCTCCGATGCCAAGGGCGAGACAGAGCACCGTCACGACGGTGAATCCCGGATTCTTCGAGAGTTGGCGAAGGGCGTATCGTAAATCGTTCATAACCGTGGTCAGTCGCAACGTAAGGCCTGCATGGGATCGACGCGCGTGGCTCGTCGCGCCGGCAGCCAGCAGGCCAACAACGCCACCACCATTAACAGCAAGACAACACTCGCGTAGGTCCACGGATCGGTCGGCGCCACGCCCACCAGCAAGCTCGATAACACCGGCGCCGCCGCCAGCGACCCGATGATTCCAGCGACCAGACCGAGGCCGGCCAGCTTCAGGCCTTGCCCGAGAAAAAGGCCCAGCACGTCATATCGTTGCGCCCCCAGCGCCATGCGCAGCCCGATTTCACGGGTGCGCTGACTGACGGAGTAAGCGATCACCGCGTAGATGCCCAAGGCCGACAACACCAACGCCATCCCACCCAACGCCGCCACCAGAATCGCCGCCATCCGCGGAACGATAAAGGCGCCGGCCGTGTATTCCGTCAGAGCCAATGCCGCCATCGGTTTGAGCAACGGATCGATCGCCATCGCGGTTTGCTCGACCGCCTGCGCCAGCGCCCGCGGGTCACCCGCACTTCGGACCACCGCGGCCAGACTGCGATCGCCGACTTGCGGCTCGCAGACATACAAGAAAGGCTGGCCCGGCTCGTTCAGCGCACGATACCGGCCGTTCTTGGCCACGCCCACCACCCTCCAACTGCGTCCCCAAAACTCAACGTTGAGTCCAAGCGGATCGCGTCCAGGGAAATAGCGGTTCGCCAGCCATTGGTTGATCACCACCACGCGCGCCGCCGCGAAATCGTCCCGTTCGTCGAATTCGCGTCCGGCCAGAATTGGAATGCGCAAGGTAGCGAAATAACGCGGCGAGACGGTGCTGATGCCGGCAGACATGGGCTCGCCTGGAGCGGGCTGATAACCGGCGGCGGCAAAGCGAGTGCTGCTTCCGCCTTCCACACCCAAGGGCAGCCAATCCGCGAAGGCGACGCTCTCGACGCCGGGCAACGCCTCGAGCGCCTCGCGCAGACGCCGGTAGGTATGCCGCGTGCGTTCGTCGTCGTAGCCAATGACCGGCAGGCGGAATCCTGCCGCCCAGACCTGGGCGGGATCCAAGCCGAGATCGATCTTGCGCGCTTGTTGCAGGCTGCGCGCGCATAAGGTCATGCCGGTCAGCAACACCACCGCCAAGGTTACTTCGCCGATCACCAACGCCGTGCGCACACGATGCTGGCCGGCGCCCGGTCCGCCCGTTCGCCCCGCTTGCTTGAGCGGCTCGTTCAGATTGGTCTGCGCCGCCTGCCAGGCCGGGACCAGTCCAAAGAGCACTCCTGTAAGCACAGTGAGACCCGCGGTAAACAACAAGACCGATCCGCTCAGCCGCATCTCGTAGCCCACCGGCAGATGCGGCAGCGGCGGCAACAATTTGAAGAGAACTTCCACGCCCCAAACGGCAAACAAACAGCCCAAGCCGCCGCCCAACCCGGCCAACCACACACTCTCGATCAACAATTGGCGAACCAGTCGCATCCGTTTTGCGCCCAACGCCAGTCGGACCGCCATTTCCTGCTCTCGACCCGTGGCCCGGGCCAGGAGCAAATTGGCCATATTGCCGATCACCAGCAGCAGCAGCAAAACCGCCGCTGCTGCCAGGGAACGTAACAGCGGCAGGAACGCAGCTTGACCGCCCCACGGCGCTTTCCAAACCGGGAGCACCGCCATATCCAGATCACGATTGGTGTCCGCCTGCTCACGCGCCAACCGTTGCATGACCGTGCTGGCGGCGGCCTGAGCTTGACTCAGGCTCACCCCAGGCTGGAGCCGCGCATACGTGTGAAGAAAACGCCAGTCGCGGCGTCGCATCGCTTCCCCGGTGTCCTTGAACTCCGTGGTCATGGTGATGGGCACCCACACATCGAAACGCAATCCGCCCATCCCGCCACGAAATGGCACGGGGGCCACTCCGATGATGGTAAGCGGCTGGTTGGCGATCTCCACCACGCGGCCCAGTACACCCGGATCGCCTCCAAACCGTTTTTGCCAAAGCGCGTGGCTAATCACCACCACGCTGTCCCCGCCCGGATGAGTGTCCTCGTCCGGACGGAAAAAGCGGCCATAAGCCGGCGTGACGCCCAGCACCTCGAAGAAGTTCGCGCTCGCCGATTCGGCCCACACCCATTCGGTCTCCTGACCCAAACGCAGGCTCACGGCGTCATAGCGGGACCCGGTGATCCCCGCAAAAATGCCGCGCTCGGCGGCCAGGTCGCGATTATCGAGGACGGACGTCGTATCGGTGAGGCGGCCGCTGACATGACGCGGGCACAGCACCACGAGGCGATCGGTTTGCCGGGCGCTGGGCACCGTGTCCAGCAGCACCGCGCGGACCCAGCTGAAGACGGTTGTGTTTGCCCCGATGCCAAGGGCGAGCGTGAGCACGGCCACCGCGGTGAAACCCGGGTTTTTCAGCAATTGGCGGAAGGCGAAACGAAAATCGTTCATGGGTAGCTTTCACCTGCACGTCATGTGCACGAGAATTGGGGCCATGAACTTCCACTGAAAAAGGGCCCTCACCCCCAGCCCCTCTCCCATCCGATGGGAGAGGGTGGCCGCAGGCCGGGTGAGGGTCAGGTTCATGGGTAGCGAACACCTCCAACTTTTGGACGCGCATTGGGACCTTGAACCCACCAATCTAACGTAGCAGCCGAGGTAACGAGGCTCTGATCTTTTTTCCGACGAACGCGTTGGAATAGAGTGAGCCCCTTCGACAAGCTCAGGGCAGGCTTCCTGACCTCGGCTGCTACCTGAGAGAGTCGGTTCATGAAGAGCCTCCATCTGCTTGTGCAGGCGAATTGGGGCCATGAACCTACTCCCTCTCCCCTCAACGGGGAGAGGGCCGGGGCCTGCCCGCCGTAGCCCGTAGGGCGAAGGCGGGTGAGGGGTGAGAAGGCCAAGAGTTGCGAGTTCCCGAAGGTCAGGTTCATGGAGAGCTGAAGATTCATTTGATTCATTTTTCCAACCAGCCATCGCGCAGACGGATGATTCGGTTTCCGTAGGCGGCATTACTTTCGGAGTGGGTCACCTGGATAATGGTGGTGGCGCCGGCATTGAGGGTCTTGAACAGTTCCATGATTTCGCGGCCTTGGTCCGAATGCAGGTTACCGGTCGGCTCGTCGGCCAGGAGCAAGGTGGGTTGAGCGACGATCGCCCGAGCCACCGCCACGAGTTGCTGTTGGCCGCCGGAGAGTTGGCTCGGAAATAGATCCTTTTTGGCGACGATCCCGAAACGATCAAGCATATCGGCCACCAGCGCCTGGCGCTGGGAACTCTTAATGTCCCGGTAGGATAGGGGGATGTCCAGGTTCTCGGCCACGGTCAGATCCTCCAGCAAATGGAACTGTTGAAAGACAAACCCGACGTGACGCTTGTTCATGGCGGCGCGCTCTTTGGGTTTCAGAGAATGAATGGCCTGGCCCTTGAAGAAATATTCGCCGACCCAGGAATGATCGTAGAGACCAATCACACTCAGGAGCGTGGATTTGCCCGCGCCGCTGGGGCCCATGATGGTCACAAACTCGCCCTCCGCGATGTCGAGAGTGATCTGGCGCAAGACATACGTGGGGCTCGGCCGGGTGGGAAAACTCCGCTCGATGTTGCGCAGTTGGATCATGGCGTTCTGGCTCGTTGCTGGTTGCTGGTTGCTGGTTGCTGGTTGCTGGTTGTTGGTTGTTGGTTCCTAGCTATTGGCTATTGGCTATTGGCTATTGGCTATTGAACCTGCGCGGCGCTCTCCTCGACGACCCGGCCATCAAACAGATGGATCTGCCGATCGGCGTGGCGCGCAAAGCGCGGGTCATGAGTAACCATGCAGATGGTGGCCCCCTCGCGATGAAGCTCCCGCAGCAGATCCATCACCGCTTCGCCATTCTTGGAGTCGAGGTTGCCGGTGGGCTCGTCAGCCAGGAGGATGGACGGTTTGCCGCCCAGGGCGCGGGCGACCGCGACGCGCTGCTGTTGGCCGCCGGAAAGCTGGGAAGGATAATGTTTCATGCGATGGCCCATCCCGACGCGTTCCAGGGCGCTGAGGGCAGCTTGCTTGCGATCTCCGGCGCCCATGCCGCGATAGGTCAAAGGCAGTTCCACATTTTCAAACACCGTCAGGTCACCGATGAGATTGAAGCTTTGAAAGATGAATCCGATTTCCTTGTTGCGAATGCGCGCGCGCGCGGCGAAGTCGAGCTTGGCCACGGCCTGACCGTTGAGGGTATAGGTGCCCTCGGTCGGCGTATCGAGCAAGCCAAGGATGGAAAGCAGCGTCGACTTGCCACAACCCGACGGCCCGGCGATGGAAACATACTCGCCCCGGGCGATGGTCAGGTGGATGTCTGCGAGCGCGTGCGTCTCGACTTCATCAGTGTAAAAAACCTTCTTAATGGCCTCGAGGCTAATGAGTGGTTCCATGGTTGAGCTTGATGTTGGCTTTTGGGCTTTAGACTTTAGGCTTTAGGCTTTGGGTAGGTCAGGTGCGAGTCAAAGCGGGAGCTTCCGTGCAATTTCCGGTGCAAGATTTAATTCAATTCAATTCAATTCAATTCAATCGCACGCGTTCATAGGTATCCCAGGCGGACATATCAGAGAGCACGACCTGATCTCCGACTTCGAGGCCTTGGATGATTTCCACCGTGCTGACCGAAGTGCGTCCCAATTTTACGGCCACGCGAACGGCGCCGCTGCCGCCATCGATCACTTTAAAGAGGCTGATGGTGCTTTCGGGCTGACCTTGCACGGGTCGCCCCACGAAGAGCACATCAGCGAGACGCTCCAATTCGATGGTAGCATCCACGCTGAGATCCGGGCGCGCGCCCCGTGGCAAGTCGCCTTCCAACTTCACATCGACCGTCACCGTTCCATTGACGACGGACGGATCGACTCGAACCACGCGGCCCGCGATAACGCCGTTGCGCGTGTCGATGGCAGCGACCTGTCCGATCAAAACATCTCTAGCCTGGGTTTCAGCGATGCGGATTTCCGCTTTGAGATGGGTTGGTTGCACGATCTTCGCCAGGGTAGCACTGGGACTGATGCGTTGGCCAACCTGCAGCGTTTGGGTATCGCCGATTTGTTGCAGCACGCCATCGATGCCGGCCCGGACCTGGAGCGCAGCCAGTTGATGTCGTTTCAAGGCCAGTTGGGCGCGGCCCTTCTCGAGCTCAGCCTCGCCGGCCGCCAGTTGGGCTTTGATGGACTCCTCGGTGATGCGCTGGCGTTCTTCTTCGATCTCGACTCGAGCCTGAAGGTCCACCGCCTTGGCGCGCGATTGTTTGGCCGTGAGGATGGGCACCAGGCCGCGTTTGCTCAGAATATCATCCGCTTCGGCCACCAGGCCGGCTTGTTCGGCATCGGAGCGCAGAGTGGCCAGGGCAGCTTTCTGCGTCAGTTTCTCGCTTTCCAATTGCACCTTCAATTTGGCGAGCTGCGCCACGCCGATCGTGACTTGAAATTCAGCGTCAAACGCCGCTTGCTTCAATTCAGCGTTGCTCAGTTCCATCAGCACCGTGTCGGCGGTGACTTCCGCGCCCGGCTTGATGAAAATACGTTCGACGCGTCCGTCCGTTTCCGATTGGACAAATTGAATCTGTTCGGGAACCAGGGTGCCATTGCCGCGCACTTGCCGGAGCATTTCGCCCCGTTTCACCACGTCCGTCCAAATGGCGCTCTTTTCGACGGAAGGCGCCGCGGGTTTCAGGCGGGACAGGGCCATCGTGATAACCGCGAGGGCCAGCAGGGCGCTGATACTCACGAGTAGGCGCCGGCGTTTCTTGCGGCGAGCGAGGTCTGGTCTGGCAACGTCCATATTCGTTTGGCTCCGTACCTGTTTAGTGGCGTGTCTGCCCACTGTCGCGGCGGTCTGCGGACCGCCGACCTTCCGATCTACTTTCTTGTCGTGCAGCGGTCATAGACCGCCGCGACAGGCAGTCAGCACTGCTAAACGCGTACTTGGCATCCGCAAGGTGCAACCCGCATGCCAGCGAATGTAAAGAGAGCAAGGCCGACATGGGGCGACCCGCCGGAGCACCTCTAACTCAAACGTTTTCCGCGCTTTTCTCAAGTGCAACTTCCAGTCTGCGCGCGCTGATTCAGGCCGCCGCGCAGCCCTGGCGGCCCGTCCGGGTCCCGGTTCCGGGAATCAGGCGTCCCCCCTTTGGGACGTACGACCTAAACTCGGTTGTGTCTGGAACAGGAACGAGTATTTTCCAGCCCATGATTCGCCGGTGTTTCGGCCCAGTTGGGTTATGTCTGGGCCTGGTTCTGTGTGGGAATGGTTGTCTCCATGATTCGAATGCGCCGGGGGCGCGCCCGACCAAGCTGATCGATTTGGGGGCGGTGGGGGCCTCCGAAGGTCCGGCCTGGCATCCGTCGGGGTATCTTCTCTTCACCGGTGGCGGGCATATCACCAAGCGCACTGCCCAAGGGGAGCTGAGCATATTCCGCGCGGACTCCGGGGGAGCCAACGGACTGTTGTTCGACGCGCAAGGCAGATTGGTGGTATGCGAGTCAGGACAACGGCGAGTAACGCGAATGGAACCTGACGGCACGATCGTGGTGCTGGCCGATCGATATCAGGGACATCGCTTCAACACGCCGAACGACCTCACCATCGACTCCAAAGGCCGGATCTATTTTACCGATCCACGCTACGGTCCCCGTGATAACATGGAGATGACGGACGAGAACGGCCGGTTGATTGAAGGGGTGTATCGCATCGATGGACCGGGGCAGGTCACCCGCATTCTGAGCGAGGAACTGAGCCGACCCAATGGCATCTTGGTCGCTCCAGGCGATCATTATCTTTATGTCGCGGACAACGTGAACGACGCGGTCGAGGGCGCGCGCAAACTCTGGCGATTCGATCTGCTTCCAGACGGCTCGGTCGATCCGAAAAGTCGCAAGCTCATCTTCGATTGGATGGACGCGCGCGGGCCGGACGGATTGAAGATCGATCAGGTGGGACGCCTCTATGTGGCCGCCGGGTTAAACAAGGCCAACCCGCCTTATGAAACCGCGGACCATTTCACTGGCGGAATCTATGTGCTCTCGCCCCAGGGACGTCTGCTCGAGTTTATCTCCATCCCGAACGATGAGGTCACCAATTGCGCCTTTGGCGGAGCGGACCTCAAGACGTTATTCATCACGGCGGGCGATCATCTGTGGAGCTGGCGAATCGATACGCCCGGCGTCGTCACGTTTCCCCCCAAATAATCCCGAACCGTGCCTAGTTAGCCATTCACACTGAGCACACTCCGCCGGAGTTGACTCGCGGGGCGGGAAGTCGGCAACATCCCTGGAGTTCCATTGCTCTACCTAACTCGAGTTCAGTATGAATTGAATTGAACCCTTGCGTCGCGTTAGTCAACCCCACCCTCACAGATCCATGAACACGTCCATTCCATCCACGCTGTTGACGTCCTCGTTGCTTTCCGCGTTGGTCGCCCTGGCTCATCCGGTCCGGGCCGCCATCGAAGGCGTGACCATGCCGCCCGATGACGGCAAGTTGCGCGTCATTTGTTTCGGAGCGCATCCGGATGACTGCGAAATTCAAGCCGGAGGCACCGCCGCGCGTTATGCCGAGAAGGGGCATCACGTCCTGTTTGTTTCGGTAACGAACGGCGACATTGGCCATTGGCGTGAAGCGGGCGGCCCGCTGGCGTTACGGCGCAAAAACGAAGTCCATCAGGCGCATCAACTGTTGGGCATCCAGGGCGTTATTCTGGATAACCACGACGGCGAATTGCTGCCGACGCTCGAGAATCGGCGGACGCTGGTGCGCCTGATCCGGGAATGGAAAGCGGACATCGTGCTCAGCCATCGGCCGAACGATTATCATCCGGACCATCGTTATACGGGGGTGTTGGTCCAGGACGCGGCTTACATGGTGACGGTCCCGTTCTTTGTTCCGGACGTCCCGCCCTTGCAAAAGAACCCGGTCTTCTTTTATTGCCAGGATCGTTTTCAGAAGCCGAACCCGTTCGCGTCCGATGTGGTCGTCGCGGTCGACTCCGTGATGTCCAAGAAGCTGGATGCGCTCGGGGTGATGATTTCGCAATTCGCAGAAGGCGGCGCCAATGGTTCAGCCGATCTTTATCCAGCCGATGCGGCCGGTCAGGCCAAACGGCGCGAAGCGGTTCGCGAAGGATTTCGCAAGCGGCAGCAGGGCATCACAGAACAGTGCCGGGCCAAACTGGGAGACTGGTATCCCGCCGAGCGCGTGTCCTCGATTCAATATGTGGAAGCGTTTGAGGTGTGCGAATACGGAAACCAACCGAACAAGACCGAGCTCAAACGTTTATTTCCGTTCTTCGACTGAGATCGGGTGAAGAAAGTCGCGATTTACTCGGACGGCGGTTGTGATCCCAATCCGGGACCTGGAGGTTGGGCGGTCATTCTTGAGTACGGCAGGCACCGGCGGGAACTAAACGGGTTCGCCTTGGCGACCACAAACAACCGCATGGAACTGCAAGCAGCCATCGAAGGGCTGAACGCGCTCAAAGAACCATGTCGGGTCAGCCTCTATACGGACTCAGAATATCTAAAGCACGGGATTACCCTCTGGATGCGGGCCTGGAAACGCAGTGGCTGGAAGGCAAAAAGCAAGAAGCCCGTCAAAAACGTCGATCTCTGGAAGCAGCTGGATGAGCTCGCCCAAAAACACCACGTGGCCTGGCACTGGGTTCGGGGTCACTCCGGGCACGTGCAAAACGAGCGTTGCGATCAACTCGCCACCGCGGCCATCCAAACCCTGCGCCGCACCCATTCACCCGAACAACTGGCTCGAGCCCTGACCGATCTGGAATGCGGAGTGCGGAATGCAGATCGAATCGAGCCAGGCCGACACGTCCGTAGCAGCCGAGGCTTGCCCGCCGTAGCCCGTAGGGCGCAGGCGGGTAACGAGGCTCTGAGCTGAATCGGGGTGGCAGATTTGGCGCAACGGCCTCGAATTGCGAAGGGCGATGACTGGCGATCGCCGTCCCAATCGACAATCGAAAATCAACAATCGACATTCGAATGGGGGTCCGGTGTGCCGCCCGTCGAGGCCATGGAACTGTTGCTCAACAAGCTCAAGAAGACCCAGAGCAACGTCATGTGTCTGCTCGGGATGGGCGCGGGGTGACCATGACGAGCGACCAGGACCAGTCGCAACCGTTCATCTGAACGGTTGGGGGAGGGGGATTACCACAAAGATCGCAAAGATCACAAAGAATTGAGCAAACAGCGCTCGGACCAAGCCGTTCGAGCGCCAATCAAAAACAGTTTTTACGCTCAGAAGACTCCGCCCTTGCCTTCTTTGCGATCTTTGAGTTCTTTGTGGTAAATCCCCCTCGGGCTCCTCGTCGACAATCCTTGTCGAGTCCAACCTGGGCCTGCGCCGTGCTCTGACTGCTACGGTTGATGGTACGAGCCGAGGTAACGAGGCTCCGCATTCCGCATTCCGCACTGGACTGATTTACTTATCCAGGCTCGCCTGGGTCGAATCGGAATTCTGCGGCAACGGCGGTAGCGGCACGCCCAACTGGACAGCCTTTTGGTAGGATTCGACCGCAGCCTGTTCTTCGCCTTTGAGTTTGCGGATCCAGTATTGCTCGAGGAGGGTCCGTCCCGAAACCGGCGACAATTCAAACTCTACTTCATCGATGAGGCGGGCGGTGGTATTGCGCACGAAGGCCTCGGCAGCCTGCGCCGCTTCATTGGAATCGATGCCCCGGAACAACGCCCAATCGGTCGCATCCCGCCAGGACGGGAACCGGCGATCGGTTTCCTTTTGCAGAGCGATGGCTTTCTGCACGGAGCTGTTTTGACTGGCCAATTGACCGACGGCGCCGCCTTGTTCCAGCCAGAAGGTGACCAGGTATTTGGCCGGCATGGTGCGACTGCTGGTCCGCGCGATCTTGGCCAAGGCCGGGTTGGCCCGACCCAGTTCATCCAGCGCGTTCAGGAAATAGGCCGCGATGAGAGTATGCCGGGTGGCAGCCGACGCATGTTTGTCGTAGAGGCCTTGCGCGGTTTGGATCAGCTCAGCGTACTCGACAGAAAGCCCGAACGGGATCGCCGACAGCTTCAGGTCAAGCAGGGAGAGCGTGACATATTCCAGCGTGGCCGGGTGTTGTTGCACGGCAGGAAGGGCGAGCACGGTCTGGAGCTTGCGGATTTGGGTCTGAACCTTCTCCTGATAATCCTGATCCTTTTCACCGCGCCAGCCTTCTTGGGCTTCGGCGAGAAGCTCATCTTGATCGATCTGGGCGGCGCGCAGGCGTTGACGCAACTTTTGCAATTCCGCGACGTCCTGGAACGAGGCCTGGAAATAGAATTGTTCACGGTAGAGCGCGCGATTTTTTGGGGCCAACAAGAGCGCGCGATCGAGGTAAGTTAACGCCTTCTTCATGCTCTCATGCGCGCGCAAGCGCTGGAAAAGTTGCGCTCGTTCGGCCTCGGTATCGTAGAGCAGCCCGATCAGTTCCAGTTCGGGCGTTTCCTTGATCAGCTCCAAACGGATGCGATCGCGGAACAGATCCATCAAGGCGCGGGAGATGAGGATCTGGGTCGTATTAACGAGCAGGATGCTATTGCCGGGCTCCATCGCGACGGCCTGTTCGAGCAAGCCCAAGCCGCGATTCAGATCGGTCGCGTCACCCGTGACTTCGTAAAGCGACAGATGCGCCAGCCCTTTGTTGTTCAGCACACTGGAGGATTTTGTCATGCCGTCGTAGCCCGCGATGGCTTTGCGGAGAAACTCGGCGGCGGCTTCTTTGCGTCCTTGTTCGAGCGCCTGTTCGCCGCGGGCGCCATTTAACGCCACCTGGGTGGCGGGTTCGCTCTGGTCGCCTTTCTCGAGCCAGGCGATCTTGTCGGCGATTTCGCGGGCCATCACCGCGCGCAAGCCGGCGGCCAAATACCGTTCGCGCCCTGCTTTGCCGACGCGATACGCTTCCTCAAGCAGGTCACGAGCCTGCTTTTCTTCGCCTACCTCGCGCAGGGTCCGGCCCAGCGCCATCAGGATAGAATAGGATCGCTTTTTGGCGGCCAGCAGTTGATCGAACAGCTCCTTGCCTTCCGCCGCCCGCCCCAGCCAGTAATAAACCTGGCCGAGAAACATTCGGTACTCATCCGTCTCACCCGCCAACCCGCGGATGGCCAGAAAAGTTTTTTCCGCCGCTTCCAATTCGGTCTTGCGCTTGGCGGAATCCTGGAAGGACTGCGCGCGATTCAGCTGAACAATGCCGAGATCGAGGGTCACGTTGACGATCTGGTTCGCATCCTTGAGCTGCGCCAGCGCACGCTGGTAGGTCGGGTTGGTCTGCATCCATTTCTGGACAAAATCCTCCACCATCTCTTCCTGCTGGGCTTTGCCGGCCTGCTGATAACGTTCATAGAAGGCATGATCGGCCCCGCGGTTATTGAGGGCATGGATGGCGCCACGGTACGCAGCTGCCACGGCGTTGGTATAATTCGCTTCGATCGCGTGGAGCCTGGTCAAACGCGCCTGCACATACGGATACAACAATCCGTACGCTTCTTCGTACTGGCTATCTTGCAGAAGATGCTGGCCCAAAATGCGGGCGCCTTCGCTGGAACCCAGCTTGGCGCGGTGCGGCGCCAACAACGCCTGCGCCTCCTTCAGTTGCTCGGTCTTCTCATAAATCAAGGCCAGCTCGACGATCCGATCCAGGTTGTCCGGATGCGCTGCGATCAGTTCCTTGAGCAGATCGATGCGCAGGCTCGCCAGGGTCGGCTGCTTCGGATCCAGCCCCGACACCGCATCCAACAACTGCAGAGCCCCCTCCGGATCCTTCTCTCGGACCTGGTTGATTCGGTCGAGCCCGCGTTGGAACGCGCCCGCCACCAGCGGCTCCCCGCGCGTCGCCGCTGACCCGAGCCCGCCCAGAAGCCGGAACGCGCCGGCATTGGTGCGGATCGAATCGCTGCGCAAACATGCCTCCAATGCTTTCCCTAAAGCCGGACGCGCCTGAACGGAAAGAGGGCCGGTCAACAATTTCGCAAACCCGCCGGCGGCCCCCAGAGCGTCGCCGGACTGCAGCTTCGCCGTCGCGGCTTGCAGATCGCGCCCCGCCACGTATTCGGGACTGTTGATATGCCCGTTCCAGGCGATCGCCAAACTTCCCGTCAAGACCAGACACCCCACCAGCGCATTCCAGGCTTTGGCAAACGTGGACAACGATTCGCGGCCCAGGAAGTACCATCCGCCTTCACGCGAATCCACCACCCGATAAGCGCCGAAGGAAAACAACGGGATAAAGAAGAAACAGAAGCAATGAGTCTTGATGTAGGCGCCGGTCTCAGGATCCTCCGCGCGATGCCCATACATACCCAGGCCGATGCCGTTGACCGTGGTTAAAGCCGGCGCCCGTTTCACCGGGCGGATGCCGGGAAAGCGTTCCATCAAGTTGATCTTGGCCGCTGCGCCCGCTGCGTCGCCGGATGCCGAGGGTTCTGTGCTCATGCTCTCTGTACAGTCGTTCAGTCGATGATCGTTCCGCCCGTCCCTTGCCCCTCGCCCCTCCTTCCTTGAGGACTAACTGCGGTCTTTCCTCCCGGCACATCCGGGCCACGGGTCTCGTTTAGGAAACATCGGAAAAGGCTGCGATTTTCTGTAGCCCCCCCTTGGTCCAGGCTCGGTGTTGACCTTGAGCGTTGCCCAACCGCGGATCGGCGCAGATGTTTTGCCCGCAGATTTGCGCCGATGCCCGCGGATAGGAGGAGTCTCCTGGATTAAACGTCGAGTGTTGAACGTTGAGTTGAAACGTTCTGCAAATTCAGAGGCAAAATGATGGATAGGGTCTTCAGAGAATTGGCAAGGGACGCTGACGAGGGGACTTCAATCTGTTCTCGCGAAGTCCAAAGCCACCGTGAGGACTGTAGAATTCATTTACACTCTTGCTCAACCAGTCCCTTAAGGCTCGCGGGTAACCGTGACGCGCCGCACGTGAATCTGTGGGGGTACGACTTCAAGGCGAAAATCCGCCCCGTCTCTTTGTGAGTTCGTGAAAACGGCGTTAGTCACGTGAAATGTGGCCACGCTCCACACGTTGGGAATGGGAATCACGCCATAATCCGCACCTGTGTCCAACCGCATCACGGCCGCCCCGGTTGGCAACACGGGGCGGTAGGCTTGACCACGTCTCCATCGAGCCCGTCAAACTGCAGTCGAATGGCAGTGCCTGCTTTGGCGAGAGACGGGAGGCTCCGGCTTGGGAAACCCGAACAGAAGAATCAGACCGCGGAAGTGGCTTGGCTCTTGAGCAGGCCGCTTTTCTTCAGGAACCTGGCCAGGAAATAGCCCAGCGTAGCGGCAATCAACAAACCCCAGGAACTCCAAACGATGGGGTTGCCGGCCTCATACTCGCCCGCCATCCACGCATTCTTCAGCGTCACCAGCGGAATCGCTCCCATCCAAATATAAGCCGATCCATATTCCGCCGTGATGAGCCGGCGCCAGTTGAAGCGCATCCCGGAGACGGTCCGACTGATCCCGGAGAGATTCGGCAGCAACCGGTTCACACGCGCGCAATAATCGTCGAACTCCGAGCCAAACTTGTTGCGCAAATAATTTTCTTCGGCGGCGATGATGGCCCAGTAGACGAAGGCGAAAAAGGGCAGAGCCAAGCCAACAAATAGCAGCGAATTGGAGGCCAGGCCAACGCCGACCAGGATGATGAAGTTCCCCAGGTAAAGCGGATTGCGGCAGTGAGCAAAAACGCCGCCCTTCACGAGCTTCTCGGCATAGACCTGCCGATCACGTCCACCACGAATGATGTATTCGAGGCCCACGGTTATACCTCGCAGGAGTTGTCCGGACGCCGCCACCAACAAGCCGCACAACGCGGCGACGCGGTAATCCGCCAGTAATGGCTGGCCCTGGAAGAGCAGCAGCGTGTAAACGAAAGGAAAAAGCCCGTTCCGGTAGTGAAAGAAAAAGTTGCCGATAGCGATCATCATTTGAGAGCGACGATTCCGCAGAAGTTATACCATTTGAAGAATACATCACAATAACGGAAACCGGCCCGCAACAGCATTTCCCGGTTCTCCATCAGCTTGTAAGGAATCAGAACGTTTTCAAGCGCCTCGCGTTTTTTCGCGATCTCCATCTCGCTGTAGCCATGGCGCTTCTTCATCTCGTAGTAATATTTGATGAAAAGACGGTTGAAGACCGAATCTTCGCAAAGCACTTTCTCCACCAGGATCAGGCACCCGTTTTCGTTCAATCCCTGCAGGATCGTCTTGATTAACGTGTCGCGATACAACGGGCGCACGAATTGCAGCGTCAACACCATCAGCACCATCGACGCATTGAGAATCGAGGCGCCCTGATTCAAATCAGCACAGATCAGCTCATGCTCGTGCTGCAAGCCGTGACGCGTCAGCTTCTCCCGGCAACGCGCCAGCATCTCTTCCGAATAATCCACCCCGATCAGCTTCACGCCTTTCCCCACCGCGCCGTCCAGATTCAGCAGCGTGTTGCCAGTGGAACAACCCAGATCGTAGATATTTGTCCCTTCCGCGGCAAAATCCGTCGCCATCTCCGCGATCATCCGCTGGATCTCTTGATAAAACGGAACGGACCGGTCCAGCATGTCATCGAAGACGGAGGCCACCTTCTCGCCGAAAGCGAAATCGGCCACAGTTTCGACCTCACGGAACACTTCGTCCCGCTTTTTCTCTTTGGATTTCCTGCTGGAAGAGGCGACAGCTTCGACCGCGGTAGTCATGGGGCGAGACTAGAATACGCCCAGCCGAGTGCAAGAATTGTTTATATGACAGATCTGTCAGGAAAAATGCGGATAACGTCGACCGGCGCACGGCGGGGAAAGACTGGCGCGCAAACGCGAACGCCCTGGATGGTCCCAAACGCTGAATTAAAATAGATAGAACCTGTCCCAGGACGCGCTCTCCAGTCTCTTGTCGGAATTCGGCCAAATACAAGGTCCCAGTCGACAAGAGTTTTCGACAAAAGTTTTCGACGAGAGCTTTTGGGACAAGGCCTAGATAGGGCTGGCCAAGAGCGTTTTCGGGAAAACTTTGTCGGAAACTTCGTCGGAAACTTTGTCGAAATCCCAGCATTCCAGCCACTCGTCGACAAAGTTCGCGACAAAGCTTCCGACAAAGGGCCAATTCTCACGGTTTTGGGGCAAGCCCTAGATAGGGCTGGCCAAGATTTGCGCGCCGCGGGATACTGCGCAGTGCGATGTTGGCACGCCCTTCCATCCGGTTAGGCCTGCGGCTCCTCTCCCGGCCTCTCTCCTGGCCTCTATTTTTGATCGCCCTAGGCACTTCGTTGGCTTCGAATGGTTCGGCCGCTCCGGCTGCCCCTGTCTCAAACAAGCTGCCAGACAACGTTAAAGCCTTTGCGGCCCAATATTGTTTCGAATGTCACGACGCGGAAACGCACAAAGGTGGGTTGGACCTGTCCGCCTTGGCATTCGCGCCGGATCAATCGACCAACTTCGCCCTCTGGGTGCTGGTCCACGACCGCGTTAGTCGCGGTGAAATGCCGCCGCCCAAGAAGCCTCGACCTGCTCCGGCCGAGGCAGACGCGTTCACGAGCTGGTTGGCGTCCTCGCTGGCGGACGCCGAGCAGAAACGGTTTGCCCGGGAAGGCCGCGCCACGCAACGCCGGCTGAATCGTTATGAGTACGAGAACGCCTTGCGTGATCTGTTGCAGGCGCCCTGGCTGCAAGTGCGCGACGCGTTGCCGGAGGACGGCGAGGCTCACCGCTACAACAAGATTGGGGACGCTCTGGATGTGTCGCATGTGCAGATGGCGCGTTATCTCGGCGCCGCCGAGCAGGCATTGCGACAAGCGATGGCGCCCCAGGCCGACTTCATTCCCTCGAAGATCCAACGCTATCACACGCGCGACCAACGCAGTTACACCGGGCCGATGAAGTTCAACGAATTCAATACCGCCCCGGAACGCGCCACCTTCCCGGTGCTGGCGTTCCAAGGACAACCCGACGTGCGCAAAGGCCGCGCCCCCATCACCAGCACCAATGCCGACGAACGTGAACTGGAGGGAGTCGGCGTGGTGGCCAGCGCTTACGAACCAATCGAACCCAAGTTTAACCAGTTCAAAGCGCCCGTTCCCGGCCACTATAAACTGCGTTTCAACGCTTACTCGGTCTGGGTTGGCCCCGGCGAAAGCAACAAATGGTTCATCCCTAACCTCGACAATATCTCGCGCGGCCATCGCGATGAGCCGGTCGTGATCTATTCGGAAACTCCCCCGCGTCTCCTGCGTTGGCTCGGCAAATTCGATATCACCCCCGAACCCGCCATCCACGAACTGGACGTGTGGCTGCTCGCCGGCGAAACCATCCGGCCCGATGCCGGACGCCTCTTCCGATCACGCCCCGGACCGAGCCGCTGGCAAAATCCGCTCGCTGAAAAGGACGGCCAACCTGGCGTCGTCTTCCGCTGGTTGGAAGTCGAAGGCCCGATCTATGATCAATGGCCGCCCGCCGGCCATCGCCTGCTCTTTGGCAACTTGCCCATGGTCACTCGCAAACGCGACCCGGCCACCGAAGCTAAACTCGCCGCCCGACGCGACCGCCCGCCGGATGGGGCGTCCAGCGAAACGAACCGTTTTCGAGGTGAACGCCGGTTCATTCCGTTGCCCGGCGTGGACGTGATCTCCAAGCAACCCCTGGCCGATGCCCAACGGTTACTCCAGGAATTCACCCGGCATGCTTACCGGCGGCCGTCCGCCGAATCGGAATGGAAACGGTTCCTGCCCGTGGTGCGGCGTGCGCTTCAGAACGGCCAGAACTTCACCGAGGCGATGCTGGCCGCCTACACCGCTGTTCTTTGTTCGCCGGAATTTATTTGTCTGGAGGAAAAACCGGGGCGTTTGGACGACTTTGCTCTGGCAGCCCGGCTGTCCTTCTTTCTGTGGAATTCTCCGCCGGACGCTGAACTGAGATCGGCCGCGGCTCGGGGCCAGTTGCATCGTCCGCAGGTTCTGCGCGCGCAAACCGATCGCTTGCTGCAGGATTCCAAGTCGCGCCAGTTCGTTGATGCCTTTCTCGATTACTGGCTCGACCTTAGAAAAATTCAAGCAACTGCGCCCGATTCCGGCCTGTACCCGGATTATTATCTGGATGATCTGCTGGCGGAATCCGCGTTCGAAGAAACCCAGCTGTTTTTCGCCCAATTGCTCCGCAATGACCTTCCGGCTCGCAATCTGGTCGCTTCCGATTTCGTGATGGTCAACGAACGGCTCGCCGCTCATTACGGGTTGCCGCCTGTCCATGGCGTTGCCTTGCGCGCGACGCCATTGCCCAAGGACAGCACCCGCGGCGGGTTACTTACTCAGGCCGCCGTGCTGAAGGTTACGGCCAACGGCACCACGACCTCGCCGGTCCTCCGCGGCGCCTGGGTCATGGAACGGATCCTCGGCCAAAAACCACCACCACCGCCGCCCAGCGTGCCGGCCGTCGAACCGGATATCCGAGGGGCCGTCACCATCCGCCAACAACTCGACCAACATCGAACCCTCGCCACCTGCGCCGCTTGCCACGCCAAGATCGATCCACCCGGGTTCGCCCTGGAGAATTTCGATGTCATGGGCGGCTGGCGCGATCGGTACCGCGCCGAAGGCGATCGGGCTCCCGAACCGGGCATCGGCAAGGGCGGCCAAAAATATGCCTTTCACCTGGCCCTGCCCGTGGATGCCAGCGGCGCGTTGGCGGACGGACGGACCTTCCACGATATCCGGGAGTTCAAGGCGCTCCTGCTGGCCGATGACAAACCTGTTGCCCGCAACCTGGCCCGGCAACTGGTCACTTACGCCACCGGCGCGCCGGTGGCTTTCGCGGACCGGGCCGAAGTCGAACAAGTGTTGACTCGGGCCTCGTCCAGCCATTACGGCGTGCGCTCTTTGGTCCATGAAATCGTACAAAGTGAGTTGTTTTTAACCAAATAATCCGGCATTACTGGGATGCTGACAGCCTATGAAAACTGAATGCGCCGCCCCGTTCGTTTCCACTCGCCTGGCTTTGTCCCGTCGCCAATTCCTCCGCGGCGCCGGCATTGTGCTGTCGCTGCCGCTGCTGGAAGCCATGACGCCGGCTTTTGCCGCCGCGAAACGGCTCGCCCCGGATGCCACCCCCGGCGGCAAACCGCGCCGGATGTTCGGCATCTGCAATAATCTCGGGCTGCTCCCGGATCATTTCTTCCCGAAATCAGGCGGACGCGATTATCCGCTCTCGCCGTACCTGGAGGTGCTCCAGGCGCATCGTCAGGATTTCACTGTCTTTAGCGGCGTCTCGCATCCGGACGTCGATGGCGGGCACCCGGCCGACAATTGCTTTCTTACCGCCGCGCCGCATCCAGGCAGCGGCGGGTTCCGCAACACCATCTCCCTGGACCAATACGTCGGCGAACGCATCGGGCATCTGACCCGGTTCCCTTCCCTGACCTTGGGCGTGAATGTGCAGCAAGGGTTGCGCAGCCTTTCCTGGACCGGTTCGGGCGTGCTGATTCCCTGTGAAGAAAAAGCCGCCGACGTGTTTACCCGGATGTTCCTGCAGGGCACCAAAGCCGAAACGGATGCGCAAGTGCGCAAGCTCGACACCGGACGCAGCATCCTGGACGCCGTGGCCAGCCAGGCCCGCGATCTCCAACGCGCCGTCGGCCCACGCGACCGCGATCGCCTCGACCAATACTTCACCAGCGTCCGCGACCTCGAGCAACGCATGAAGATGTCCCGGGAATGGGAACGCAAACCCAAACCCAAAGTCGACGCCACCGTCCCCCTCGATCCCGCCAGCCCGCGCGCTTACATGGAGAAAGTCCGTTTGATGTATGACATGGCCCGGCTCGCCTTCGAAACCGATTCCACCCGCTCCATCTCGCTGCTCCTCGACAGCGTTAATTCACCGGCCATCGACATCGACGACGTCAAGATCACCGACGGTTATCATAACCTCTCGCATCACGGGAAATCCGCGCAGAAACTCGCGCAACTGAAGGCCATCGACGAGTGGCACATGAAACTATTGGGCGAACTGTTTGCGCACCTCAAAGCCGTGACCGAGGACGGCGAGCCGCTCCTGGACCGCACCATGATCCTGTACGGATCAAACCTCGGCAATGCCAACACGCACGTGACCACTAATATGCCGGTCCTCTTTGCCGGAGGCGGCTTCAAGCATGGTCAGCACCTCGCCTTCGACACCGCGCACAATTATCCGTTGCCTAATCTCTTTGTGTCCATGCTGCAACGGCTGGGATTGGAGACCGACAAATTCGCCTCCTCGACCGGCACCATGCGCGGGCTGGACCTCGCCTGAGTCCATCAACTAACCTCACTGCCCGCTCCTACTGCGGCGGCTTGTTGAAGACCGGCGGGTTCAGCAGATAATACCTGAGTTCGATCGGCAGCAGGTTAATGTCGTAAGGCAGGGTGGTGCCGGTCGGTTGCGGCGGAGCCGGTACCATGTTTTCGTCGATCACCTCCAGGTTGCCTAACCACTGGCCGCCACCGCGTTGGTAAGCTTTGTAGGCATCCGGACCCAAGGTGCTGGCCACGGAACGCTCGGTCTCGCGAGCCAAGCCTGCGATCGCCTGACTGCGTTGTTCGTCCGTAAGATTAGGAGCGGATTCCACCTGGTTTTTGAAGTATTCAGCCGCTTGTTTCATCGTGTACACGCGCGTGGCCACATCGCCCGCGAGCCCAAAGCGTTCGCCCATCTGCATTAACACCCGATAATCGGTGTCTTGGACGCGGGCATATTCGGCGAAGCGTTCGGGGCCCAGGGTTTTCTTGAGCTCATCGTTCAAAGAATCCTGAGCGCTCTGCCGGGCCCTGGCCTGGAGGTCGACGGCCGCATCATCGCGGGAATCAAACCCCTGCTCGAACTGCTCATCAAAAACCTGTTGCACTCGGAAAATCCGACGAAACTCTTCCTCGGTCGGCCTGAAACCTGCCAGTTGCGTGCGCATGTTGTTGGCCGTGTCGGAATGGCGCAGATCATACGCTTCCATTTCTTCTGCGCTCAGGATGCCTTTCAGTTCCGCGCGCCGCTGGCGTTGGATATCTTTGAGAGCCTCCTGATCCTCGGCCAGAAACAACCCGCCCGCCCGCCATTGCACCTCCTGTTCAAGATCCTCGTATTTCTCGACGATGCTCTGCACCTGTTCCTTCTTTTCCGGGGACAGGAACGAGTCGATTTGATCGGCATAATCGCCGTCGCTCGAGTAACGTGCCACCTCCGTCCGCAAATCCACCCCAAGCAAATCGCGAATGAGATCCCGTTGTTCCCGGGCCAACGCCCGCAACGCCCGATCCAGATCCGGCGAACTGCCCGCGACGCCCGTCAACGCATCGGCCGTCTCCCAGAACCGATACGGATGCAACTGCGCCCGCAAACCCGCCCGACGCCGCGCAAACACCTTCGCCACGTCCGTGATGATGATGTCCCGGATGGTTTCCTCCGGACACCCGAAATTGCGCAGGTTCTCAATGTAAACAGCGTAGTTGGTGGACTCGAGCGAACGCCAGTTCAACAAACGATTCCCAATCGTCGCCAGCAAGTTGTTGGTCGAATTGATCTTCCGCACCGCGATTTGCGTGACCGTGTTGGTGATCACCTTCGTCCGTAAGGGCGCGCTTCCCGGCGATGGGCCAAATTGAATGAGATAAACCAGGTAGATAAGGGTCCCAACCAGGCCGAGGTTGACGGCCATCAGCAGCAGCGTGACTCGACGCGAGTTCATAAGCAGAGAAACAACCGACCTGGGTCATTTCCGCCATTCCGGTCCATTCCGAGGCAACATGGCAGAGACCGATCGCCATGACGAGCACCAAGTTGCGTGCCAAATTGCCACAAATGGACGCAGAAGGTGGCCCGCAGATGGGGTGGCCCGCAGATTAACGCAGATGGGATGGACGCAGATTCTGGTCGCGGGCGGTCCTGACTCGTGGCGGGTTGGCCCGCGCCACATCAGATGGATGCCGAGGAAATATCCCTTGCTAAAACCGCAGTGGAACCATTGAATAACCGCCCGCCCTTGGCGACGTGGCTGGGTAGCTCAGTTGGTAGAGCAGAGGACTGAAAATCCTTGTGTCGCCGGTTCGATTCCGGCCTCAGCCACCAGTTTAAAACCCACAATAAATAAGGAGTTTTTCGCGATTTCTGCATGTTCAAAGAGTTTCTCGATTTCTCTCCGAAAAGCTGTCTGATCCACTTCTGATCCACTTCTGAGTTTCCGAACACGCGGTTGGTGCTGTGGCGCTTCATGGGTTGTTCTTGTGTTCGTCAATCTGATGTTTTGTGAACGGGTGAAATCCGGTGTTTTTCCGCCTTGGAGAAATCGAGGGGTTTTGTGAACACCCCCGCCAGCATGGCCAGCAGGGG
>DATLUX010000047.1:0-8178 GCA_035577805.1 Verrucomicrobiia bacterium
TGACCAGCACGCTGAAGCTGGTCCCGTCATGATTACGCGGGTGTTCTTTCTTCACCTGGACGGGGCGCCCCGGCACGCTGATTCCCACGTCGCGTAAGTCGGATTCGAGCAACGCATCGTTGTAGGTGAAGCTCAACCAGTCTCCCTGCGGGTCCCAGACATGCACGTGGGTTCCCCCGCGTAACGCTCCCGGCGTGAACGGCGCCGTGAGATCGCGCGCGTCGAGATTCACCCCTTGCCGCGGGGCATCAACTCGCACGACAACCCCTTGCCGATGACTCACGCTATAACGCCAGTCAGGCGTGGGATTCTCCGGCCCAAGGATGAAGGCAACTTTGTTTTCGCGCGGATGAAAAGTGACCACGCCGCAGTGCGCTCCGCGCGCCGATTCGTAGAGCACACGCACCTCGCCGGTTTCGACATGCACCATCTCGATCCGCGTGCCGTCAAAACTTTCCCCCGGCGCGTCTGATCGCGTGTCGTAAACGATCCATTGGCTGTCGGGGGACCACACGCCGATGTTGGTGAGAATGCGCCCGCCCGGGCCGCGCGTGACTTGTTTCTCGGCGGCAGCAGCAGGTTGGGCGGACAGGCTGTATTGGGGCGACTGAAATGCCATGCTCATAAGGACCGAAAGTAAGGCGCCTGCCTGCCAGCGATGCTTGATTTCATTCTTCACGAGGGATCCAGCGAAACTTCTACGGAGATTAGCCGACGTCATTGTCGCTTTGAAGTCCGTTCGATGACAAGTCTCCAACGGACGCGCATTGGGGCCATGAACCCAATCCAATCTCACGTAGCAGCCGAGGTAACGAGGCGCTGATCTTTTTCCCGGAGAACGCGTTGGGGTAGAGTGAGCCTCCTGACGTCGGCTGCTACCTGAGGGTCGGGTTCATGGAGAGAACGAACGGCGGTCACAGACCGCCGCTACAATAGGCGGTGTATCTTGGAAGCGTGGATTGTTCGTGCCGTAGCCCTTCGGGCTGGTGTCTTGGGGCTGGGGTCTGTATCGCACGAGTCCCCCCCTTTCGGTTTGATTTCTGCCTCACAGTCAGGTGACCTGTCGACGAACTGTATGGTGAAGCCATCCGAATTGGTCCTGCGCGAAACGTCCTTACCCTTCTGGGGCGGTGGTCCGGCCCGAACCTCGGTCCAACTGCTCCTGGTTGCGTTCCTGTTTGTTGTTGTCGGCTGCCAGGCGCTGCCGCGTCCGGGAGCCTTGGCGTCGCGGCAAGGCGACGAGATGGTGGTGGCCGGCCAGTTCTTTCACACGGGCACGCCCGTGGTGTTGTGGATGGATCCGGGAGGTTACGACGCCTATCGAGTGGAACGGCGATTTAGTCCTTACGATGAGAGCAGTTGGGAGACTTCCAAAGTCGTCGTGAAAGATCTGAGCACACCAAACCGGTTTGGGCTGCGCAAGGCTGTGCTTACCGACGCCGAGGTCGAGCGGGTGCGCGGCGGAGGCTGGGATCTGGCGCTGCTGCAGGAGAAGGTCGATCAATTTGTGTTGCACTTCGATGTCGCGGGCACCAGCCGGCAATGCTTCAAAACCTTGCATGACCTGCGTGGGCTCAGTGTGCATTTCATGCTCGACCTGGATGGCACCATCTATCAGACGCTCGATTTAAAGGAACGCGCCTGGCACGCCACTACCGCCAACAGCCGTTCGATCGGCATCGAGATCGCCAACGTCGGCGCTTATCCCCCCGGTAACGATGGGCCGCTCAAGGAATGGTATCAACCCGACCAGACGTCGCGTGTGCGCATCGTTTTCCCTGAGCGAATCGGGGACAGCGGACTGCGCACGCCGGGATTTGTGCCCCGCCCGGCGCGTCCGAGCCCGGTGACCGGCCTGATTCAGGGCAAGGAACTGGTGCAATACGACTTCACTCCCGAACAATACGCGGCTTTGATCAGACTCACGGCGGCGTTGTGTCACGTGTTCCCCAAGCTCAAGTGCGATTATCCGAAGGACGCCGCGGGCCAACTCATCTCCCACAAACTCGATGATGAAGCCCTGGCCCATTACCAGGGGCTGCTGGGCCATTATCACGTGCAGACCGATAAAGTGGATCCAGGCCCGGCCTTTCAATGGGACGACGTGGTGCGCGGCGCCCGTCGTTGGCTCTTGCCGTCGACCAGCTTGGATCCCGAGAAACCGGCCACCCGGTTGATGAGAAAAGTTCCTAGTTGCTAGTTGCTAGTTGCTAGTTGCTGGTTGCTAGTTGCTGGTTGCTGGTTGGAACTGGCTAGAAACGAGCAACTAGGAACTACAGTAGGAACTAGAAACCAGCCGCACGATCTCTGGACTGGCTTTCTCTTCGGTTGGATCCATCATGGATGGTATGAATTGGTCTGGAGCGGCTGAGCTTGAGCGCATCCGTGGCGAACGCGCTGGGGTTTTCGCGCACGGTCGCTACGGCCCAGCCGGCCGCGTTCCCGTTTCCGCGTTCCCGTTTCCGCTTTCCGCTTTCCGCTTTCCCCTTTTACCCCTCCTGCTCACCGCTACCTGTAGTGCGGCCGCCGGCGCGCTTGATTTTAACAAGGAGGTCCGCCCGATTCTCAATCAGCACTGCACCACCTGTCATGGCGGTGTAAAACAGGCTTCCAACGTGTCTTTCATTTACCGCGAGCAGGCCGTGGGCCGCGGCAAATCCGGCAAGACCATCATCGTTCCTGGGCACCCGGAGAACTCGGAGCTGATCCGGCGCGTGACCAGCCAGGATCCGGAGGAAAGGATGCCGCCGGCCACCCATGGAGACGGCAAGCCGCTGGCCGCACAGGAGATTGAGAAATTGCGTCAATGGATCACCGACGGTGCGGCCTGGGGTGAACATTGGGCTTATCGGCGGCCGCAAACGCAGGCAGCGCCGCGGGTGCAGAATCGACCCTGGCTGCGGAGACCGCTCGATCAGTTTGTGCTCAGCCGATTGGAAAGCGAAGGGATGAAGCCTTCACCGGAAGCTTCCCGCGCGCAGTGGTTGCGTCGGGCCACCCTGGATCTGACGGGGCTTGCGCCCACCATGGATCAGTTGTCCGCCTTTGCGCGCGACGCGTCACCCAACGCCTATGAGAAGGTGGTCGACCGGTTGCTGGCCTCGCAACATTTTGGCGAACGTTGGGGGGCGTTATGGATGGACCTGGCCCGCTATGCGGACACGCAGGGTTACGAAAAGGATAATAACCGGGACATGTGGCCTTATCGTGACTGGTTGATCCGGGCGTTTAACAGCGATTTGCCCTTCGATCAATTCACCATCAAGCAGCTGGCTGGGGATCTGCTCCCCGATGCGACGATCGACGATCAGGTGGCCACCGGCTTTCATCGCAATACGCAAACCAATACGGAAGGGGGCACCGATGATGAGGAGTTCCGGTTGATCGCCGTGATTGATCGCATCAACACGACCTGGACCGTCTGGCAGGCCACCACCTTTGGCTGCACTCAATGTCACAGCCATCCTTATGAACCATTCCGCCAGGAGGAATATTATCGGTTCATGACCTTCTTCAATAGCACCGAAGACGCCGACTTGGGCGACGACTTTCCGCGCTTGAACGTCCCGACCGATCCCCAGCGCCTTTCTCAAGCCGAGCACTTGGACCACGAAATCCGCCAGCTCCGCGAACAGCTCAACGACGCCGGACGAACCCTGGCTCAACAGGTGGATTGGAAACCCGCCGTCCTCGGGCCCATCAGCGGCGCGCCCAATGCCCGTTTCTCCATCACCGGCCACGAGGTCGTGGTGGACGGCACGGTCGGCAATGGCACGGAGTACGTGATCCCTTTGCAGGCCGGCGAGTTTACCGCTTTGCGGCTCGATATTCTTCCGCGCAAGAACGATCCCAAGTCCTGGCCGGAAAACGGCGCGGTCGTGTCCTATCTTTGGCTTGAGCGTGATGCGATGCCGGCCCCGGGCAACCCCACCGCCGCGGCGGCCTCTTCCGACTCCGCCCCGAAAACCGAACAGCCGGCAGCCGGCGGAACGCCTCCGTCAACCGGCACTGATTCTGCCACCACCGGGAAAGTCGCCGAACCCAAACCTGGCGAGGCGCCCGCGGCGCCCGCGTCATCCGCGCGGCGGATTGAATTCGCTGCGGTGTATGCGGATATATTGACTGGTCCGTTTGATCCTGAAGAGAGTCTGAAGCCTGGCCGGGATGGAGGCGGCGCCTTTCCCAAACTGTTCGGCCCGCGCTGGCTGGTCTTTGCCGCCAAGGAACCCGTCCGCGTTCCGGAAGGAGCGGTGTTGCGTGTGCATCTCAAACACGACATTTCCGATGCGGAAACGAAAGGGTCGATTCTCTATCACTTCAAACTTTCCGTGAGCGACGATCCGGGCTGGACTCAATTGGTGAGCTCGCCGGAGCGGCGTCAGGCGCGGCAACGTTGGGAAGCAGCCCGTAAAGAACGCAAAGCCATCGCTTCCGCTTCGACCCTCGTCATGCAGGAACGTCCGCCCGGGGCCCGCCGTGAGACCAGACTGTTTGTCCGCGGGAATTTCCTGGCCAAAGACAAAGTGGTCGAGCCGGGAGTACCCCAGCTTTTCCGGCCGCTTTCCTCAGGCGACCGGGGCGCGGATCGGTTGGCCATGGCGCGCTGGCTGGTGAGTCCGGACAATCCGCTGACGGCACGGGTCATGGTGAACCGGGTGTGGGCGGAGCTTTTTGGGATCGGGTTGGTGGAGACGGTGGAAGATTTTGGGTCGACTGGTCTGCCGCCCAGTGATCAGGCGTTGCTCGACGATCTGGCGTTGCGTTTCCAAAATGAACATCACTGGAGCTTGAAAGCGTTGCTGCGGGGAATCGTGTTGTCGGCGACTTACCGCCAGGATCACAGCGCAAGTCCAGCCTTGTTGGCCAAAGATCCGCGCAACCGGCTGTTCGGGCGCGGGCCGCGGACACGCCTGACCGCGGAGATGGTCCGGGACCAGGCGTTGGACGCCGCCGGGCTGTTAAGCCAGAAGATCGGCGGGCCATCCGTCATGCCGCCCCAACCGGATGGTGTCTGGCAGGTGGTCTACAACGGTGCCAATTGGGAAACAGCCAAAGGCGAGGATCGGTACCGGCGCGGATTGTATACTTACTGGCGGCGGACCAGTCCCTATCCGAGCTTCATGACTTTCGACGCTTCGAGTCGCGAGGTCTGCACGGCGCGGCGGTTGGTGACCAACACACCGTTGCAAGCTTTGGTGGGATTGAACGACCCGGTTTATTTCGAAGCGGCGCAAGGGTTGGCGCGGCGCATGCAAAAGGAAGGCGGAACGGATCTGGAGAGGCGTCTGGTTTGGGCCATGCGTCTTTTGATCACCGACGATCCACCCGTGGTCGACATCTCCCGGCTGCGCCGTCTGTATGAGGCGGCGCGCGGACGCTACCAGGCAGATCCGACGCTGGCGGGCCAGGCCGGGGGAGACGCCGACACGGCCGCCCTGACCTTGGTGGCAAGCACGATCTTGAATTTGGATGAAACGTTGACGAAATGAATGCTCCTCTGGTAGCAGCCGACGTCAGGAGGCTCACTCTGTCCCGGCGCGTTCGTCGGGAAAGAGATCAGAGCCCTTCGACAGGCTCAGGGTGTACCTGGTTACCTCGGCTGCTCCGGCAGATTGGATGGGTCCTGACGGGCGTTTAAAAGTTTGCGGCTCTCCACTTCCTATGAACTCGGAACTTTATCGTGATCATCTTTGCTGGCTGACGCGCCGACATTTTCTGCGGGACTGCGCCACGGGTTTGGGGGCGATCTGGCTGGGCACACAGACAGGGCGTGTGTTGGGCGCTTCCGCGACGCCGGCGCGTGATCCGGCTCGGCCATTGGCGCCCTGGCAACCGCACTTCCGGCCCAAGGCCAAACGCGTGATCTTCCTGCACATGGCCGGCGCGCCCAGTCATCTGGAACTGTTCGACTACAAGCCGGAATTGCACCGTTATGACGGGAAGGATTGTCCGCAGCAGTATTTGGAGGGCAAACGGTTCGCGTTCATCCAGGGAATCCCCAAGCTGTTGGGGCCGCAGTATCCGTTCCGTCAACATGGCCGGAGTGGGGCGTGGCTGAGCGATCGCCTGCCGCACTTCGCTCAAGTCGTCGACGAGGTTTGCTTCATCAAGAGCCTGCACACGGACCAGTTCAATCATGCCCCGGCGCAATTGGCCATGCACACCGGCTATTCCACCCTGGGTTATCCGGCCATGGGCGCCTGGGTCTGCTACGGGCTTGGCACTGAAAACGAGGATCTCCCCGGCTTCATCGTCTTGCTCAGTGGCGGCAAAACCCCCGACAGCGGCAAATCCGGCTGGGGGTCGGGTTTTCTGCCCAGCGTCTATCAGGGGGTGCAATGCCGTTCCCGGGGCGAGCCGGTGCTTTATCTGAGGAACCCGGCGGGCGTCGACCGCGATTTGCGCCGGCTTTCACTCGATGCCTTGCGGGAGATCAATGAACGAACCCATGCCTCGGCCGGCGACCCGGAGACACTCACGCGCATTGCCCAATACGAAACCGCTTTCAAGATGCAGGTCAGCGCTGCGTCCGCCTTTGACCTGAGCGATGAACCCGAGGACGTCCGCGCCACCTACGGGGTGAAGCCGGGCGAGGAAGCGTTTGCGAACAATTGTCTGCTGGCCCGGCGTCTGGCCGAGCGCGGCGTGCGCTACATTCAATTGTTCCATTGGGGTTGGGATTCTCACGGTGCGAGTGAATCGGAGGCCCTCGATGGCGGTTTCAAACTGCGCTGCCGGGAAGTCGATCAACCAATGACCGCCTTGCTCATGGACCTTAAGCAACGCGGCTTACTCGACGATACCTTGGTGGTCTGGAGCGGCGAATTCGGACGGACCCCGATGCGCGAAAATCGCGGCGGCGTGGAAATGAAATGGGTCGGCCGCGATCATAATCCCGGCGCGTTCACGCTGTGGATGGCCGGCGGCGGCGTCAAACCCGGCCTCAGCTTCGGTGAAACCGATGATTTGGGTTATGAGGCGGTCGTCGACAAAGTCAGCGTCCATGATCTCAAAGCCACCATGCTGCATTTGCTCGGATTCGATCATCACCGGTTGACCTTCCCCTTCCAGGGGTTGAACCAGCGGGTGACCAATGTGACGAAGCCGTCGGAGATCGTGCAGGGCGTGTTGCTCTAGACCAGGAACCTGGAACTGATCTCATGCTGCCTGAAGAAGAGCACGTGCGAAACGTGATCTTGAAGTGCGGTCCGCTGCCGGCGTTTCGGCAGCTGATCGCGGAAAACGACGCGCTGATCCGCGCACCGGATCTGGACCACGGCCGGCTCCTGGCGGCGGCGCGCACCGCGATCTACACGGGCCTGGTCCGGGAATGGGCCGTCCGCCAACAGGAGGCCCTCGGTTATAACCGGCCGTTCGCGGTGGCCGCCCTGGGCGGAACCGGCCGCGGCGAGATGGCCCCCTATTCCGATAACGACTTCGCGTTCTTATTTGAGGATGCCTTGGAGGGCAACCCGTTCCTGCTCGAGTTACAGCGCCAGACGGTGCACACCAAGGAATTTGAGAAACAACACGGCTTCGCCTGTCTGGCCCTGCCGTTCAGTCTGGAGGATGTCCCCAATCTTTCCGGCAAACAGCTCAATGCTTTTCTGGATCTGCGTCCGGTGCATGACCCGCTGGGGTTGGCCGATGTTTTTCGCGAACGGATCCGCTCGACGTTCGATCCGTTCGAGCATTTCCTGCATGTCCGCGGTTTTTGGAAGGTGCAATGGGAGAAAGCCGCCCGGGAAAGCGAGCGCCTGGATCGTTTTGACATTAAACACGAAGGCCTGCGCGTGTTCCTGGCCGGCGTTTGGACCCTGGCCGGCCATCGCTTCCAGCATAGTCGCGAAATCTACCAGGCCCTCGATGATCCGCGTGACCTGGAGGCTTACAATTTTCTTCTGCGCATCCGGGCCGTCGTCCATTCCCGCCGGTCCGGCCCGGCGCGTCCGCTGGCCGATGGGCATCATGCCGAGGATGTGTTGGAGTTCGATGATTTCACGTCCTTCGGTGATCTGTTGGGGGCGCAGGCGGATGAACGGTCGCGCTTCGAGTACGCCAACGAGGTCCGGGCGCGCTTGTTGTCCGCGCGCCGACGGGTGGCGCGTTTTACCAAGGGTGTGATCGAACGGGTCTTGAAGGACGGACGCGAGACCAGTCGGGGCAGTGCCATCGTGT
>DATLUX010000048.1:0-19804 GCA_035577805.1 Verrucomicrobiia bacterium
CATTGGCGATCTCGCACTCATAACGGCCCGCCCGAGTTTGGCTCACCACCGAGAGAACCAGGGTGCTTGTGCGCGCTCCCGAGACACCGGGCCCATCGGCGAGCGGACTCCCATTATACATCCATTGAAAGCTCGGAGGCATCGGGCTGGCAACCCTGACCGAGAATTGCACGGTGACCGGCTCGGCTGAGCTCAGGATCACCGACTGCGTGACCGGATTCTCAACGATCCGCGGAACCCCCGGCTCGAGCGGGCCGCCGTCCAGTCGAACCAAGCCCGCCCCGCCACGATAGGGCGGTAGCCCCGCCGCTCCTGCGACGGTGGCCGACGAGATGATGACCTTTCCATCCGATTGAACTCCCACTTGAGTGATCCACCGGTCAGCAACGGGCGGCCGGAAAGTGCTGTCGAGCGTGCCGTCGGTGTTGAGGCGAACAAGATTGGGACGCGCCACTCCATCGTAACCGCGGAAAGAACCCCCCACCAAAACTTTCCCATCGGGCGCCACCGCCGCGGTGAAGGCCGCTCGCGAATTCGTTGCGTTCCATTGGGGGATCTCCGGGTACGTATAAACATCGGTCAAGCCCTGCGCCGAACCGAAACTCTCGTCGATGCTTCCGTCCGCGTTCAGTCGAGCCACACTCCCCCTTGGAAACGTCTTGTTCCCTTGCCGAAGCCAACTGAATGTCCCGATGACGAGGATTTTGTCGTCGGGCAGAACCAGCAACTGCCGGATGACTGGTTGCTGCCCGCTTCCGTAGGTTCCGGCCGGGACGATCGGTTCCCAGGGCGTAAACGTCGGATCGACCGCGCCCTCCGGTCGCAAACGATACAGGCGATCCTGGAGCGGATCGCGCGCGGCCGTCACGTTAAACTGCCCGTAAACGAGCGCCGCACCCGAACGCTGCGTGCCGGCGCACAAAAAATAACCCGCAATGACCGCATCCCCGTTGGCGCGCGGCCAATTCTCGTCGATGGCCCCGTGAGGGTCCAGGCGGCGCAATCCGTCCGCCTGCACGAGAATCTCTCCGCTGGCATAGGCTGCCAACACGCGAACTTCCGTCGGCAACGGCAGGCCCGTGCTTTGGTGCGCGCCGGGAACGAATCCCTCATCAAGCGAGCCGTCGGCGAACAACCTGGCCGGAGCGCTGTCTTTGGATCCGCGCGGACTGATTCCATTGATGTCCATCAAGCCGGCGGCATCAAACACAACGCGGTCGCCGGGGAGAAGGAGCATCGAGCGGACGCGTAATCCGGCCGCAGGGCTCCGCAGGTTCAGGTTCGGGGAGTAACTCGTGTCGAGGCCACCATTAGGCAGCAGCCGGGCCAACCCTCGCGCCGGCCGGCCATCCCATTCGAGGAAGGAACCCCCGAGGACAATGCGGTCATTCTGCTGGATCACGAGCGTCTGGATGGCGGGCCACGCCGGATCCATGGGCAACCCGCGCGTTTGAAAGGTTGGGTCCAGATCACCCGGGGCAGACAGGAGCGGGCCGGACGCGCCGCAACTAATGACAATCGCGCAAAAGCCGCGGAAAGTTTGTCCAAGTGACGAATACGCCTTCATCTTTTGATCTCACGCGGGGACCAGGGTGTTTCTTGCAAAAAAATGGTGTGCTCGCAAGATTTTGTGCGGTGGTGGGGGGGTTGCTGCAGCGGCAGGCCCCAAGGAGTTAGTACGTATACACATCAATTTTCCCCCCTTGTCGACCGAAGTTCTTTTGTTACTCTCGCGCCTTAAATGTTGCGCGCGTCCATCACCATGATCGCTGTCCTTTTGTCGGCGTGGGTCGCGTTGGCAGCGGAGAAGATTTTCGATTTCCGCGAAGACAAAGTGAATGAAAGTCCGCGCGGCTTCCGCTCGGCGGTGACCGGCGAGGGTCGGCCCGGCGAATGGAAAGTGATTCTGGACGAAGTACCCTCGCTGATGGAGCCGGTGTCCCCTGGCGCCAAACCGCTGGGCCGGCGGCCCGTGCTGGCGCAGTTGGCCCGGGAGACCACAGACGAACATTTCCCCGTGCTAATCTTCCAGGATGAAACCTTCAGCGATTTCACGCTCACGACGCGTTTTAAACTGGTGGATGGAGCGGAAGAACAGATGGCGGGGATCGCCTTTCGCGTTCAGGACGAGAACAACTATTATTACATCCGCGCCAGCGGGCTGGGCAGCACGTTTCATTTCACCAAAGTTGTGGACGGCCAGCGGCATCGTCCCCAGGGCGCCAGCGTGCCCATCGCCAAGGGCGTCTGGCACGAGTTAACCATCGAATGCAAGGGCACCCAGATTCGCGCTCTCCTCAACGGCAAGGAAGTCATCCCGCCGCTTTATGATCCAACCTTTGCCAGCGGCAAGATTGGTTATTGGACAAAATCGGATTCTGTGAGTTATTTCAGTGACACCGTTATTAACTACAAACCCAAGGAAATTCTGGCGCAGAATTTGGTCCGCGAAGCCTACCGCCGATACCCGCGTTTGCTTGGGCTGCTGATTTACGCTCCGTCACCGTCTTCGGAGCCTGGTTCGGGTGAGATGCGGGTGGTGGCCAGTCTGGATCCGGCCGAGGTCGGGTTGCCGGCTCCGGTCGAAGCCCGCGAGGTGCTGGATCGACCGGGTTATTACTATGGGCGCAACAGTGGCAAGGTGATGCTGACTCTGCCCCTACGGGATCATAACGGTGAGAAAGTCGCTGCTGTGCGGGTCGTTATGAAAAGTTTTGTCGGGCAAACCGAAAAAAATGCGGTGGCCCGAGCCATGCCGGTTGTGCAAGGCATGGAATCTCGGATCCAGACACTGAAGGATCTGATGCAGTAAAACCAGAAAGCAACCAGACCAAAGTCGTAAACGTAGTACCCCTTCCCAAGTCGGTCGCAAGGAGGCGCCTTCCCTGGAAAGTCGAGCCATCGACATACGATCTCCTCGTCTCTCCTGAAGCGGCCTGTGGAAGGGCTCGAGGCTCGGTGAACGCGGAGCGGTCCAACGAGCCCCATGGAACGCATGAGAACATCTTCCACGCCTATGGGGAAAAGCTTGCCGAGGGCAATCCCGCATGGCCGCCCGGCGCGAAGTGGGGCATTGAGATCAGGTAACACCAAAAGACCGAAACGGAACCGGCAGGCCCGGCCTGCGGTCGTGGTTGGTACGGAACTTCGGAATTTCTGTGTGTTGCCGATAAAACAGGGAGACGTTTGGCATTTAAAAGGCGTGGCAAAATTATGAAGAAAGCAGTTTTTATCGAACGTGACGGGATCCTGAACGAAGTTCGGGTCGGACCGACCAATCAGATCGCTCCCTTAACGCTGGAGGAATTTAAGATCAAGAAAACCGCCGACCCGGCCCTGCGGCGGCTTAAGAAAGCCGGTTTTGTGCTGATCGTCACCACCAACCAGCCCGGGCTCTCCCGCGGATACCAATCTCGCCGCGACCTGGATCGGATGCATGAGGTGCTTCGCCGTTGTTTTCCCATTGATGACCTGATGGTCTGTCCGCACGATGAAGCCGATCATTGCCCGTGTCGCAAGCCCCGCCCCGGGCTCCTGATCGAGGCCGCCTTCAAGTGGCACCTGAATCTCGATCATTCCTTCGTTATCAGCGACAAATGGCAGGACGCCGAAGCCGCTCGCACGGCCGGATGCACTTCGCTGCTGGTCAAATCCCCCTGGGTGGGCAATGTCCACCACGATTTCGTGCTCGAAGACATCGATGCGGTTTCGGAAAAGATCGTTCGCCTTAAACAACACCTGGAGTTTGTCTGACCCTGACCCGGCAAGGCTTCCGACTGGCTGGGCTGTAACGGCGGTCTGTGAACGCCGCCACAAGAAACTGGATCGGAAGATCGGCGGTCGCCGACCGCCACTACAACGATTCCTTCCTCCGCGGCTAACTAAACTAAGGCCTGGCCGCCCTCAAACGGGTTACTTCTTGCGGTTTTTGCCATTGTTCTTCTCGGTAGCGTCCTTATCTGGAGTCGCCGGCGCCGCGTTCGTGACGCTGGCGGGAGAATTGGTGGCCGTGGAGTTGGTGGCCGTGGAGTTGGTGGCGGCCGCGGCGGCGAAATCAGCGATGGCGGATGGGGCCGGGATATCCGCAAGGCTTAGGTGCCGGAGGCCGCCGGCCACGTAGATTCGGCCTTCGGGATTGGAGCGCAGCGTCGGGCGCGTGGGGGCGTAATCATAAGTTTGGCGCAGGACGAGATCGCCGTCGGGGCTCACCACGCAAAACAGGAACGAGCGCGCGCCGGTTTGAAAGAGGACGTGCAGATAACTGGATTTGTCGACCTGCGCCTCGGTCTGGCTGAAGGAAACCAGCGGGCCGATAGGAAAGAGGCGCAACACTCGTTGTTCGGAACCGTCGGTCAAACGCAGGTACAGTTTGAGCTGCTTGCGATAGTTGGCTTGTTGCAGGATGAATTTGCGCGATTCGGGCGCGCCGCCGTCGACGGGCACGCCGAACTCGAGTTCCCAAAGTTTGCTGCCTCGCACCACTTCAAACGAGCGCGGCCGGCTCGAGACTTCTTGGTTCCATTCCTTCACGCGCACGGTGGCGCTCACCTGGTAGCGCCCCGGTTGGCTGAGATCAAACCACGGCGTGAGATCGACCTGGCGGGCGGCGACCTTCGCGGACTCCAAACTGAACTCGCCCCGCACCGGCACCTCGCCGATGCGCGGGACTGCCCCCGGGGACGCTTGTTCCACGCTTTCCACGGCGAAGGTGAGCCATTCGTTGTCGGCGCCCAGGTGGATGGTTTGGCCCGATCGATTAGTCACGCGCACCTTCGCGGTCAACGATTCGTCCCGCAGATATTGCTCCTGGTCCAGGACCACCTCGACCGAGAGTTGGGCTCGCCCCGGCCTGGCCCAGAGACACCCCACGATCAGTAGCCACGGCAGAATTCGCATCTGAGCAGTCTAGGCGCGGCATTCGCGCTGGCAAGCGACAAAAGCCCTTCGTGTAATAGTCTGGAGACCGTAGGGTGTTGACCGTAGGGTGTTGACCGTAGGGTGTTGTCCGTACTCTCCACGTTGAATTCTGGCTTCCCTTGTGTGGCCGAGCAGGACAAGGTACGGCGTGTCTTTGCGGGTGCCAACTATCTCGATCGTTGTACCGATCTACAACGAGCAAGCTGTCTTGCCGGCGTTCTTGCAGGAGTTGAGCCGGGTGTGTCGGGGTCTGTTCCAAGAGTATGGTCCGGTGGAGATCATCCTTGTCAATGATGGCAGTCAGGATCAGACCTGGGAGTTGATCTCGGCCCAATGCCAGCGCGATCCCGCCTACGTCGGGATGAATTTGTCCCGAAATTTCGGACATCAACTTGCCCTGTCCGCGGGTTTGGAATCCGCCCGTGGCGACGTGGTCATCTCCATGGACGCGGATTTGCAGGATCCGCCTGAAATGATTCCTCGGCTTCTGGAAGCGTACCGGGAAGGCTACGAAGTAGTTTATGCCACTCGCGCGGAACGGGGCCGCGAAAGTTGGGTCAAGCGAGTGACCGCCAAAGCGTTTTACTGGCTGATCGGGAAAATCAGCGGCGTGGCCGTGCCGCGAAACACCGGCGATTTTCGGCTGTTGAGCCGGCGTGCGCTGGCCGAACTCGCCAAGCTCAGGGAGACGCACCGCTTCCTGCGCGGCTTGGTGCCGTGGATTGGGTTTCCACAGACCCAAATCGTTTACGACCGGGGAGACCGGGCCGCCGGATCCACGCATTATCCCTTGACCAAGATGCTCCTGCTGGCCTTCGATGGGATCGCTTCGATGTCCACCGCACCGTTGCGGTTGGCCTACGTGCTCTCCTTGCTGCTCTTCTCGATTTTCATCGGGTATATTCTCTACGTGCTGTATGGGCATTTTGTTCTCCATCACCCCCTGGTGCCGGGATGGACCTCAATCATGTCGGCCATCAGCATTTTCGGGACGATCCAAATGCTCCTCTTTGGCGTCCTTGGCGAATACGTCGGTCGCATTTACGAGCAGGTGAAGCAGCGACCTCTCTACATCGTTAAGGAAACTGTCCGGAGGACCATCTCGACGCGAGATCAGGCGTCGCCGGCTTTGGCACGCGAAAGTGAAAGTCCTCCCTGCGAAGTCCAGCCCTGATGAGAGATGATTTGCCTCCGGCAGCACACGTTGTGACCGGATCCAGCGGCACTTGCTGGCTCGGACTCAGTGCCATCCGCTGGGCGATTTTCGCCCTCGTCGTTCTAACCCTGCACCGTCTCTGGTTTGCCACGCGCCTCGAGTTGGTGCCGGACGAGGCCTACTACTGGCTTTGGTCGAAGCATCTGGCCGCTTCTTACCGCGACAAAGGACCGGCGGTGGCCTGGGTGATCGCGCTGGGCACCTGGCTGTTTGGGGACAACGTGTTTGGCATCCGATTCTTTTCCGTGCTGCTGGCGATGGGGACTGGCTGGCAGTTGTTTTTATTGGCTCGCAGGCTTTACGACGATCGGACGGCCCTGTGGTGCCTGCTGGTGGCGGCCATTCTTCCGCTCTTCGCGGTTGGCTCCATTCTAATGACCATCGATTCGTTGAGCGTCTTCTTCTGGGCCTGGGCAACCAACTTGTGTTGGACGGCGCTCGCCAGCCGCAAGGTCTGGCACTGGTTCGCACTGGGGGCGGTCATCGGAGCGGGTTTTCTGGCCAAGTTCACCAACGGCTTGCAAATCGCTTGCATCGGATTGTTTTTGTTATGGTGCAAACCGTACCGCGCGCTGCTGTTGAGCCGGCAGACATTCGCGATGTGTCTCGCCTTTGCTCTGGCCAGCGCGCCCATCCTGGTCTGGAACATTCAGACCGGCTGGGTTCACGTAGCCGCGTTACATTCGCGCAGTGGCGTCCGTGACTCCTTTGGGATTCATCCCCTCGAACTGTTGCGGTTCCTGGGCGGGGAGGCCGGTGTGCTCTCGCCCCTGATCCTAATCGGCCTGGTGATCGCGGTTCTTGGCATGCTGCGTCATCACCGCGTCGAGCAGCGCGTCCAATTCCTCATGAGCCAGTTCCTGCCTGTTTACGGCTTGTTCCTCGCGTTTAGCCTGAACAAAGCGGGGAAGGAAAACTGGCCTGCGCCCGCGCTGGTTGCGGGCATCATCTTGCTCGTCGTGTTTTGGAGAGAATTAACCGAGCGCGTTTCCCAATGGCGCTGGGCGGTGATGGCCGGGCTGGGGGTGGCCGGCCTAATGACCTTGTTTCTCCACAACGCGGATCGCTTCGATCTCCCCGGCCGGCTTGAGCCTCTGCGTCGCGCTCAAGGATGGAATGATTTCGCCGGCCACGTCCAGCGGGCTCGTTTGCAGTACGGTCCGACTCTGCTCATCGGCAATCATTACTCCAAAGCGAGCATCATGGCCTTCTACCTGCCGGATCAGCCACGCACCTACGTTCCGACGGAGAAATACGGCAATTCTCAATTCAGCCTGTGGCCGCCTTACCAGGTCGAGTCGGGAACGCGCGCTCTTTTCGTCGCGGGGTCCGCGGACCGGATGCCCGAGGTGATCCAACGCGAGTTCACCCGCTACGAATTGGTGGATGACTTCTGGTCGCAACACTGCGGCCGGCCCATGTCGCGCTTCAAAATCTTCCTTTGCTCGCGGGATTGAGGTGTCGCGCTGCCCCGCCCGTTGGAAGGCTGAGGGAATCCGTCAAACCCGCGTAATCCGCGGTTAACCTCGGACCCCTTCTTGGCTCATCCCCTTCTGAGCATCGGCGCTTGGTTAGCCAGCAACGACCAACCAGCAACTAGGAACCAGGAACCAGGAACCAGGAACCATAAGTAGCAACTAGCAACTAGCAACTAGCAACTAGCAACTAGCTGCCGCACAGCCGGGTTGTGCCGGAAACAATTGCCCTTCAGGGAGCTGGTGATTTGCGCTGAATCTGCGGCATTCGGCAGTTTCTCCTTGGTGGCACAGCCGTTGCTAAACTTTCTGTCGGACCGTCATTCCTATGATTGAAGGCTTGTTTAACCAGAGCGGTTACGTGGGTGCCAAGAAGATGCTGGACTTGAGCGCGCTGCGCCACGAAGCCATCGCCAGCAATCTGGCCAATCTGGAGACGCCTCATTATCGGCGGGTCGACGTGGATCCGAATTTTTCGGCGCAGCTGCAACAGGCGGTGGCTTCGCGCGATCCGCAACGCATCGCCGCGCTCGAGCCTGAGCTCGTTCCTGACCTGAATGCGGTGGGCCATCGCAAGGACGGCAACACGGTCGAGCTCGAATCCGAATTGCTCAAGCTCAACCAGAATTTCATGGAACATCAGATGGAAACACAGCTGATCACGGGCGCGCTGTTGAAGTTGCGTCTGGCCATCACTGGTCGCGGTTCATGATTTTGCGCCCCATCATCGTTCACTTGCAACCATCACCACCTCTGAAGACGCACCGAAGAAACCACCAAGATGATCAACATGCTGACCGGCCTCGACAGTACGTCGTCGGCCCTCAACGCCGAACGAATCCGCATGGATGTGGTTTCTCAGAATATCGCCAACGTCAACACCGCCAAGGGGCCCGATGGCAAACCTTATGTTCGCCAGCAAGCGGTCTTTGAAGCGGTTCTCCAGGATCAACTGAAGCCCGCTGGGCTGCCTGGCAGCGGACCTTCAATCCTTCGTCTGGCTCGGATCGAGAGTTCTCATCGCCCGCCGCGTTTGGTTTATCAACCCGGCCATGTCGACGCCGACGCCAATGGGATGGTGTCCTTGCCCAACATCAACATCTACGAGGAGATGGTCGATCTGATGGTGGCTTCGCGGGCCTACGAGGCCAATCTCGATGTGGTGAAAACCGCCCGCAGCATGGCGCTGCAAACCCTGGCCATCGGAAAACGGTAAACGCTGTCTGGCGTTATGAACCCGCTGTCTGCGCTTCGCACTGTGGCGTATCCGGCCCTACGCGCCGAACCCACGGCGCCGGTGGCCGAACCCGCGGCGCCCAAGACCATTCCCTTCACGGAGATGGAGAAGCTGTCACCGGGAATTCTTCCGGCGGCTCCGACGGCCCCGGCGGCGGGGTCCTTCGAGACCATGCTGGGAGGCCTGGTCCACGATGTGTCCGGAAAACAGGCCGCGGCCAGCCAGGCGGTGCACGACCTGCTCAGCGGTCAGAACGTTTCGCTGCACCAGACGATGATCGCGATGGAGGAAGCCAGCGTTTCCTTCCAGCTCATGGTCGAGGTGCGCAATCGCCTGCTCGAATCCTATCAGGAACTCATGCGCATGCAGGTTTAGTCATTATCCAGGTAATCGCCGATGAATCAGAATCTACGCCAACTCGCGCAGCAGCTTCTGCAGACCTGGAAACAGCTCGGGTTAAATCAACGCGTGAGCCTTGTCCTGGGCACCGGCGTTGTCGTCGCTGGGCTCATCGGCTTGTCCATCTGGTCGAGTCGCCCCGATTTCGTCCTGCTCTACGGCAAACTGGACGACACGGAGGCGTCGCGGGTGATGGCGGCCCTGGACGAAGCCAAGATTCCCTACCAGACCGGACGCGGCGGCAGTTCCATCCTGGTGCCGGCCGACAAAGTCCATCAAACCCGCGCTCAACTCGCCGCCAAAGCCATTCCGCGCGGCGAAGGAGTCGGATTCGAGATCTTCGACAAACCCAACTTCGGCATCTCGGACTTCGTGCAGCGTGCGAATTACCTCCGGGCGGTGCAGGGCGAATTGGCGCGCACCATCGCTCAGATCGATTTGGTCGACTCGGCCCGGGTCATGATCGTGATGCCGGAAAACCGGCTGCTCATCGATAATCAGAAAAAGCCCACGGCGTCGGTCTTTGTTCGGGTCAAGAGTAATGGCCAGCTGCCTGTTTCGGCGGTCAACTCGATCCGTTTCCTGGTTGCCAACGCGGTGGAAGGTCTCCAGGCCAATGCCGTGTCGGTGGTGGATAACCTCGGCAATGTTCTCTCCGAAAACCAGGATCACGATTCCACGGCCGGCCTTTCTCATCATCAATTGGATGCCCGCCGCAACCTGGAACAGTACCTGGCCCGCAAGGCCGAAGGCATGCTTGAAAAGGCTCTCGGCCCAGGCCAAGCCATCGTCCGCGTCTCGGCCGATATCAATTGGGACACCGTTTCGCGCACAGAAGAGAAATTTGATCCGGATGGCCAAGTGGCCCGCAGCACGACGTTGAACGATGAAACCACCCTCGCTACCACCGCCGATGCCAATGGGGGCGCGGCCGGCGTGGCCAGCAACACCGCCAACGCCGAGACCAACAGTGCCGGCATCGGCCCTCTCAGCAATACGCAGACGAAGAAAAAACTGACCCAGAACCAGTACGAAATTAATCGCTCCACCAGCAACACGCTGCTGGCGGCCGGCGGAACCAAGCGGTTGTCGGCCGCCGTCTTTGTCGCCCAACGCATGGATGGCACCGGCAAAGCGCGCAAACCGGTCCCCTACTCGGATGAAGAGATGCAGAAGCTCAAGCGCGTCGTGCAGAGCGCGCTGGGCATCCTCGATAACGATCCAACCCGCAAAGACGAGATCACCCTCGAACAGATGCCGTTCAATGACCAGGTGGCGAGCGAACTGAGCCAGCGGCTCGAAACCGACAGCAAACGCGAATTCTACTGGGAGATTGGCAAGAACGTCCTCTATGCCCTGGTCGCCCTGACCATTTTCGTGGTGTTCCTCAAGCTGTTGAAGAAGACCGCCGCGCCGGAGATCCCGGTCGGATGGGCGGTCGGCACCGAATCCAGAGTCGGCTTGGGCGGCGAAGGCCAGCCGGGCGGCGAATTGGACCAGTGGCTCAAGGATCCCAAGCCTGGCGTCGTGACGGTGGAAGTGCTGAACGCTTTGATTAAGGAGAACCCGACCAACATGACCCAAGCCGTCCGCTCCTGGTTGAGCACCAACTCCACCAGCAACTAATCCCGTCGCCATGCCAGCGCCCACTGACCACCCCGCCGCGTCCCTCGACGTGGCCAAGATGACGAAGGTGCAGAAGCTGGCGGTCCTGCTGGTGATGGTGGGCACGGAACCTGCCGCCCAGATGTTGAAGAACCTGGACGATAGCGAGCTTGAGCCCGTCGCGACGGAGATGGCCAAACTCCGGATCATCCCGCAGGAAGTGCAGCAGGCGATCCTTAGAGAATTCACCGGCGTGGCGGTCGAAGCCAGCACCGCCCTGCTCGGCGGCTTGAATTATACCCAGAACGCCCTCGAAAAATCCGTCGGACTGTTCCGCGCCACCAACATCATCGGACGCGTGTCCCCGACCCCGGCGCGCACGCCCGTGCCGGCCATGCAGCAGATCCTGGATATGGAGCCGCGCCAAATCTACAACCTGCTCAAGTTCGAGCAGCCGCAGACGGTGGCCCTGGTGATGAGTTACCTGGGGCCCCAGAAAGGCGGGCAGTTGCTCGTCCTGTTGCGTCCGGAGATCCGCGAACAAGTCGTGGAACGGCTAGCCACCCTCGCGCCCACTCCGATCGAAGTGGTGGAACGCCTGGTGGAAGTGCTCGTTCACCGGGTTGGCGCCAAACATACCCGCGCCTTGAATCAAACCGGCGGCCTGAAGATGGCCGCCGAACTCCTCAAATCCCTCGACAAAAATCTCAGCAAAAATCTCCTCATCGCGCTCGAGGAGAAAAACGCCGAGCTGGGCGTCGGCATACGCCAAAAGATGTTCACCTTCGAGGACCTGGTTGTGCTTGACCCGCCCAGTTTGCAGAAAATTCTGCGCGAGATCGACATGCGCGACCTGGCGGCATCCCTCAAGTCGGCCAGCGAAAAGCTCAAAACCGCCCTGCTCTCCTCGATCTCCAAACGCGCCGCCGAAACGGTCAACGAAGAGATGGGCTTTATGGGCACGCTCAAGAACAAGGACATCGAGGCCGCCCAGATGCGCATCATCGAGGTCGTGCGCCGCCTGGAAAGCGAAGGCGAAATCGAACTCGACAGTGGCAAGAACCGTGAAACCGCTGCGTGAACTCATCCATCTGTCCGCGGCCCTGCGCGACGTGCAACTCGCTCGCTGCGGCGACCGCGACACCTTGCACCGGCAGGAGTTGGAGGCCAGCTACGAGAAGGGCCGGCTCGAAGGCGAACGCGCCCTCGCCGAACAACTCGTCCGTCAGCGCGCCGAGATTCTCGAACTCCAAACCGGCGTCCTGGCCGCCCTTTCCCAGGCCGTTCCCCAAGTGGTGCGCGATTGCGAACGCGCTCTGGTCCAACTCGCCCTCGCCGCGGCCCAGCGCGTCCTGTGCGGCCTGCCCGTTTCCGCCGAACTCATCGAGGCCGCCGTCCGCGAAGTCTGCGCGGAGGTGGACGATACCGCCGAGTTCACCATCCAATTGCATCCGGAAGATCTTGCGTTGCTCGAAGGCACCGGTTCAGCCCTGCTCCAGCCGACGGCCGGCCGGGAACGGATTCGCTTCCAACCGTCCCACCAGATCACGCGTGGAGGCTGCCTGGTGCAAACTCACTTCGGCATCATCGATGCCCGCCGCGAGACCCGCTTCGAACTGCTTCGCCAAGCCGTGGCCGCCTAACCGCTCATGAGCATTGCTCCTCCACCTGCCTCCAGCGGCCGCCTCGGTCATTTCATCGATCGAGTAAAATGCTGCCGGCTCTTCGAACACCGCGGCCGGGTTAAGCAGGTCATCGGATTGGTGATCGAGTCGGAGGGCCCGCTGGTCGCGGTGGGTGAAGTTTGTCGCATCCAGTCGCCCCGGCAACAGACCAGTGCCCTCGCCGAAGTGGTCGGGTTTCGCAACCACCATGTGCTGCTCATGCCTTTGGGCGAAACGCAGGGCATCCATCCCGGCAGCGAGGTCGTTTCGCTGGGGCGCCCCCTGCAGGCGCCCGTCGGGGAGGCGTTGCTCGGACGGGTGATTGACGGCCTGGGCCATCCGCTCGATGACCGCGGTCCCGTGGAAGCGACCTTGAACGTGCCTCTGAACTTGCTGCCGCCGCATCCGCTCAAACGCCAGCGCATCACCCGACCCTTCTCGACCGGCGTTCGAGCGCTGGACACCTTTGTGCCCTGCGGCCGGGGCCAACGGCTCGGGATCTTTGCCGGCAGCGGGGTGGGCAAATCCACTCTGCTGGGCATGATTGCCAGCCGGGCTGAATCGGACGTGAATGTCATTGCCCTGATCGGGGAACGGGGCCGGGAGGTGCGCGAATTTATCGAGAAAGACCTCGATGAAAACGGGCGGCGCAAATCCATCGTGGTGGTGGCCACCAGCAATCAACCCGCGTTGGCGCGGTTGCGGGGAGCTTTTTTGGCCATGGCCATCGCGGAGTATTTTCGCGAAGCCGGACGCAACGTGCTGTTGATGATGGACAGTGTGACCCGTTTTGCCATGGCTCAGCGCGAAATTGGCCTGGCCGTGGGCGAACCACCGGCCACGCGCGGTTACACGCCTTCGGTGTTCTCGCTCCTTCCGCAGCTCCTGGAACGGGCCGGCATGGGCGAGCATGGAGCCATCACCGGCTTATTCACGGTCCTGGTGGAAGCCGATGACATGAACGATCCGATTGCCGATGCGGTGCGCTCGATCCTCGACGGGCACCTGGTGCTCACGCGCGAGTTGGCTACGCAAAACCATTATCCGGCCATCGATGTGCTCGAAAGCGTCAGCCGCCTGGTCCGGGACCTGACCACCCTCGAGCAACAGGAGTTGGCGGGGGCTGCGCGCGAGATGCTGGCCATCTATCGGAAGAACCAGGATTTGATCCACATCGGGGCTTATCCGGCCGGGAGTAACGCCGCCATTGATCGTGCCATCCAGTTGCACGAACCGCTCCGTCAGTTCCTGCGCCAAGCCGCTCACGAAGGGTTCCCGGCCCAGGAAAGCTGGGGCCTGCTGGCCCGCGCCATGGTCAAGCTGAACGAAATGCGTCCCGGCACGCCGCCGCCCGCTCCCAGCCCGTCACCGCCGCCACGCCGCGCCATCACTCCGGTGCACGCCGATGTGCACAGAACCTGATGGGTCTGCGCCCTGGCTGAATCAACCCTCAACCCTTGGTTTATATGAAACGATTTCAATTCAAATTGCAGGCGGTTCTCACCCTGCGGCAGCGAGAGGAACAATTGGCCCTCGAAGCTTACAGCCACGCCCTGCAACGCCGTCAGCTGGCCGCTGAGCGTCTGACCGAAGTCGGGCGCGATCTGTCCGAAGCACGCCGCCAATGGTTAAACGCCTTGGCGGACGGTTGCCCGGCGGTGCGGGCCGTGCAACTGCAGGCCTTCTGCCATTCCTTGGAAGTGTGCCGGAAAGAACGGGAAGAGGCAGTTCACCAGGCGGACGTGGACCTCAACCAAACCAGCCACCGCCTGCTGCTGGCCCGCCAACAGCGTGAAGCCGTCGAGCGTTATCTCGAACGCCAGCGCCTCGAGTACGAAGGCCAGCTCCGCGTGGAAGAACGGAAATGGATCGATGATCTCGTCGGACGCCGCCCGCCGCCGGTGTCCTTCTCCGGACGCGCCCTCCCGGGCACCTGGAACTAACCAGGTTCATGGCCCCAACTCACGTGCCTAAGCAGCTGGAAAACCACTTATGAAATTCCTTCAATCTAAAGTGTTCGCCGCGGTGCTGGGCTCCATCCTGTTCATGCTCACCACGGCGTTTCTCAGCACCCGTGGGCTCGGACCGGCGCCCGCCACCTCGGAGAACTCCGATGACGGCACCGAGGACGGGCAAAAGCCTAATTCCACTGGCGCTTCCTGGGCCTTCTTCAATCCTGAGCTGGACCAAATCGTGTCCGAACTCAAGTCCGAGCGCGAGGCCCTCGCGGCCAAGGAAAAGCAGCTCAAGGAACTGGCCGCTCGCCTGCGCGCCGAACGCGCGGAACTGGATGGATCCCTGCAAACGATCAAAAAGCTGCAGCAACAGGTCGACCGTGATGTCTACCGGATCAAAGAAGACGAAGCCGCCAACCTCAAGCGACTCTCCAAGATGTACGCCTCCATGGAACCGACCGGCGCCGCGCGTATCCTCCGCGAATTGGACGATGTGGTGGTGGTCAAAATCCTCGGCCTGATGAAGGAAGCCGAGACCGGCCTCATCCTGGAAGCCATGGCCCGCCTTGGAGAGCCGGAAACCAAACGGGCGGCTGCTCTCTCCGAAAATCTGCGCGCCGCCGCCGCCCAAAAAGCTCCTCCTAAACCATGACGACGCGCGAATTCTTCGCCGCGCTAATCCCAGCGGCCAAACCTACTCAACGCGATCCGGATCGTGAGCCGCCCAACGCGCCCCGGCCAGACCGTTCGTTTGCGAAGGTAATCGAGCACGCTGCTCCGGCCTGCCACACGTCCGACGCGTCCGACACATCCGACGAGTCCGACGGGTCCGACGAGTCCGACGGGTCCGACGCAAAGACCAATCTGATCCCGTTCCCATTAGCCGTGGCGGTCATCTTGCCGTTCCCCCAACCACCGGTTCCCGATCTGGCTCCGCGCGAGGCAGGTGCCGGCGCGTCCAGACCGTCGGCCGTCTCGCCAAGCCCCATCTTGGACCTGGGCGTTAGCGCTGCGAACGTCGTGGTGCCGTTCCCGTCCGCGGCCGCCGACCCTGCCGCCAGCGGGACCGCTGCTGGTCACACAAGCATGACGGCGCATACAAACGCTGGGCTTGAGGAAGTGGAAATCGACGTGCCGTGGCCGATGACGCCGCAAGCCGCGCAATCAGCACCTGCTTCGAATATCGAGGCGATTGACTTCCGGTCCCGGCCGGCAGGTGAAGTGATCGAAGCGGCGTTCAACTCCGGGGAAGCGACCTCCTCAGCCGCGGTCAGCGAGACGGGGACCCCGCCACATCTGCCGGGTGCGGGTGAAGAGGGGGAAAATTCTGCTCATCCAGGAGGGGTGACGCAGAATTGGGCCGGGAAGAAGGCGCGTTCGGCGGGCGCGATTTCGGCGCAGGGCAGCCGTGCGGACCACGGAGATCGGGGCCGGATTGCTCATGGCATAGCCGCTGCTCCCGACGTTCCCGAAATGGATTCAGAACATGATGTGGAACGGCGCCGGGCGTTGCTGGAGCGCCCTCCGGAGACCGTGGACGAGCTGGACGCCGTTGCCGCGAACGAGTCCGAGCGCGAAGAGCGTCCTCATGATTTTTCCGCCAGGAGTCTGGGTGCCATGGATTGGCAGATGGGGCGGCCGGTCGGTTTTTCCGACCGGCCGGCTCCCGCCGCTCTCACGAGCGCGGGCGGGCCAAGCCAAACGGTGGCTACGATCGATCGGCTGTCGCAACTGGTGCTGCGAGAAAGCGCGCTGATTCGTCAGCATGGCTCCGAGGCGATGTCGGTGGTGCTGCGCCCGGATGTCGAGACCGAATTGTACGTCCATTTCAGCCAACAGAACGGGCAATTGTGCGCGACGGTCCGTTGTGAGCGTGGAGATTTCCAGCATTTGAACCAGCTCTGGCCGCAGCTCCAGGAATCCTTGGCTCACCAAAAAATCGCCCTGGCGCCGCTGCAGGAGAGTTCATCATCGAACTTGCCTGGGCACGCACCGTTCGGAGCGGGTTTGGACAGCTTTCATCGACGCCAGGATCCGAGCGACGCCGAACGTCGACCTTGGGCTCCCGAAGAGGCTTCGACCGAACCCGAACGCGATCCGTCCGTGGCGCAGGCGGAGGAGCAGGGCGGGTCTGACCGCAACCGGCGCGGCACACGTCCCGCTCCCAGTGACCGACCCAGCTGGGAGACTTGGGCTTGATTTGATTTATGAGCGATCCGATCTCACCGATTACGTCCAACGGAGACACCACCGGCACGCAAGCGCGGCTGCCAGTGCAGACCTTGAATCAGGATGATTTTCTCAAACTGCTGGTGGCGCAGATGACCAGCCAGGACCCGCTCAATCCCAAGACGGACATGGAGATGATTCCGCAGATGGTCCAGTTTTCGACGCTGGAACAATCGAAGGCGATGCAGACGGACATCGCCAGTCTGCGGTCGGAGCAAGAAGTCTTGCACGCCAACTCGCTTTTAGGACGCACGGTGGAGATCCAGGATGGGCCTCAGACGAAGGTGACCGGGAGGGTCAGCGCCGTGTTAATGGAGGAAGGGATGCCAAAACTCGTTGTGAACGGGAACCGTTACGCCTTGGGCCAGGTGCTCAAGATTACGGTGCCCAACGCTTACTAATCCCTAATCCAAACCATCCTATGCTTCGATCTCTCACCTCTGCCGCCAGCGGCCTGCAAACCTTTCAACAAGCGATGGACGTCATCGGCAACAACGTGGCCAACGTGAACACGATCGCCTTCAAAGGCGCCCGCGCGGATCTGGCGGATTCCTTTAGCCAGACCTTGCGCAGCTCCAGCGCGGGCAACGGCGTCAGCAGCGGCACGCCGGCCATGCAGATTGGCACCGGCGTCGGCATCCAGAGCATCACCAACATTTATGAGCAGGGCGCGCTCAGCCGCACCAGCGTGGGCACGGACCTCGCCGTCACCGGCAACGGCTTTTTTGTGGTCCGTGATCCGCTGAACAACAGCACGTTCGTGACCCGTGCCGGCGATTTCCGCCTCGATGAAACCGGTTTTCTCGTCACCAACCAGGGCCTGCGCGTGCAGGGTTATTCTGACGCTGGCCTCACGACCATCGGCGATATCCAGATCAATACCGTGGGCATGCCGGCTACCTCCGACCCCACCGCCTCCATTGTCTCCTTCGCCATCGGGGAGGACGGCCGGATCAATGTGAACCTGTCGGACGGCTCCCAATTTGTGCGCGGCCAGATCCTCATGCAGAACTTCAGTGACCCGCAAGGCCTGCTCAAGGAAGGGAACAATCTTTATTCGGGGATCGGCGCGGCCGGTCCGCTGGGCGGCGCGGCCAGCCCCACGCCGGCGGCTCCGGGCACCAACGGCCTGGGCAAGATCCAGGCAGGTGCGCTGGAATTGTCCAACGTCGATCTGGGCACCGAGTTTACCAACTTGATTACCACCCAGCGCGCGTATCAGGCGAATGCGCGCATCATCACCACCAGCGATGAGATGCTGCAGGAATTGGTGAACCTGAAACGCTAAGGCGAGCTGATTGATCCGGTATGTCCGACAAAAAAGCTGACCCTGCCAAGCCGGAAGGTGAAGGCGCCAAGGCGGCCGGGAACGATGCCCAGGGCGGCAGCGGCGGCTTCAAGGCCTGGCTTCCGCTCATTCTCAGCCTTGTCCTCATGCCCATCCTGGCTGCTGGCACCACCAGGTTCCTCATCCTGCCCAAGGTGGTGCAAGCCCGTGGCAGCACTCATGGCGAAGCGGCGGACGCCAAAGGCGACGAAGAACACGCCGACGCCAAGCCGGCTGATGAGCACGGCACCAAAGAGTCAGGCAAACCCAAGGACGGCAAGACCCACGGCGGCGGTTCCAAGAAGCAATCCGTTCAGATCAGCAAGGTGATCGTGAATGTAGCCGGGAGCATGGGGTCCCGTTATCTCATGACCAGCTTCACCCTGGCCGGCAACCACAAGGACTTCAGGAATGTGATCGAGGAAAACAAGGATCAATTGCTTGACCTGGCCAGCACCGCCATGGCCAGTAAAACCATCTCCGAACTCGAGAAACCCGGCGCCCGCAACCAGCTTCGCGCCGAGCTGATCTCCATCTTCAACAACGCGCTCGGCGGAAATCTCGTTCAGGAAATTTACTTCACCGAGTTCGCCGTCCAGTAACAGGTGTCCCATGCCGGAACCTAACGAACCACCCGGCGGCGCCGAAGTCCTGTCCCAATCCGAAGTCGAGCGGCTACTCGCGCAGGTGGCCGAATCGGATAGCAACGCCGGTGCCGCCGTCGTCCAACCCGGGCAGCAAAAAAACACGGCGCCCAAGGACAACGTCCAGCCTTACGACTTTCGCCAGCCGCTTTTCCTTTCCGCCACCGAATTGCGGCGGCTGCGTCTGCGGCATGAAGAATTCGTCCGGGCGCTTTCCGCCCGCCTCTCCATTTACATGCGCCTGGAGTTCGCTCTCCAGCTGTCCAACCTTCAGACCATCCCCTATCGGAAGTTTACTGAAGGTCTGCCCAATCCCACCCACCTGTCGCTCTTCAAAGTGGAACCGCTGCGCGGGATCGGCATCCTGGCCATCCCCCCGCGACTCGGGCTCACCATGGTGGACCGTCAACTCGGTGGCGCGGGTCAATCCGTGGCGGCCGATCATGACTTCAGCGAAATTGAAATGGCTTTGCTGGATCAAGCTGTTCTCCTCGTGCTTGGCGAATGGTGCAATCATTGGGGCTCCCTGCAGGAACTGCGCCCCATCCTGCTTGGACACGAGAATAACGCCCAGTTCCTGCAAACGGCTGCCCACGACACCATTCTCATCGTCCTGGCCATGGAGGCGAAGCTCGGGGACTGCACGGAGTTCATCCAATTCGCCCTGCCCTGCTTTACCCTCGAGCCGCTCATTCGCAAGCTGGGGCGACTCACCGATGCCGAGCCGCCAGACGCCAATGCCCTCCCGGTCCGCCTCCAATGGAATCGCAATTTTGACGACGTGCCGGTTCCGATCACGGCCATCTGGGACCAGTTGGTGCTGAGCGCCCGCGAGGTGGCCAATCTTAAACCCGGCGATATCCTGCCCCTCGATCCCCGCTGCACCCGCCAGGTCAAGCTGCGTCTGGCGGATCGGCCCAAGTTTGAAGGGCACCTCGGAACAACGGGCGGCAAATGGGCCGTGGCCTTGACCGGGCGCAGCAAGATTCCGTGATCACCGTTGACTTTCTACTCATTTTATGGAGGCCCCTGCCAATCTCGAAGTCCTGCTCGATGTGCCGGTCAAGGTGACGGTTGAACTGGGTTCCTGCCAGATGCCGATGCGCGAAGTGCTGCAGCTGGCCGCCGGGTCGGTC
>DATLUX010000049.1:0-23914 GCA_035577805.1 Verrucomicrobiia bacterium
CCAGTCCCGTCACTGAAACTTTCCAGCAACAGGGTGTTGGTCGGCACGGTGGCGGTGAACGTCGTGATATTGGTTTGCCAGAGCAAATTAGTGGCGCTATTCGGCTGATCGGAGCTGATAAAAATGGCCCCCACATCAGGCAGGGAAACTTGCGCCGCTTGTTCGCCAAGCCCGGGCGTTTGGGTGTAGGCAAAGCTCAGGATGTAATCCTTGCCCGGGACGGTCGGCAGGTTGGTCTGAACGCTGCCCGGCCCCAGTGCGTTCATATCCAGGAATTGTTGCCCTTCATAAGCCATCCGGTTAAAGCCGCAGGCGCCCGAGTCGCCGGGCAACACATCCACCGTCCCCGCGGTGACTTCCCAACCGGAGAAGATGGCCGGAGGCATAAAGACAAAGGGACACGGCTCCGCGAACTCGAATCCTTCATCCAGCACCACGCTATTGGTGATCGGCACCATTTGGGTGAAGTTATAATTGGTGAACGGCAGGGGGGCGAACTTGATCGGGAACGACGCCAGGTTCGTGTTTTCGGTAAAGATCGCATAGGTGTAACCGCTGTAGACGGTGGCGGTATATTCCCAGGCCGTGAGCAGGTTGGGGTTATTCCCTTCATTCATCACCACCACCACGTTGGTGGCGGTGCCGGGACCGTAATCCACAGAGAACGTGCCGGTGAGGTTGACATCTCCAGAATCAAAGATCTTCACCCCTTCGTAATAGATCGTGAGCCGGTCCGGGATATTGAAGAAGTTGTAATCCACCTGCACGGTGCCTTCGGCCTGGACCGGGCCGATGGAATTGGTATTGGCGCGCGGGCCACCCTGGGAACTGGCCGGCGCCACATTGGTCTGCAGGGAACCGAAGCCGAACCCGGATGAGAGCGGTCCGCCGCGGTCTTCTGCCAACAGGATCCGGGTGCCTTTGGGGCTGACCAAATGCATGACCAAATCGGCGACTCGAGCGTGTTCGAGGCGCACGGCCACTTGCAGATCGGACACGATCCGATCTTGCGGCACATAAATGGTCCCGGTCGTGACCGCATCATCCACGATAAAGGCTCCGCCGGCGCCGCCGAACGTGACGGAATCGCGGCGATCCAGATCTCGCTCGATGTTGACCTTGATGTGGGCGGTCACCGGCGCTGTGCCCGGGTTAAACACGCCGATAAAATAACGGCCCTGCGACAGCGGTGGCGAATCGCGCCGCCCCAGGTTGATGCAATCCCCGGGCGGGGCCACCACGCCGAAGGTGTCGAAGCTATTGGTGTCGGGGAAGGCCCCACGCAGGATGTAGACGAACAACGGACCGGTCTCGGGCGCCACACAGACGGCCATGTTCGTGGCATCAGCGGGCACATCGACCACGGTGTAGAAGAAGTGGCCTGGCTGAATGGTTTCAACGATGCCGATCCCGTTGATCAATTCGTCCTTGCGCGGCTCCAGGCGGATGCTGAGCCGGTCGACGATCCCGGTGAAGCCAGGGGCGCTGTCGACCATGGTCAATTGCCAGAGGCCCACGCCTTGTTCGCCCACGAAATTCCTCAAAGTGCCGGGAGAATCGGTGCGGGTGTCGAAGGAGAACTCGCCGGAACCACTGTCATCGTAGATAAACATGTTAAAATTGCCGCCGAACGAGCGGTTGGCGTTGAGCACGGAAGTTTTCTGGTCATGGTCCAGCACGCCGAACAGATCGCCGCCGTTTTCGTGGCTAATCACGTTGGTCACCACCACCTTCTGCAAGGTCATGGGGAACGTCGAGAAAGCGAACATGAAACCGGCTTGGGGCCGCTCCGGTGCCCCGTCCGGGATGTCCACGTTCACCGGATACCCGTTGATCACCACGGTCCCGTTGGTGTCCTGGGACCCGAACGGCGAGGAACTGGAGATGGCGAAGAACCCGAAATTAGCCGACTGCTGATCCTCGGCTTTGACGGCAGCGTAGAAGATGGTGCCTTCCACCGCGCCGTTGGCTTCGCTCTCGATCACAACCGACTCGGTGCCGGTGCGAGTGCGGGAACGCAGCGCCAGATCCAGCACGCTCGGCACCAGATTCGTAATGTTCGGGTCGGCCGAAACATAGAGATCGATGTCCGCTTCGCTGAAACGTGGCCGGGAGAGGTTGGGCGGCAGGAAGGTGGCGAAAGCGATGTTGGTGGCGGCGCCCGGCGTGCCGAAGAGCGGGTCACTGGGCGGCAATTGGTTCGTGACAATAAAGAAGCGCCATTGGTTGGCGATGCCGTTGGTGTTCGAATCAAACGGGAACTGCGCACCGGGCCGTTGGTTTAACAGTGGCACGCCATTGGTCACCACCGAAAGCTCCGGCAGCGGATTTACTGCGATCGGCTGATCGCTCACGGTGATGGCGCTGGCGCTACGCGGGTTACCGCTCGTGATGACCAGCGCAAAATCCTGCACCGTGCCGGTATTGTCGGCCGAGACCGCGTTCACGTTCACACGATGCGCCACCACGGTCACCGAATACGAATCACTCAACCGCCCACCAAACGAGGCGCCCAGGTAAACATTCTCCACGTTGTTGACGCGGTCGAAGTTGGGGGTGGAGTTGGTATCCGAAGCATCGCTGAAGATGGATCCCTGGCTGATGGCGTTGCCGACGTAGATCTGTTTGGTGGCCAGGTTGGTCACGATCAAATCCAGGTCGTTGACCAACTTCACGCCGACGGACGGATTGCCGGGTGGATCGGTCCAGACCAGCGTGATACGCAGAGGTTGGGCGCTGGCGTTGGTGGCCACGCTGATCGTGCGGGTGAAACTTTGGCCCGTCGCCAGACGGCGAGTGGCATCTTCATCGTAGAAGACCATCGTGCCGCTGGTCACGGTGCGATCGGCTCCGACGGTTTCCTGCGCGGGCAACGAATTGGTGAGGGCCACCAAGCCCCAGCCTTGCCCGTTGACTGCGCTGTCGACGTTAAAATCGTAGCCGTCATTGGCGGTGCGGGCGCCGTTAATGAGGAGGGCCTTCAGGAGAGCGGGGCTATTGCTGAGGCCCAGGCGCTGCTCAAAGTATTGTTGCATCAGAGCCAGCACGCCGGAAACCGCGCCCGCGGCCATGCTGGTGCCCGATTCATAACGATAATAAGGCGCCAGCTTTTGGTTCAGGTCGTAGAACACCTCCGGCTCGTTCCCCAAATCCAGCTTCAGCGTGATGACATAATGTATGTCGAAACGCACTTCTGCGTTGCCCGGGTTCTGGACCACCCAATTCCAAACGTCCGGCACGGGCACGGGCTGGTCCACCACCGCCACGTTGTTGCCCACGAAACCAGCCGGCGGCACCGGGGGACTGCCCGCTTGCACGTAGATGGGCAGCGTCGGCAACGTCGGCGTCCCGGTGAATTGGTTGGTGACCGTTGTGATCACCAGACTGATGGCGTTGTCGGGCAGGAAAGCCCCAAACGATCTGGATTCTCCCGGCTGCAAGCGCACCGAACTAATCACGTCTTCAATGAAGTCGATGTCATTGGTGGGCTGCACCCAATCGCTCGAACGCGTCGACACCACAAACGTGCCTGGCGCCACCACGTCCGGTTTGAATCGGCCGGTGTCCCCTTCGCGGCCGCGGCCGACGTTGCCGATCGAAGAGAAGGGCGCGATCTCGTTGTTCGTATCGGTTAGGAAGAGCCACGGCTGGTTGGTTTCGCCGCCTTTGACCACTTCATTGGTCAGGTAACGCATCTGCTTGAGGGCGCCTACGCTGATCACGTTCTTGGCCGTGGCCGGCGACTCGATCCCGCCCGGCCCGGCGTTGCCGGCCGAAAAGACTGCCAGCAACGGCTGAGCGCCTTGTTGCCCGGGCACCGCGTCGCGCACCGCCGCATCCCAACTGGCCGCCGCCAGCGTGTAATCGCGGGTCCCGCCGTAGGCCCAGCTATTGTTCGAAATGAGTGCATTGGTGCGGGCAGTCATTTCCTGAAGATAACTGTCCGACGTGCCCGGGCTGCGAATGCTGCCAATCGGCAACGCAAACAAACGCGCTTGCGGCGCCATGCCCCGGTAACTGGCATTGGTGGTCGAGCCGGGCACATCTTCGCCGAGCGGACCATTGGCCCCGCTGCTCGCGATCGTTCCAGCCACGTGCGTGCCGTGTCCGTCAAAGTCCACGAGGGTCGAAGGCGAATCGCCTGAGACCCGCCCTGACAAATCCGGATGGGCTGCGTCCACCCCGGTGTCATTGATTCCGACCAGCACCCCCGAGCCGTCCAGGTCCCGATAATTGGACGCGGTGATGGTATTGGTGCTGACCAAGACGCGTTCGCGGCTCAGATCATTGAGCGGCACGCGCCGGTGGAATAATTCGATACTTTGCACGACCGGCAACTGAGCCAGCGCAACCAGGCTGCCGGAGTTCGGGTGCACGCGCAGTTGCGGACCGAACGGGGATCGATCCTCGGCCAGGACGACCGCCTCCAGCGTTTGGAGAGCTTGCATGGCCGCGTCGCGTTGCCCGGGAAATAGCAGCAACGTGAGTTGCGCATTCGGTGGCAGGGCCTTTTGTTCAGCGGCCAGCGGCAACAGGTCAGCGTCGAGCTTGTAGTAGGGTTCCCACGGCAGCACGACCTGCGTCTGGGCCAGGGCTTCCAGTTGCCGAACCACGGCCGCGGTGGCGCGCACCAGGTAGGCGTTGTTCGGCACGTACGCCACGATCTCGGCGCCGGCTTGACGCAACGCTGCCCGGTAAGCATCCGTGAGCGCGCCCCGGGACTGAACGATATAACTCCCGGGGTCGCCCGTTGCCCGCAGATGGGCTGGGATAGGTAAGTCCACCCGAGCGGAGGAATCGATCTGCGCGTTGTAAAGGAGCAGCGCGTTATCGGAGCGGATGAGTTCGTTAACAGTCTTGGTGGTATTGGAAAGGCGATACGGGAAAGCGTTGGTCTTCTGCACGGCGGCCGTGTTCGTGGGTGCAGCTGCGGCCGCGTTGGTCGGAGCCGCTCCGGTTCCAACGCCTTCGCCATGGCCCCTCGGCGTGGCATTGGTCAAACCTGCCGCCCGCTCCCGGGCAGACCTGTCCCGAGCCGCCTTGCGCTCCCCTAATTGCCAAAAAATCAGCGCACCCAAAAAGCAGAGTACGCTGATCATGAACCAGGTTCGCGTTCTGAAATGCATAGCGTATTAAAACACAAACAACCGCAATTACTACCTGCACTACCTGCCAGCCGCCCAAATTAGCGATAATCGCTGTAGCGGCGGTCTCCGACCGCCGCTACACACGCCAACCACACGCAAATCTCGCATCCTGCCCAAACCGACTCGGTTACGGAGCAAAACCAGGGCACGCCTAGGCACGGCAGTCCCTTAAGGTGCCCGCAACGGGGATAGCATCAGTTCATTCAGATGTACCAGTGGCTCACCCCGTTGTCCACGACTTTAGGCTTCCGGTGGGGAGTATTCAGGCACTGCCCCCGCACAAAGCAGCTCGGGGCGCGGCGTTTACGCCGCTTCATCGTTCGTCGGCTCCAGGGCGGGAGACTACCCAGCGCTTCCTCCGATCCCTAGCTTGAAGCGGCCTAAAAGCTGCGATCCCGCGGCAGTATCCGAATGCGCCCGTTTCCGAGGTGCGTAGTGTCGGCCCGTTCAAGGCGCAGACCCTGCCATCCGTGCAATCCAAACCGAGAACCGACACGCCGCACGCCGAAACCTACTCGTTGGGGAGCACGTTGAAGCTCTCTACCTGCAGGTGGGGGCGCCCATAGTCGATCTCGCCGTTATCGAACCGTTCAAAGTTCACCTTCACCACTGTGCGCGTGGCCGTTTCCCCCGTGATCTGGTAATTACTCACCAACCCGCGGTCCGTGCCCGATGTCACGATGGATGGCCCGCTATCCTGGGGATTGCGGCGGGCAGGTTTGAGGGATTGGCCCCAGGCATAAATCACGAACCGGGGTTCACCCAGCTTGATCAGGCCCAGGATTTGTTGGGGAATCCGTTCGTAATCCGTGTCGTAAACCTGCGCCTGCCCGGTAGGAGCTTCGGCACTGAAATCAGGCGTGTTCAGGAACGGCGACCTGAAGGTGAGCTCCGGCACCGACAGGATTTGCCCAAATCGCTGGAACTGGCCGCCCGGCCGCCGGGCGCGGGTCGCCGTGATGCCGGCCGCAATCGTGGCCATCGGAGGGGCGACTGACGCAGGCTGGATCACCTCGGGCAACGCGCGAATCGCGCCGTAACCAGCGTCATTGGTGACGCCGCTGACCACCACGCCCGCCATCACAGCAGACCAGGCCGCCGCGTTGGTTTGATTGATGGAAAGACGTCCCCGGGTGGCATTGGGATGATGCGCGGCGGTGAAAATGTCGAGCAGATCCCAATCGCGAGGCGGGATCATCAGCGCCGCGCTTTCTGCCCGCCGGCTGGGACCACTGTGGCGCACCCAATTGCCCCCGGGCGGTTTGCTCTTCAGATAGATGGTCTGCCAGGGCGTCCCGCGATGCACGCGGCCCAGCCAGCCAATGCTCGGGAAGTGGTTGGTTGGGAAATCCCAATAATCGGAGCTGATCACACCCGGGTCTCGGATGGTGGGATCCAGAGCGCCGCTGCCCGGCGCGGCCACAGAGCCGCCGCCATTGTTCCAGGGGATCGAGTTTGGATTGCGTGTTCCCAGCAAAAGGGCGCCGCTGGCGTAGCGCGAGGGCTCCAGCGTGGCCGTGCCTTGGGTGATGTCCAGGTCTTCCATCGTGTAATGCACCAGAGGATCATTTACTCGGAAGTAGTTCGTCTGGATGATGTGCCGGCGCGGGGTAAATGGCACCTGGTTGGTGCCCGCGCGTTTGGTGCCGTCCATGAAATCCAGGAAGTGCTGGATCGCGTCAGTTTTGCTGCGCACAGTCGTTCCGTAATCCATCCATTCCTGGTCGGAAATGGGGCCGAGGTTGCCTTCAGCCAGCCGGATTTGATAGTCCACACCGCGGGAGACACCCTTGCCCTTATCGCGTTCCATGCTCCAGATCTGGCCCACCGCGGTATTTTCCTTGCCCGGAATCGGTTTGGAGACTTCTCCGCCCAGATCGAAATTATTGCGCGGCCCGTTGAAGGAAACAGCGTCCACGATCCGCCCGCTGTCGAAGTCCACCAGGAAAAACAGCATGCGATTGGTGACAGTCATGCCCCAATTGGTGATGCTGGTGACGTCGGGCTTGCTGATGTTCGTCCAGTTCAGCACGGGCTGATAAAACACCGGCGAAGTCCGGAATGGAGATCCCCCGCCTGAGGAACCCTCCCAGGCCTGAGCGACCATCGAGGTGTAATAACCCGTGCTCCAGTTGGAAACGACCAAGCCGGGAATGACGCCGGCGTTATTGGTGACGGTCGTTCGCGTGCGGATCCCGAAGTACATGTCGATGCGCCTGGGGAAATTACTGCTATACGAATTGAGCGCCTCCACGCCCACCGCGTTGGTGATATTGATGATGAGGGATTGGTTCGTGGCGATGGCCGGCACGCCATCGGACGGACGCAGTACTTCCAGTCGCCGGATGGCTTCGACCGTGGTGATCAACCCGAACTCGTTGAAGTTCGGATACCCTTTGCGCGCCCCGATAATCAGAGGAATCCCGTAAACGTTGTGGTTAGGCTGGACCGAGGGGCCGCCTTCCTTGAAATCCAGATCGTGCCAAGCCCGATTGGTCATGATGGTAGCCGCTGTTTCGGTCACCATCACGTAATTGGTGATGTACACATCCCCATTGGCCATCTGTTCAAACTGCGGCCGGAAGACCGAGGGCAGATACGGATAGAGTTCGCCTTGTTTCGACCCGGTGGTCGCATCGAGAACATTGGCGGCCAATTGCAGGATCTGATGAACGCGCCCGCAATAAAGCGGACCTGGGATCGGCGGATTGGGCGTGGTCGTCGAGCCGTTGGTGTAGATCGGGATCCGCAGCGGAATGCCCCTGGGCGCGTTGGTCACGATGAACGCCAGGTCCGGTTCGCGGACGAGGAGATTGGTGGCCACGGTCAGCAGAAATAACTCCGGCCCAGGCCGGCCCATATTCGCCACGAATTGCGCGGTGGCATTCGTCCACGAGTTGGTAGGCGGATAACGGAAGGACGGATTCAACCAGGACGGGATGTTGACATAGTTAATATTGACCTTGTCGTCGTCCTCCGGGGCAGAGTCAGTCCCCAACTGAGCGAGCATCGTGTAGTAAGTATAACGATCGTAGGTGTCGCCCAACGCGGAGGCTTGCTGCAATCTTTGGCGAAACGCGAACGTATTATTCTCGAGCCCTGGGCCATTTCGCTCCGGCAACTTCCTAGCATCAAAGAAGTCCTGCAAAGTGAAGAAATGCCTTTTGCTGTCGCTGCCTGGCCAAGGTCGTGTGGCAACATCTCCGTCAGCCGGAAGGTTGTCGAAAGCAACCAAAGGTCCGAGCGGGCCGTCCCCATAGACATCGATTTGATCATCGGCGATAAGCCCAGCCAGGCTTGGGAACAGTACCTGGAATGTATCGTTGGAGAGATGCGCAGACGGGTTCGCAGCTAATAGATCTCGAAAACTAGGCGTGTAACGATAGCGCAACAGCTCTCGCGCGTCGTTGAAAGCAAGGGAAGTGGTGGGTGCAGTGGCCGGTCCGGTTAAGCTGAGGGGATTGTACAATTCATAGTTTCCCCATACGTTGGTATTGAGATCGGCGAGGAATCCCGCGAGGTTCAGCTCCCACGAGCCGATACCCTGGTTGCGGAAGTAGGCATTGATCCCGGTAGCAGGATCCATGTTCAGATTTTGCACCGGCGTGTTCTGCAATCCGACTTGATTGTGAATCCAGTTCACATCCAGGGAGCGGCCGATCGGCTGAATTAAGAAGGCATAACGGCCAAGAAACCGGTTGCTGGACGAATGCGGCAACAAAGGATTTTGGGGGACACCGATCCACTGCGGATCGCCTATCACCCAGTTGGTCCGGCCCGCGAGGCGGTTGCCGTTGACATCGGTCATCTCGACATTGCCGGTTTCTTCGAACTTGCCGTTTCGGTTTAGGTCCAGGAAGAAACGATTCTCGTAGGGGCCAGCGGTGCCGGCTCGATTCGTATCCACGAAGACCGGCGGGCTCACATCCAAGACACTTCGGTTTTGGGTGTTGGGAGCTTGCGGGATCCAATTCGTATCCCACGCCACCGACACCATCAGGTCCGGCCCCATTACATCCATGCGATTGGTGAACAGGTTTCGAGTGGTCAACTGCGCCAGAATCATCGCCTTGGCCCGCTCGGCGCCGGCTTCGGCGGTCAATTCCGCTTCGGTGGTGATTTGCATGGACGAAACGGCGCGGGTTTCGCGGTGGGTCAAGCCCAGGAAGGCGATGGCCAGCGTGGTGATGAGCGCCAAAAGGATCATCGTGACGACCAGCGCCACGCCCTGCCGGTTCTGGCCTGGGCGCAGCGGCCGCCGCGGTCGGCGGCCACCCGCCGGCTGGAACCGGGCAGCGTTCGGGTTCGGGGGCGGTTGCTTCATAGAGTCAAATCACAATCGAACAATCCACAATCGAACAATTGAACGGGCGAATCATGTCAAGGCACAGGCTGGAGATTGGCTGCATTGCGGCCGGCTTTGATGGCCACGCGTTGGCGGAAGAAATGAGTGCGCCCGATTTGTTTTTCCAGGAATGTCGTGGCCTGCGGCGTGGGGGTGTCAGGCGCGGCGGAGTCCAGACGCGCACGAAACTTCTCCACGGCGCCTGGTTCCAGGATGGCCAGTTCGAGATCGACAAAAGCCGGCAATGCACGGTTGGTGAACCCATAGCTGAGGGTGCTAGCCTGGCCGGCGACGTGGAAGAAGGCATTGGAACTGAGCAGGCCATCGCCAGTGTAAGCGTCGGCCCAAAGGTGCACCACTCCGTCGACCACTTGATGGAAGTTGGTGTGATCGACCCGGCTGGTGGCCACCATCCAGCTCAGATCGCGAATCACCTGTTCGCTGATGAGCGGATTGCTGTCATTCGTACGCCGCACTTGCATCCGGTAAAGCGTGCCGACGCCGGTGGCGGAGCCTGCCACTCGATACGCGGTGGCGATCCATTCATCGTTCGCCCTGGAAAGAAAACAGAAGTCGCGCAGGTAATTATCCCGCAACGCGCTGCTGGGCAGCCGTTGGACGGTGGCGCTGTCGGGCGGACGGCGGGTGAATTCGGAGGGCACCACCAAAAAGTTCATCGATCCGTCGAAACGCGTGGAGGCCATCTCTTGCAGGTCGCGGGTAAGGACGCTCATGGTGGCGCGGCCGCCCTCGAGGATATCGACCTGAGCCGTGCCGGCGCGAAAGGCGCGCTGCACTTGATAAAACATCGCCAGCAATCCCACGATGATCAGGGCCAACAACGACACCGCCACCATGATCTCGATCAACGAGAAGGCGGCGGCGCGGAAAGGTTTCACTTCCCAGAGCGGCGATCTTTGCACGTTCTCACCCCTCACCCGCCTTCGCCCTGACGGGCTACGGACGTGGCAAGCCCCCGCCCTCTCCCCGTTGAGGGGAGAGGGAGAGGGAGAGGGACGTGGGCATTCACGCACTGCCCCGAAACCAGTGACCTTCGCAACGTGCTTAACACCCTGACCGCTACAATCCCCCTCTCCCCTCAACGGGGAGAGGGCGGGGGCTTGCCACGTCCGTAGCCCGTTAGGGCGAAGGCGGGTGAGGGGTGAGAAGGGCAAAAAATGCCTCGCTCCGCGGCCGGATTTTGCGCGCATGACTTTCATGTTACTCGGCAAAGAAATAGTAGGGGCTGCCCCCGATGTTATTGGTCGCGATGTGCCGGCTGACCAGCGTGCGATAAGACTGCCGGCGTGACGTCGGTTTGGTGTCATCCACCGGCGACAGCGGGTAGGAGAAGGTCAAGCCCACCTGATATAAACTGTCGAGTGGTTCCGGGGTCAGGCCAGGCACGCCGTTACCGGAGTAAGCGGTAAAGGGGACGGCGAAGTTCGTAGCCCGATCGATATGCACCGTCATCCGATATTTGAAGGCAATGACGCGATCGGCCCGGTTGGGTTCCTTTTCCGCCACGGCGCCGCTGACCGACCACACATAGGCGCGCACATCCATTTCAGGCTGGAGGGCTTGCGTGGTGAGCAGGCCGATGATCTGCGCATTGCCCGCCGGACCGGGCGCGAAGCTGTTGATCACCATTGGTGGGCCACCAGGTCCGGTGATCTCGATGCGATCGACCTGGTTGGTCAACCCTTCCAAACCGCGTGCTCCATTGCGGATGGCCTCGATCCAAAAAGTGGCATCCTGGTTGATGATCGTCTCGGTGCGATTGTCCCGCTGCACTTCCAGGCCGGCGGGCAGGATGCCGATGATGGCCACCAACGCGAAGCCGATCACGCCCAGGGCGATGGCGATCTCAACCATGGTAAAGGCCGCGCAATGGATCGCGCGACGGCCGACTGCAGTCCGCCAGCCTTTGCCCGAACCGTCCGGACACCTGACGCCCGGCCCAACTTGGTCGAAGGGTAGTTTCATAGGATCGGGATTTATTGCCAGCTCAACACGTTATCCTTGTTTTTACCCGCGTTGGCGGGTCCTACCGGATCTTTATCCCGGTCCGGTCCGTAGGACCAAATCATGACCGAGTTGTTTAGTTCCCATTTGCCATTGGCGGCTTTGGTCATGCCGGCGAGACCATTGGACACGTGGTCGTCGCTGTAGATAGGGTCCTGGCATTTGCCATCGTCATTCAGATCCAGCGTGATGATGTAGGGATTGCCCCACGGATCCCGATACTCGTAATCGGGCCCGACGCCCTGGCTTCGATTGTCCCGCGCGACTTTCGCGTCGAGCATCCGAATCTGGCGCGGATTCCTCCGGTGCGATTCATTCACGTCACCGGTGCGCGCGATGTCCTGCAAGATCACGATCACTTCCGCGTTGGGTTTGGTCCCCTCCATCCCGAAGGTGAGATCCGCTCCGGCGGCGTCCTTTTCGGTCTGCGAGCCCGTGGGGAACCGTTCATAGACGGACTCATATTGTTTGATGGCGCCCTCGATTTGTTTCATGTCGTTTTTGGCAAAGGTTATTTTGGCTTTGCCGTTCGCGATCGCGATGGCCGGCAAGAGCAGCCCGGCCAGGATCGCGATGATCGCGATCACGACCAGCAGTTCGATGAGGGTAAAGGCCCGGCGACGGGACGAACGGAGAGCATGCGAGGTGGTCATAAGCTGATGGCAGTCTTATTGGATCCTCGGCGTTTCCACGCGGGCCCGCCCCGTCAAACCGTCCACGACCACGCGATGATAATTGGTCGAGTCCGTTGAATTGCCGGGAGGCGACTCGCGCAGATCGAAGTCGGTGAGAATGTTATTCGCATTCCGCGAGTAAAGGAAGCTGCCTCGGCCCAGCCACAAGACCTCATTTTGGAAACGGACCCGGTTATCTTTATTAACGAGGCGGCCCTGCGGATCGAAGGCCACATGCGGCAACGAGCGACCCATGCCGTAAATGGTGGGAGCCGGCACGTCCTTGTCCGTATATTCGAAGGGCCGGGTGTAATCGTCCGAGCTGCCCAACGCCGCCTGATTGTAGATGAATTTGTTGGTCGCGATGAAGATTCCATCGGGCAAACTCCGCCAGGAGGTGAGATACCGAGCTTGTGGCCGGCCCGGCTGATCGCCCACGGTTCGTTCCGCGAATAATGCGTAGGTAGTGTATTGGGCGGACTTGAGCCGTTGCTGGAGATTCTGGTCGCGCGTTATCGCCGGGCCTGCTCCCGGGGCGAGCGGCCACTTATTGTCATCCATGATATCCGGCGGCACAAAGACCACATGCACCGTCGTGCGTTCGCTAATGGCCCGGGCCCGGGCCAACCCGAAGTCATCCACCAACTGCCGGCCGGCGGACACCATGACATTGGTTTTGCGCATGTTTTTGAGCGCCGGCAGCGTGATGGCGGCCAGCATCCCCATGACAGCGAGCACCACGAGCAGTTCGATGAGCGTAAAGGCGACCGACCGTTGCCGAACGATCCGGAGCCGGTTGCGCAACGGCGGGAGAGAATGGGGGCGAGACATGAGACAATAAATAAACGTCCACCAAAGGAACGCGGCGACCCAACGGCCTATTGCCAGCTCAACACGTTATCTTTGTTTTTGGCCGTGTTGCAGGGCGCACCGGGAGTAATTGCGCGGTCCGGTCCGCAGGACCAAATCATGACGGAGTTGTTCAGTTCACACTTGCCGCTGGCGTTTTTGACCAAGCCGAAAATGCCGTCGTTGGCTGAATCCCCGTAGATGAGGTCCTGGCATTTGCCGTCGTCGTTCAGGTCCAGGGTGATGTTGTAGGGGTTGCCCCACGGATCCCGGAACTCATAATCAGGTGCAGGCCCGATGCCCCAACTTCTTTTATCCGGCGCGACTTTCGCGTCGAGCATCCGAATCTGGCGCGGATTTCTCCGGTGCGATTCGTTCACGCCGCCCGTGACCGCAATGTCCTGCAAGATCTGAATTACTTCCGAATTGGGTTTACTGGCCGGGTTCTGCATCCCAAACGTGAAATCTCCGCCGGCCGCCGTTTGTTCGGTGTCTTTCGAAGCGGGGAACCGTTCGTAGACGGATTCATATTGTTTGATGGCGCCCTCGATTTGTTTCATGTCGTTTTTGGCGAAGGTGATTTTGGCTTTGCCCTTCGCGATGGCGATGGCGGGTAACAACAGCCCGGCCAGGATCGCGATGATCGCGATCACCACCAGCAATTCGATGAGCGTAAAGGCCCGGCGACGGGGGGAACGGAGGCGATAGGACGTGTTCATAAGTAGAGTGGAACGGAGCAACGAGGGTGAGGTGGAAAGCAGCGGAGCGGAACCACGCATGCCGCCATCAGACGCGATCGCCAGGCGAGCCGAGCCGCGCGGATGCGTGCGGAGGCGCACCGGCTGGAGGTCCCAGGAGGTTTCGCTCCAGGTGAACGGCAAAACACGCCGGGAATGGCGCCGCGGAAGTTTTGGGATTTTCATGAGTGCGACCTGGGTTAAAGCGGTTGATGAATCAAATCTAAATCCAAATCTAAATCTCTAGTCTCTCCAGTTGCCGATAATCTGCATTTTGCCTGAGACCATCGCTTCGGCCCACAGATCGTATGATTCGGTGTTGTGCTCCGGTTTGGAGGAACGGTACCGCCAGGTGTTGACTCCCCCGGCGGGCGCTCCGTACGGAACCAGCAGCATGAGCACATTCTGGTTGAGCCGGTCCGGCCCGAACCCGGACGGTTTCAGGTTCGGGAAAAAGTTTTTGCCATCCACATTGGCGATGCCAGCCACGCCGAGCACGGTCAATTGCGGCGCCGCCACGTTGGTCGTGCCGGTCAATTCGTAGTAGAGAGGCGACAACGCGGACTTTTTCGGGTCCGGATTATCCTGCGGATAAAAGCCGTAATGTTTGTGGTAACTCTCGATCGCGCCAACGATTTGGTCCCGTTCCACGCTTAAGCGGCTGCGGACCTTGCCCACGCCAGCGATGCCCGTGAGCCCCACGATCAACCCGGCCAACAGAGCGATGATCGCGATCACCACCAGCAGTTCGACCAGGGTGAACGCCCACTGCGCCCGAGCACCCACCGCGTTTCGACGTTGACCAACCTTGCGCTGGCTGACCGCAGGGATGTCGATGCGCGCATTGGACCCATGAACCCAACGCAATCTCACGTAGCAGCCGAGGCTTGCCCGCCGAAGCCCGCAGGGCGCAGGCGGGTAACGAGGCTCTGATCTTTTTCCCGGAGAACGCGTTGGGGTAGAGTGAGCCCCTTCGACAAGCTCAGGGCAGGCTTCCGGACGTCGGCTGCTACCTGAGGGTCGGTTCATGGGTAACGAACACCTGAGAATACTCATACTCATAGTCGTTGGCGGAGATTATTGCCCTCGCGTTCGCGCAATTCGCTTTCCATGCGTTCGCTGAGCCATTGTTTCATCATGCTTTGATAATTGAGATACCGTGAGCGAGCCAGACGTTTGATCCGGGCGAGCATGCGTGGGTCCATCCGGAGGGTGATGCTGACGGACTCGGACAACTCCGAACTGGCGGCGACGGCGCTTTCCATCAGGCGCAGGTCCGGCCGGTTATCGGCCCAGAAGGCGGCTTCGGCCTCTTCGCTATCAAAGAGCGGGACTTCATCCCATGTGGCGATGGTGTTCACGGCTGGGGTTTATCCATTATTTCCATTGTTCAAAGTCTGGTTCATCTTCCGGTCATAGAAGAATTTTTCTTCCGGCTCGAACGGCCGGGCATGCATGACTCGCACCGATTTGCCGTTAGTACGATAGACCGTAAAAACGCCGTTTCCTCCCGCCGCCAAGCCCAGGTTGAAGAACCGGGTTTGAGCTGAGAACCGGGGGGAGTCAGGAAGCAACCGAACTGCAAAAGGATCCTCGAACGACTCCTCAATGTCTTTAATAGAGAGGGAGCGGTTCAGGTTAAACGGCGGATTATTCCAATCAAAGTCCATTCAGGCACGCTTTCTGACCTGCAAAGTATATCCAGGGACAATTCATTGTATTTACGTTGTATTTACGGCGGATGAGGCCTGGGAGTCAAGCGGTTTTTTTTCCTCCTTCGCCCTGCGGGCTACGGCTTGGTAGGCCCTGAGTTATCGAACCGCGGTTCCGAGGCAACCCGGAGGGTTGCCAGTACATAGCCGGGGGGTGAGGAGTCCCGCGCAAGCGGGACGACGATACCCCCGGAAAGACGATAAACGATACGACCCCGGAGGGGTCGCAGCAGTTCGGTTCAGTGAAGATAATCCTCGTGATATTCAATCCCGTGTTGCTCCAACAGGCTCTTGAGCTCGTCCTTAAAGGAAAGCTTTCGGTGATGAGTTCTCCGCGTAGCGATATAATGTTTCACATCCTCGAGACCCAATACCCCAACCGAGAAGATCGAATAACCTTAGTCCAATTCTTGCAAGAAAGTGGCGGGCTTGGTCTGGCACCCCTCCGGGGTGCAAATATTTTTCTCGTGCTCCGGGGGTATCGTCGTCCCGCCTAGGGCGGGACTCCTCAACCCCCGGTTACGTACTGGCAACCCTCCGGGTTGCCTCTCCCTCTGGTACCACGTGGGCCGACGAAGGTTGTCGACCGAGAACCGTTTTTCTGATTGGGTTGACGCTGTTATGACGCAGCGGCGGGCTTTCACACTGATCGAACTGCTAGTGGTGATCGCCATCATCGGGATTCTCGCGGCGGTTCTGCTGCCGGCCTTGGCGCGGGGGAAAGAATCCGGGCGCCGGGCGGCGTGTGCGAGCAATCTGCGCCAACTGTCGCTAGCCAGCGCGCTGTATGCGAACGATCACGAAGATCGGTTGCCGCCCCGGCGGTTGGCCGGCGGTTGGCCGACGCAGTTGCTCCCTTCCTACGACAATCCCGGTGTGCTTTTGTGTCCGACGGAACGAGGGCCATCCGCGCCAGCATCGTCCGGGTCGGGCACGACCAACGATCCCGACCGCGCGCCGCGCAGTTATGTCATGAACAGTTTCCTGGATTATTTTGCGGCCAACCTCTCGCCGGGCGACTTCAAGAATTACGTGAAAGGGACCGGGCCCGCGTCGCTAACGGAATCGGCCATCCGCCTGCCTTCCGAAACTATTCTCTTTGGGGAAAAGAAATCGGGCGCGGCGGATCTTTACGTCGATTTGGGATCGTTGGTGACAACCGTGTTGGACGTGACGGAACAGGGCCGCCATCACCACACCGCCACCGACGCGAAAAGCGGAGGATCCAATCACGCTCTCGTCGACGGCAGTGTGCGGTACGACCGGTTCGGACGCTCGTTGTGTCCGCTCAATCAATGGGCGGTGACGGAGGCGGCGCGGTCGACCTTGGCAATCTGCATTTACTAGGGCTTGATCAGGCGAAAGAAATTGCCGGTTCCATCGGCGGGCAGCGTGACGATCTTGCGGCCGCTGTTGGTCTGGGCCGGGCCGCTGGCTGGAAGCCAGCCTGTCAACGGTGTGGAAGACGCTTCCAGACGATAGGTGAGATCGCTGTCTGGCCAGGACACGCGCACGGAGTTGGTTTGCCGTTCGATCTGCAATTGCATGATCGACGACGAGCGCAGGATCGGCGCGATCTGGCTCATGTAAAAGCTGAATGTCTCGCTCACCGGCACGTGTCCTCCCAGAAAGCGCGCGATGATGCGGCGATCCTGGTCCACGAGATATTTGGTCGGGACACCCGCCGCTCCCCCCAACAACGCATTGGAAGCAGAAGGGCTGCTCATCATCATGGGATAGGTGATGTCATCATGAATATCGAGGAAGCGCACGACATCGGCCGGATTCAGGTCAATGGACAGTCCAACGATGCTGAAACCTCGGGGCGCCAGCGTCCGTTGCAGGAGCACGAGATCCTGCAATTCCTCCACACAAGCCCCGCAAGTGGTCTCCCAAAAATCCACGAGCATCACCGGATAAGGAAAGTCACTGGACTGAATGGGAACTCCACGCGCGCTGGTGGTGTTCCAGGCCGACATGGCGGGCCCGCCTGAGACCACGTGCAACTCCACCTGGCCCTGGGCCCCATTCACGCCGTCCACCGCGATATGGAAGGTTTCGCCCGCGTAGGCCCGGAATTGGACCACGCTGGTGAACGTTCGGAAGTCGACATCATCGTTGGTGACGATCACTTTGAGGTTATTCAAGGCCGTGCCCAGATACACAGCCAACACCGTATCGAACGTGCTGTTACTGGTGGTGATGGTGTAAGTGGCCGTGACGTCGGCCGTCCAACGCGCCCACACGCTGGCGCGCGCGGGTTCGCCGGAATGCGCCGGTTCACCCACCTGAGCGGTCGCGCCGATGTTTGAGCCAAAGCCGGTGGTAACGCCGATGAGCGGAGTGCCAGCGCCGAATTGGTCGGTGAACGTGGGTTGAGCCAAGCCAACCCCGACGGCGCCGGCTTGCAGGAGCAGGACGAGGACGCTCCCCGCGACAACTCGCCGTTCACGCAGAGCAACCGCTAATGACGCAAGCCACGCAAACGACGCAAGCCACTCGGGGCCGCATTGTTTGGGCTGGCAACTCAGGGACCTGGCCATGTGCTTTTGGTGTTGTGTTCCCTAAATAGCCCTGTCGGTCAGGCCTGGCGAGGCTTTTTTGGCGTCCTTGATTCTGAAAAGAAGGGGTGAGCAGACCAAGTTTTCAAGCAGCCAAACCCTCTAACGAGGCGGGGCCTCAGAGCGGCAAGGCACTCCAAGGCGCCCAATCTTGCAAACAATCGTCCTCGCCTTGCTGGTCTGAGGCTCTGCCTCGTTAGCCGTAGATGATGAGCTGAATATTCTCCGGAAGATTCTTCGCCACTTCAGTCACCACGTTGCCTTTGAGCAAACGCACCAGCGCATGCCGATGCGGCGTGCCGAGCACAAGGATGTCGATGCCCAACGTGGCGGCCAGGTCAAGGATACTGGCGGCAGGATCGTCGCTGACCAGGTAGACAGGAACGACCGTGACCCCGTTTTCTTTGCCGAGCGCGAGCATGCGATACATGATCTCGCTGGCGACCGGGTCGGATTGCCAGCGCGGCCGTTCGGCGCTTTCCACCGGTCCGAGCAAATTCACGGCGACCTCCTTGACGAACAGAACGTAAAGGGTGCTTTGGCGAAGACGGGCTTCTTCGAGGGCGAAGCCGAGCACCGGGTTCAACCCGCGGGCTGCCACGAGAATACTGAGGCCAGGTGGAAGATTCAGGCGGAAGCCAGGCACCGACTCGGGCGAGACTGCAGCCGCAATTTGTGCACTGACCGTGAGGGTGCGTAATCCGGCCCGGCGCTGGGCATAACCGCGGAGCCCCAAGCCAATTCCCAGCACACAGACCGCGAAGAACAAGGCGCTATGACGGGTCCAGGCCACCGTTAACTCGACGGCCACCAGCGTGGCAAAGGTAAGGCCCATCACCGTGCGTTCGAACCAAGCCAACGGCAAATGCTTGTTCACGGTGCAGGTACCCAGGTTGACGGCGATCGCGCCCACCACGCCAATCGCATACAAGCCGGCCAAGGCATGAAGATCGCCTGCCAACCCAACCACCAGCAGAGGCAACACCACCGCGATCGCCAACGGCAACCGCGGAACGCCATGGGAATTGAGTCTCGCAAATGAACGAGGCATTTCGCCATCCCTCGCCATCATGTAAACGAGACCGATCATCGCGGCCACCGCCGTGTTGACCGCGCTCAACAACAGCAAGCCCACCACCCCACCCACCAGCCATCCAAACAGTTTGCCGAACCCCACCCCAAAGGTCATGGCTCCGTATTCCTCCGCCAAGAATCGCAGCATATCCTCCCAGCGCCGTTCCAGCACCGGCTGAAGAGAATCGGGCAACGATAACATCGCCCAGCCCAACAACGCGGTGCCGAGCACCACTTCGACAGCGACGATCAGGATGGCGCTCGTGGCCGTGCCCCCGACTTGCGGGTGGTCCGGGCTCGAACCCGCATCGGGTTTCATCACGCCGGTGAGATTCGCGATCGCCTCCACGCCGCTGAGAGCCAGGATCACTCCCGTAAACGCCACCCATTTCTGGCCAAAGGGCAGTTGCGATGGTTGCAGCCTCTCGAGCGAAAGATGCGGCAAAGCCATCAAGATCACGAACACCACCACTCCCACCATGGGCGCCGCCAACAGGATGGCCAGGCTCCCGGTGTGTTTGGGTCCGTAAAAATTCATCACCCCGATGGCCACCACCACCAGCGCCGTGGCCACCGGCACATACGCGTCCGGCACCCGGAAATAATTCATCGCCGCCCAACCGCTCATGGCCGCGGTCACGGTAAAGTTGGCCACCAGCAGCAGTGCCCCTACGACCGCCAGCAAACGGCTTTGGTTGCGCGCCGCAGAATAGACCCCGCCTCCGTCCGGGTAATGCCTGCAGATGATGACATAACTATACCCAACGACTGCGGTGAGCACGCAGACCGCCAGGATGATTGGCAACGAAGAATAACCCGCCGCGACGAACGCCAGGCCGATGACATAGGCCTTGCTGGTTCCCCAATCCCCGTAGAGCAGCGCCGCCGCCCGTTTCCAATCCAGGTTCCTCGGCCGGTGAACCCCGAGGCTATCCATGCTTGGCCTTCGTAAAACAACGCCAACGATCAGTCTTCATCCAACAATGGCGCGCATGGTGAGGACAAAATTAAGCGCCCGTCAAACCTCGAGTTTTGCCCGCCTTCGCCTGCGGGCTACGGCGGGCAGGCCTCGTCCTTGCGCCGAAAGTGTCGAAAGCCTTCGCAAGATCGGCGACTATTCGGGCCGCTTGGGGATGACGCTCTGCCCAAACGGACCAAGCGCAGTGGGCAAATGTCGTATTCGGTTTGCTTGCCTGTCCCTTGGAATATGTCGACACCTTTGCAGGCACTCCTGATTTCGGCGGCTCTTTTTGTCACAGGTTGTGGAGGCGACGGCGGGATTCCGCTTGTGGTGAATTTCGAGCGCTTCTGGCCCGCCGCGCCTCACCACGATCGTTAGCTCCGTAAACTGCTGAACACCCTTGTATCCTCCATGGGCGGCTGGCAGAGTGGGTGGGTGAAAGTCAGGGAGATTCTCACACTCATTGAACGAGACGGTTGGTATTTGGCTCGCACTCGAGGAAGCCACTGGCAATATAAGCACCCCGCCAAACCCGGCTTGGTCACTGTCGCGGGCAAGCCGGGCGACGATCTTGCAGCGGGGACGCAGAACAGTATACTCAAGCAAGCAGGTTTGAAATGAGCCGCTATTTGATCATTATCGAGGCGACAGGCACCGGCTTCTCGGCTTATTCGCCTGACTTACCCGGATGCGTCGCCACCGCTGAAAGTCGGCTGGAGGTAGAACAAAAAATGAAAGAGGCCATTCAGTTTCATGTGGATGGACTCCGAGAGGAAGGGCTGCCGGTCCCCACGCCTCGCAGCCAGGCCGCGTACTGCGAAGTGGGGAGCTAACCAGGCAGATGCACCGAACGCCGCGATGCCGCCCCGATTTCATTCTGAGCACCACTGGCGCGGCGTCGGTGATCTGCGACGTTAGACCACTGCGCACGTCATGCACATTACGCGCCGATCACCAGGGAATTTACCTCCAGGCATCGGCGTGCAGCACGAGACACTTGCACGTTCCAAGAAGCGCGGCGTTGTGTTGTTGGCGTGCATCGGCGTTTGCCTTGTTTCCTATTCCGTCTTGTCATGGCGCGGCAGCTACCTCGGCCACAATCAGGGAGGCAGCGACGCCGCACCTGGTCCTGCGGACACAGGCGCGCTCCAGTTCCCATTATGGGTTGGGGCCGACCGGGTAGGCCGTGGGCAATTGCGCGGCGATGGTCGCGGCCGCATCGCTGCATTTGGGATGGCCCCAACCGCTCGCGCTCAGCCCGTCGCTTCCAATGTCGAAGACAATATTGTCGTCTCCGGTCGGGCTGACGCCCCCGGGGATGTTGTCCAGGTTGAGAGCGTGGCGCACTTTCCAAGCGATGATGTGATCGGCGCACGACGTATCGCCGGAGACGCCGAGCGCGCCGACCAGAGTGCCGTCCTTGTCATAAAGGGCCAAGCCGCCGCCAAACACGTTAATGCCGCCGATTTTTCGACCGACCATGGGATCGTTGGGTTGTCCGTAGTTTTGCGATGGACCCCGATAAGCCACCGAGGTGTCGACCGGGTTGCTCTCCTGCAGCCCGAAGAGGGAGCCTCCCGGTTGGACCGCCGAGTAGAGGTTCGCGGTGGCCAGCGGCAGGCCTTTCAAACTGAATGCGTTGGCCGTGTTTGCCTTCTGCGCCGAGATGACCCGGCTTCCGGGCCATTGATCGCCGCGTTCTTGACCGGAAAACGCCACGGCCCCGACCACCCCATCACGGTTGACCACGGTGGCCCACATGTTCAAAGCAAATCCGCCATTCGTACCGTCCGACACCACCTTCCGAAGCGCTGCTTGGAGACGCCCATGCGACGGCAAGCCGCTCGACCTGCCCTCGTCTTTTCCTCCGTCCCGATCCTCTGCCAAGGCTGGCGCGATCACAGCGGCCAACGCGGCCGCCAGCAATGCGAGTCTAAGACGAATATGTAATGTCTGCATGAGTTGTCCTTTCTTTCAGTTTAGGGTTTTGTTCCGCGCGCGTTTCTGAGCAAGAACTGACTGTTCGCCCGGCACGCGGATACATCGAGCGCCGCAACTCAATGAAAACGTGTCGCAGGCGTCAAGTGCCGAGTACGAAGAGCAACCGTCCGCGGTCCGGGCATTTCGTGAATGCGCCCGTTCCGTCGGGGTGCGTTTAGACGCTGCCCCCCGAAGCGAACATTTTTCTGCCCACCCTGGCCCTCTCCCCGTTGAGGGGAGAGGATTCTCGCGGTCAGCATGTTAAATACTCACGAGGTCTCGTTGGCTCCAGGGGCAGTGCATGAATGCGCCCGTGCCGTCCGTGCTACGAGAATTCTGATTGACCTGGGCGCGGGATTTTTTCTTTCATAGCGGCTCCGCTACAAAAGCAACCATGCTGTTGGTCCGATGCGTTTGTGGATCAGCAGCTATTCTTACCCAGCGACCGGGGTGTGCATCGCGTCTGCAGCCCCGGTTCCATTGGCCAGCGCATCCGAGCCAAACACCACGCTCACGGCAACGCGCCCTCAATCAGCCCGCGCATCAGCATGGTTTCTCCAAGTTTTGGTCTCGTTAGGAAGTCTTGCCACATCCCGCTCAATTGGTTAACACTGCGCCTGCGAACAAGCCCAAGGCCGCTTTCATGGTGCCTCGATCTCGTGATCGGGCGCTGGAATGACCTGAACTGAACTGCACTAAACGAGCTGAGCTGAAACAACGCTACGGACCTAAACCTGTTCATCCTCCTGTTTTATGGCATACGAACTACCTCCCCTCCCCTACGCGCCTGACGCGCTCGAACCGCACATCGACAAAGCGACCATGGAAATTCACCATGACCGCCATCACAACGCGTACGTCACCAACCTGAATAAAGCCATCGCCGGCAACGGGGCGTTGGAAGCCAAATCGATCGACGCTTTGGTCGCCGATCTCGCGGCTGTTCCTGAAAATATCCGCGGGCCGGTCCGCAACAATGGCGGGGGCCATCTCAATCATTCCTTGTTTTGGAAGTTACTGGCCCCGAAAGCCGGTGGTGCGCCCGCCGGGCGTCTGGCCGATGATATCAAGGCTACCTTCGGCGGCTTTGACGCCTTTAAGGAGAAGTTGGAAGCGGCAGGCGTCGGCCGTTTCGGCAGCGGCTGGGCTTGGCTGGTGGTGAACCAGGGCAAACTCGAGATCGTTTCGACCGCCAATCAGGACAATCCCACCATGGGCAAAGCCATCGCGGGCTGCGAAGGTCGCCCCATCCTGGGGGTGGACGTCTGGGAACACGCTTATTATTTGAAGTACCAAAACAAGCGCCCGGATTACCTCAAGGCCATCTGGAATGTGGTCAACTGGACGGAAGTGACCCGGCTCTACGAAGCGGCCAAGAAGTAAACGCAAACGCGAACGCGGGCATTGACGAGACAGAAGACTGGGTCCGTCTCGGCTGAGATCACGGTTTCGTCGCAGCGCCGGGCGGATCTGCCAGCAAGGCGAAGGCGCCCTTTCCCCGTTCCCACCTTCGCCCGAGGCAGGCCACTTCCCGTTTCCGCTTTCCGCTTTCCGCTTTCCGCTTTTCCCCCTTTCCGCTTTTCCCCTGCGATTATTCCCATTATCGTGCGCGGCCAAGAACACGAACATGATTGACTCACGCTACACGAAGCTGGCGCGGCTGTTGGTGGAGTATTCGACGGCCCTGCGCAAGGCAGACAAGGTATTGATCGACGCGATCGATATCCCGGACGAGTTTACCGTGGAACTGATGCGGGCGGCGCGCCGGGTTGGAGCCACGCCTTTGGTGGAGGTGCGTCACGGGCGGATCACCCGGGAGATTTTGCGCGACACCAACGAGACGCACGCG
>DATLUX010000050.1:0-7707 GCA_035577805.1 Verrucomicrobiia bacterium
ATGCCTCGGCTTGATAGGGAATTGGTTCTTCGCTCATCACGCTCTGAACCCAAGCTTTCCTGAGCCCAATCAGCATTCTTGTGATTTCCAGAAAACGCATCTTCTCAGTCAAGGACCTGTCCCGACCAAGTCGCCCCTTGATGGTGGCTATGTCCAAGCAGGCGGCACACTCCAACGCGGAGCCGATCGCATAATCCAACGACCGGGCTTGATCCGGACCCGACCAGAGTCTGGACCCTTCGGCAATGTTGAGCACAATGCTCTCTGAGGCCCGACAGTAATGCTCAACGATGGCGTGGGGTCTACCCCAGGAAGCGGAAAGCTCTTGGGCGCAAGCTGCCAGTGCCAGCGCCTTCAAAATGTCCAATCTTCAGTCGGCGGTCATAGACCGCCGCTACAGCGTTTGTATCTTCTCCCTAGCATGCGCGCAGCGTGTTTGGCCGCCGTGGAGCTGTTCGTATTCCGCATTCCGCACTCCGCATTCCGCATTCCGCATTCCGCCGTCAGGGGCGCCGCGGCGTGGTCACGCGGTAGAAGCGGTTGGTGACGTAGGTGCTGTCCACGATGCTCTCGATGTGGTCCACGTCCCGAGCCGGGATGTCGGCCAGCCTCGACCAGGCCGCGCTGTCCAAGGCGTCCGTGAACTCGATGGTGTAAGTCTTGTAAGCCCGGGCAGCCAGCGAGAGCGTGACTTGCCCGGAGTCAACGCGACTGTCGAGGCGGAGGTAGCTCAGCGGATCCAAGGGGTCGGTGCCGGCGATGTATTCGGCCCGATTGCTCATGGTGTCGCCGTCGGCATCCAAGAGGGCATCGGCGGGATCGTTGATCCCGAGGTCGTGGGCGGCTTCCCATTCGTCGGGCAGGCCGTCGCCGTCAGAATCGGCAATGATGTTGAGGATGGCCGCCGCGCTGAGGAGTCCACCCGGAGCAGCGATGTTGACGACGGCGACGGCGTAGTTTGTGAACGGCCGTTGCACATTGGTCAGGTGAAGAAAGTTGGTGTGATGATAGAGAAAGTTGGTGGTCCAGAAGCGTCCATTAGTCCGCCACAGGTAGCCCAAGGGAAGATTGGCCGTGTTGGTGACGACGACGCTGAGCGTGAGCGAAGCACCGGCCGCCACCGTTTGACTGAGCGGCGGCTGCACAATCATAGGGGTGATCAACACAATTAACTCGGCCGGAGCGCTGGTGATGGGCCCGATAGCGTCCGTGACCACGACGGCGTAGCTGCCGGCCTGGGTGAGTTGCACGTTAGGAATGGACAGGACGGCGTTGGTGGCGCCGAGGAGGTTTGTGCCGTTGAGCCGCCATTGGTAGCGAAGCAGTCCGTTACCGACGGCGCTCACCGTGAAAATCGCGAGGCCACCGGGACGCACTAAGAAGTTGGTGGGTTGGGTGAGGATGGTGGGCTGACGGTTCACGGTGAGTCGGGCGGGAGCGCTGACAGCCGAGCCCGCTTGGTTGAACACGACGGCTTTGTAATCTCCGGCTTGGGTAGGTTGGATGTGAGCGAGGATCAAGGTGACATTCGAGGCGCCGGGGATCGGATCGTTGTTGAACAGCCACTGGAACTGCAGGGGAGGCGTGCCGCTGGCGAGGACCGTGAAGGTGGCAGTTTCCGAGGCGAGCACAGCCTGGGACTGCGGATGCATCGTGATGACGGGGGGTTGATCGGCGGGCGTGAAGTTCTCGCCGGGTGTGGGCAGGGCAGCTTGCCAGTTGGCGGGATCGTTACCATAGGCTGCCGGCAAGAGCCTTTGCAGGGAGGGCCCACTGCCATCGGCTCCAGCCGGCCAGGGCGCCTTGTCGTTATACCGCACTTCATCGACGGTCACGTACGGCACGCCATTGGCCTCGGGCGTGTCCGGCCGCTGCAGTTCGAGGCGTTCCCCACTATCCTGCAGGCCCCCTGGGAACGGGCCCAAGACCTGGACGGCGGGCGCGACGTTGTACTTGCCTCGGAATGCGGCCGGGTCGATGCCCACGATGAGCAGGCGTCCGCCGGCGGGCAACACCAAGCCGGGCGGGAAATGGAAGCTCAGGCCGTTGACTCGCCAGGTGTTGGTGGGAAACGCCGGATCAAACAAGGGCACCTCGTTCTCTGTGACATTGCCTAGTTCGATGAACTCATCACCGCCCAACCCGGGATGATAGTGGATCTCCTGGATCACGACCGGCCCGACGCGGGGCACGCTGTTGGCCGCGCCTGGAGTGACCGACAGTTGAGCCGGGAACTGCTCTTCCCCGACGCTGTTGACGTAGCGGCCGAAGCTGACGCCGTTGGCGGCCGCCCCGAACGAGAAGCCATGGCTGTAGCCGGTGAGGTTGGTGGCGGCATCACCGGAGCTGAGGTAAACGGCGTCGCCCATGGAATCCAGGGAGAAACTGGTGACCAGGAGCGGTTGGGCATTGAACTGTTCCTCAGTGAACACGCGGTAGCTTCGCGGAGGGAGAGTCGTGCCTTGCGGCAATCGGTATTTGATGGGCGCTCCTCCGTCGTCGCTGAGGAACCAGCCGGAGAGGTCGGCTTCAGCGTCGGTGGGGTTGAACAATTCAATCCAATCGACTTGCGGCGGCGTGGTGCGAGTCAGGACCTCATTGACGACCACGGGCGGGAGCGTTGGTTCCGGATCATCCGTGCCAGGAGAACCCCCGGCGAGGCTGGAAGCTCGCCAGTGCGCGCCGTTATCGGAGTTGGGATGAGCCAGCGGTTGGCGCGGAATAAGAGAGAAGCCGTGACCATCCGCCGCCAGCGGCCAGGGGGCACGATCGTTGTAGGTGACAGACCACACCACGCCCCCGTTGGGGGAGGAGAGCTGCACAGTTTCGCCAGCATTGTCCAAACGGCCGGAGTAGGTGCCGTTGACGACCAGACCCGGATAGCGGGTCTGGAGCGCGCCGGGGTTGCGCGCGAGAACGAAAAACTGGCCCGGCCCCAGCTGGGTTCCGTTGGTGAAGGTGAAGCTGATGCCGGCGGTGAACGCAAAACTGCCCAAATGCACGGGCGTGGGGGCGGTGTTCTTCAGCTCGATGAATTCGAATTCGTCGCCGCTGAGGGCGCCGGCGGCCGGCGGGTTGTACATGATCTCTGTAAGGGCCAGACCGGAAAGATCCTGGGGCGGATGAAAGAGCGCGCGGGTGATCGCGCTCCAGTTGGTGCCCACGCGAATCCGGGACTGGACGAGCGTCTGGGCGGCGAGCACGAAGGGGAGTTGAAAGGTTTGCGCGCTGGGGGCCAGGGCGCCTCCGGGGGCGCGTGGGTCGAGGCCATCGGTGGTGTAATAGATCACCCCGTTCGTGCCATAGATGCTGACCTGGAACCCGTCCGGCACGTCGCCGCCGTCCTGATTGAAGATAGGGGGACGCACGTAGTTGCCATCGATCCAGTTGGCCCGGTCTTTCAGCCAGGTCTTCATCTGGGTAACGCGGGCCAGCCAGCTGCTGGAGTTGGGCAGACCGTTGAGGACGGCTTTGTTGGTGCCGATGTCGGAGACTTGCGCGTCGATGATCGCGTCCATGCCGGCGTTGCTCATGGCCCCGCGGCGGTGGTCCCACCAGCGATCGATATACAACTGGGCGAAATCCGGGTCCGCGAACAGACGTCGGTACCAGAGCCGATCGGGACGATGCAGCAGCGTGCCGGTCGGGCCGCCCGAGATGTAGTAGGCGCTCCAGTTGAAATCCCAGGCCGGCCCCATGCGCAGCTTGCCGTCATCGCCTTTCCACGGGAACATGGAAATGAGCAAGCCGTCCCCGTTGCGAGTGAGATTGTGGAGCACGAAGTAATCGGCGAAATCGACCGGGTCGAGATACTTGCGGTACCCATTGAGGGGGTCGCGCCAGAGGGCGTTGTTCCACAGGACATCTTCGAATTGTTTAAACCAGGCTTCGATGGCCACGCGCTGGTTGGTGCTGATGGTGTAACCGTTGGGGTTCTCGAAGTTCAGGTAACCATTGGCCTGTTGTGGTTCGTCATCGCCGCGCACCTGGCCGTTGGGAGGCGACTCGGCGATGCGATTGGGGCCGGCAGTATGAAAGAACCATGGCTGCGTCGCGCCGTTGGGGGCCGGCCAGCCCGTCTCCGGCTCGGGGTCCATACGGTTCAAGTTAAGCAGCCAGCTGCCATTCGTGCAGTCGGCCGAGAGTCGTTGGAAATCCAAACGGTTGCGCCCCCGGGAAACTTTTTCCATCAGCGCGTAGACGCCGCGTCGATCCGCCAGACGCAGCTCGCCGCCGTCCTCGTTCACGAAGGCTTCCACCCATCGAAATCGGACAGCGTAGTGGCCGGTCTGTGCGCTCAGCGCATAGGCGAAAGTGTTGAAGAATAACGTCGGGTCTTTGTTGTCGTCTGGGTCCGGGAAATAGAGCACCCATTCGGAGTGCGCGGGCAGACCCAAGGGGGAGACGTCCAGTTCCGACTCATCTCCGCCCGCCGCTTCCACGCTGTAAGGCTTCTGTCGCCAGGTCGAGGAGAAGGCGCCGCGGGAGCGGATGCTGATGTTGCTGAACATTTGAGGTTGATTGGTCAAGGCGCTGGAACCCCCCTGGCGTTCGAAGGTGGCCCACACGGCCGACTGCCGCGGAAGCTGCTTCACGCCCGAACCGTCGCCACTCCAACCTTTGTTCGGAATTATCCCCGCCCCGAAGTTGTCGATGACCAGGATGGGCAAAGTTGAAGTGTAATTGGCCAGGTCATTGGCGAGTTTGAGGTAAGTCTCCGAAGTCACCACCCCGGTCCGGCCTGAGCCCACCGCCGCCGCCCGAATGCGCGTGGTGCTGTTCACCGCGATGGGGCCCGTATAATACAGGCCATTGGTGCGGCCGGGAACCGATCCGTCGAGGGTGAACCGGATCTCCCCCTCGGGTGGGTCGTTGCTGAGTGTCACTTGGAACGGCGTCACAAACGCGCCGCTGGCTTGCGAAAACCGAACCGCTCCGGGCGGAGGCGGGGCGTCGTCGTTCGGCGCCCCGGGCGTGGGGGAGCCCAGGTAGCGTTGGATGGTGGGATCGCCCCCCAGCACGCCATAGGAGACGCCCGCACTTTGCCGCGGGAATGGAGCAAACGCCTGCAGCACCGTCGGCCCCGGACCCACCAGCGCCAAGTACTCGCCGGCTTTATCCAGTTGGAAGTTCGCGTGGAGCGGAGCCGCAGGGTTCACCCGATTCTTGCCGGAGGCGAAGATCAATCGTTGGGCCCCTGGGGCCAAGATCACGCTGGGAAAGGGCCATCGCGTGGGATCGGATTGATCATCCGTCAGATAATATCCCGCCAGGTCGATCGACGTCGCCGTGGGATTGAGAACCTCGATCCAATCGGAGTAATCCCCGTCTTCATCCGCCAAGGTCGAGTCGTTCTCGGCCATGAATTCCGAGATGACCGGGTGCGCCGCCGGTTGGACCACGACCGCTTCGGTGGTGGCGCTCTGGGCGCCGAAGGCATTGACCGCCGTGAGGCTGTAGGTGGTGCCGCTCACGGGATGCACCTCGACGCTGCCCGTCCCGTTGAGGGTCAGCGCGGTGACGTCGCCCAGCCCCGGCGCGATGGAAAACGTTTCTCCATAACGCACGGTCCACTGCAACGCGACGGTCTGGCCCGCGCCCACGTAGTTCGGCGTGGCCTTGAAGGTTAGGATCGCGGGCGCCGGGTTGACCACGATAGTGACGCGGCCGGTAACGCTGCCCCCGCCATTGGTGGCCAGGAGCGTGTAGGTAGTGGTGGCGATGGGACTCACCGACATATTGGCCGCGCCGGAGAGGTCCGTGCCATCGATGAAGATCCGGTCAGCCTGGAGCACCGTCCAGCTCAGCGTGGCGGAAGCGGGCGTGAATAGCGTGTCCGGCGTGGCCGTGAACGAAACCAGGATGGGCGGCCGGACGATGTCGTTAAACGCATCCGCGTGGCGTTGGATGGTTTCGTCGGCAAGCGAGTTGTCGTAGACGGTGATGCGATGGATGGTGCCGACCATAGTTTCGCCTGCGCCGGGATTGGCCCCAAGCCAGCCCTGGCCATACGGCATAGCGAAGCGGGCGGTGACCCCGCTGCTGTTGCCAGCCAGGGAGCCGTTGAGATACAGCTTCATGGCGCGAGTAGTGTCATTCCAGACGTAAGCGATGTGCGTGGCCGCGATGGGTGAAGGAACTGCCGGGGAGAACAGGTAATCCAACACCCCCAGTTGAGTGAAGCCGAGTTGGCCCGTGTTATTGTACTGCTCGTAACGCAGGTTGCTCACGGTATTCGTCCCGACGGCCAGGTAAGCCGAGCCGATCCCGGTATTCGGGTTGCCTTGGAGGATAAACTCGATCGTGACGTCCCCGGAATTGGTCCCGAAGTTGAAGGGCACACCGTTCGCGCCGGTCAACGTCACCGCCGTGTTCAGCCGGGCGACGGGAATGGTTCCGGCGCCTGCGTCGGAGTTAATCGCCGCGTCGTAGTTGCTCAACGAACCGGCGGCCGAGCACATCCCGAGCACCAAACTCGCCCCGCACAGTGCGAGGCGAGCAAGCCGGCAGTTCGTTAGGGAGGACAAAGGATACATCGGGCTTAACGGGATTGCGCCGACAGCAATACCCCCTTTCCGTGCGGAACTCAAGCCGCAGAACCGCCAGGATCGATGCTTGGGATTGGGGATAAAGACCGGCCCAGATGGACGATCTCTTCGAGTCACTTGCTGCCTCCTCCTTGGCATTGCTAGGCCGAATTAGAAACCGCCCGTTGCCTTGTAAATAGCTAATTCTCATAAGCTTTTTTACCTGACGCAAAAAGCCAAAGTCGTGCTAGGCCAAACCGCATCGGGCAGATGTCGCTCAGCCCTTGCCACTGGCAGGCTCAGATTGAAAATGAGGACAAAATGCCAAAGTCGTGCTAGGCCAAAGCCGGTATTGTCTCAATACATACTGTCCGGCGGCGTCAACCTCCACGCGCTCATCATCAAGCAAAAATGGCAAACATAAGGTGCCCCTGAACTTTTCTGTCGGATTTTCGCACTGGCGGCTAACATGGAATAGTGAACGATCCGTCAGACGCGCAACTCCTGTCCGCCTACGCCGAACGCCGCTCGGAGGCGGCCTTCGCCGCATTTGGATGACGCTTTGGGACAGTTGAACGAGGCCGATCGTGAAGCGATTCTCCTGCGCTATTTCACACCGTGGGCCGCGCCCTGGGCTTGAGCGACGACACCGCGCAAAAGCGCGTCAGCCGCGCCATCGAACAGCTTAGACAAATCTTTGCTCAACGCGACATCACGCTCGGCCCACTGGGCCTCACCGTCGCCATCTCCGTCAACGCGGTTCAAGCCGCGCCCGCCGGACTCACCCTCACCATCTCAACCGCTGCCGCTGCGCTTGGCGGAGCCACTGTCGGCACTGCCTCCATCGCCACCGTCACGACCGCTAAAACCATCGCTATGACCACTCTGCAAAAAGCCATTGTCACGACGGCTTTCGTTGCCACGATCGGCGCTGGATTCTACGAACTCCGACAGGCCACGACCGCTCGCGCCGAACTGCGGACGTTTCAACAACAACACTCTCCGCTCAACGAACAACTCGAGCAATTGACTCGTGAGCATGATCAGGCGACGCGCCAAATCGCCGCGCTCCAAAGAGACAACGAACGACTCAATCGCGCCACGGCCGAGTTGCTTAAATTGCGTGGTGATGTGGCACAACTTCGGCAACAGAACAAAACCCTCGCTCAAGCCGCCGCAG
>DATLUX010000051.1:0-9188 GCA_035577805.1 Verrucomicrobiia bacterium
GTGACCCAGAGCGTGCCATCCACTTTGAGTTCGATGGTCACGGGCGCGAAGTGTGTCATCGTCGGCCCGTCCGCGGCGGGCGGTTCGGTTTCCAGAGCGAGTGGCTGGCCAGTCTGTGGATCGATCAGCAGCGGTCCCGCCGGAGCCGAACCGCCCGGAGTACGTTCCACTCGCAACCCCGCCATGGATTGAAAGGCGAGCGGACGACCATTGACTTTGACATCAATCGCCGGAGCTGTGTCGTCGGTGCCAGTCACCGGACCATGGTCCACCAGAAAGTTGTCAAAGGTGTCGAAGCAGAGGCTTAGGCCGTTGGTCAGTCCTTCTTCGCTTGGATTCCCATACGCGGGCGGGGCAGGAAAGTTGGTCGTGAAGTTGAAGCTAAAGCCGTCGGCCGGCCTATCGGCGCCGCCGCCCAGTAACAAATCGAAGCTGGCAAAGAACGCCGTCACGGGTGCGCCGCCACTGAACTCGTCGATGACAAGATCGCCAAACGACCCTTGACCGCTCGCCATGAGTTTCAGCACTCGGTTCCCATCCGCTCCGCTTCCGGCGGCAACTGAAGCGCTCCCGAACAGACTGGTTCCAAGCGGCAGGCCGGATTCAAAATCCGAACTGAACTGACCGACTGAGGTGGGGCCAGCCGGCAGCACCGTCAAGGTCGCGGGCTGGCTTGTGGCGTTCGTGTAGGGGTTGCTCACGACGACGTCGTAATTTCCCGCGTCACTGATGCCGATGTGGGCGAGAAACAATGTGGCGTTAGTCGCGTTGGCAATGTCCGAACCGCCGTGGCGCCATTGATAGCGGAACGGGCCGGCTCCGCCTGTCGTCACGCGGAAGGTGGCCGGAAAACCTTCGGGCAACGCCCAACTCTCCGGCTGAGTCACTACCACCACATCTGTCCGCACAAACAGGTTGGCCACGTTCGTGGAAGCCGACGCCAGGCCATCACTCACGAGCACGGAGTAAGTCCCCGCGTCCGTTGTCTGAAGTTGGCTCAACGACAGGAGTGCGTTCGTAGCTCCCGTAATGTCCACGCCGTTGTGCCGCCACTGATATGAAAGCGGCCCAGCACCGAAGGCCGTGACGATGAACCGGGTGTCGCGCCCGGCGAACGCGATCCGGTCCGGTACGTGAAGGTGGGAAAACCGAAGAGAACCATCGCCCACCAAAGCGACGCTGTAACCAAGTTTCGACGAAATCGCGACGACATTGGTCAGACTCGGCGGCAGTGTCGCACTCCCTCCGATCCCGTCCCCCCAGGCCATCACTGTCCCATCCGCTCTCAGCGCGAGGCTGAGACCTTGGCTCGCCGCGATGGCCACGATGTTGGTCGCAGCAGCCGGGACCGTAGTCTCAGCCGAGCCGCTGGAACCCCAAGCGACCACATGCCCGTCCGCCTTCAACGCCAAGCTGTGATAACTGGCCGCGATGGCAACAACGTTGGTCAGACCGGGTGGAGGCGTTGCCGGGCCGGAAGAGTTAAAGTTATTGACCCAGCCGATTACGGTTCCGTCCCCCTTCAAGGCCAGCGAGTGCGAACCGCCTTGCGCAACGGCCACGATGTCGTCCACGAATGGCACCGGTTCGCTATAGAAAAAATCTCCCCAACTCACTGCTGTGCCATCCACTCTCAGCCCTAGGCCGTAGAACAAGGCGTCGATGGCGACGAGATTGGTTGCGCGGGCGGGCACGTTGGTCAGTGAGGTGTTGCCGCCCCAGGGGACAACCAGCCCATCGGGTTTTACCGCGAAGCTAACACCAGAACCGGCGGCGATCCCCACTACATTGGTGGCACCGCTTGGCACCGTCGTCGCACCATTGGAATTATCCCCCCAGGCGACGACGGTCCCGTTGGATCTCAGCCCCAATGCGTGAGCGACGCCGACGGTGACTGCGACCAGGTTCGTCGCGCTCGCGGGCACGTGGGTTATGTCAGTAAAGCCAGTACAATTATTAGTGCAGCCCCAAACCACGACGCGGGTGGCGGCCAGGCTGCAAAGCGGGAGCAAGGACACAACTGAAAACAGACCAACCGCCGAAATGAGCGCGCGTCTGGTCGAAAGAGAGGTTCGATTCTTGTTCATGTTTTTGCATGGTTCGCTTGCGGTTGAGTTTGGGAGTCGGTAAATGAAGGGTCATCCGGCAGCCCAAGGGCCAATTCCGCCTTCACTCCTTTCAGAACGGTTTTCGGCCTCTACTTACAGCGGGAACCAAGATTTCTCGTTGGTGAAAGATTCCCGCCACGATGCGGGCAAGCCGGTCTCTGCCGTGAGCACTCAGCGTGTGGGCTTTTGCGAGCGATCTTGAGCCGGGTCGGTCACGGCTTCGAGCGGTACCGGCGGTCCGGCCTCATTGGCGGTCGCGGGAGGATAGGCCGGCATGTCCCAGTCCAGGTTCATGGCTGACAGTTCGGTGCGGAGGCGGCCCAGGTCCCAAACCTGGAGGCCAAGGTTGTTCTGGAGCGCTACCAGTTTTGTGTTGTCAGGACTGAAACGCAGGCGTGCCAATCGCGGGCGATCCGGCGCCTCCAGATTCGCCAGCACCCGGCCGGTCGCCGCTTCCAGCAGACGGATGTCGCGGTTGTCCAGGACGAAGGCCAGCAGGCGGCTGTCCGGGCTGAACGTCATCCAATTCCACACCGTGTCGGGGTCCGGTCGTTCCACGTGATAGACTTCGCTCCAGGAGCGGGTGTCCCACACTTGGAACTGGCGGCTGCCGGTCGCCAGCCAGCGTCCATCCGGGCTGAACTCCACTGTTGCCGTCCCCAGTTCGGGGAACTCGTGCTCCAGCAGGCGCTCCGGGATGTTCCACACCTTCACGCTGCGTCCCTGCCAGGTGCCGGTGGCCAGCCACCGCGCGTCGGAACTCATGGCTACGCCCGACGCGGCCGGATGCCGGCCCAGCACCACGGAACGGGCCGGGTCATCCGGGGCGAACACGACGACTTGATCGGATTCGTCATAGGCGGCCGCGGCCCAGCGTCCATCGGCACTCAAGGCGGCGAACCGGCGAATTCCCCCCGCGATGATCTGGCAGACGCCAATGTGGATCTCCTCATGTCCCACGCGGGAATCCCTGCGAAGAGGCCACCGGCCCACACCATCAAGGCTGGAGGTGAGAATGCTCGCTCCGTCGGGCGTGAAGAGGGCTGAGGCGCAGCTACCTGCCGGTACGGCGGCCAGTTTCCTTCCCGCCGCCAAGTCCCACAAATCGAAACCGTTATCGTGCGCCGCCACGGCCAGGCGTCCATCCCTGCTAATGTCGAGGCTGTTAACCCTCTGGATGAATTTGCGTGTGGGGTGCATCTGTCGAAAGCACGCGCTGCTCGCAACGTCCAACAGGCTTATTTGTCCTCCATGGAAGATGTAGCTGGCTGCACGGTCATCAGCGCTGAACTGCACTTGCTGGCTCGTGCTCGGCAGCACTAACGACACCCCCCAGGTTTGGGCGTTCCACATCCGCCAGGTATTGTCCCATCCGGCCGTGACCAGTATGGTGCCGGCGCGGTTGAACCCCACCACGACCAAGTCGCCCTCGTGTCCCTCCAGCTTCGCCTGTTGCACACCGGTCTGCGTGTTCCACACCTCTACCATTCCTTCCACGCCGCCGACTGCGAGAAGCTGGCCGTCGGGGCTTAAGGCCAGGCAGGTCACTGGCGCTCGGTTGGTGAACGACCGGATTGATTCACCTGTGGCGAAGTCGAACAAGGTCACGGTCTGCCGCTGTGCCGCGCGCCCGGCAAACCAGCGGCCTAGTGGATCCATGGCGGCACAGGTGCGCACCACGGTTTGGGTTGGGTAGAGCCGCGCGAGCGCGCCCGATTCGAGATCGTAAAGGGAGACGCGACGATCCTCCCCGGATAGCAGCAACTGGCGGCTGTCCGGCGTGAACGCCCACGCCACGTCTGGCAAATTGGTAATCGCCAGCCTTCGCGCCGGCACATCCCAAACATGCAACTTTCCCCAACTCCCCACCGACGCCAGCCACCGGCCATCCGGGCTGAACGCACCAGCGCCTGACACCGAGTGTCCAACCGAAGGCAGGCGCCCGATTTCGGCATTGTCACTGGTGCGGTGGATGCGCCCTTCGCCGCTCGTGCCGTTAACGACGTACAGGTCGAGGTTCGGGCTGTAGATGTGGCCAATGTCCCTGACGTCCTGGCGCCACGTCCAATTGTTGGTCAACCGCACGTCCATGAGCGCCAGCGCAGCGATGGCTTCGTCACGCAACTCGGGCGCGGGGCGGATGGCGGCGGCCTTGGCCAGCGCGGCGAGTGAGTCGAACCGGCGGCCGGGCCGGCCGCTGAGACGATTTGCGCGAGCCTGGTCGAGGTACGAGCGCCAGAGGTTTGCGGTCGTCTCGCGTTGCGCCCGGGCCAGATCGGCCTTGGCGCGGCTGATGCGCAATGCCATCGCCGACGCGCCGAGACCGATGGCGAGCAGGAGCAGGAAAACCGTTGCCAGCGACGCGGCCAGGGCGGGCTTTCGACGGCACCAGCGCCACAGTTTCTCGGCTGGCGGCACGGGACGCGCGTGAATTGGCTCGCCATCGAGGTAGCGGCCCAATTCCTCGGCCAGTGCCTGCGCAGTGGCGTATCGCTTGCGCGGTTCCTTCTCCAGGCACTTGAGGCAAATGGTTTCCAGGTCGCGCGGCACGGCGGGATTGAGCAGGCGCGGGGACACCGGCTCGATTTCATGCACCTGCCGAAGCGTCTCCTCCAGCGTATCGGCTACGAAAGGGGCGCGCCCCGTGAGGAGGAAGTAAATCAACGCGCCCAGAGAATAGACATCACTGACTGCGGTTACCGCGCCACGCCGTCCGCCCGCCTGTTCCGGAGGCATGAAAGAGGGCGTGCCAAGGACTTGGCCTGTCATCGTAAGATCCGTAGCAGCGGAGGTCACGAGGCTCTGATTAGTCTTGGATTGGAACTCAGAGAAACGACCGCCCTCACGCCCCTCTCCCCCAGGACAGAGAGAATCGCACGTCGCGCTTGCTTTTCCGCTTTCGCGCTTTCCCACTTTCTCTTCCTGAGAGGTGAGGCTCCGTGCGTCGGCTGCTACGAACTTGGCAAGTCCAAAGTCGGTCACGTGGGGCCGGCCGCTGGAGTCGAGAAGCACGTTGGAAGGTTTGAGGTCGCGGTGGATGAGGCTGCGCTGGTGAGCGTAATGAACCGCTTCGGCGATGGTCTTGAGGAGCGCCGCCGCCCGGCGAGCAGGTAGAGGCTGGTCGCGCGCCAGTTGCGCCAAGTTCGGCCCGTCCACGTAATCCATCGAGAAATACAGCTGCCCCTCGTGTTCGCCCACTTCGTGGATGGCCACGATGCCCGGGTGCTGAAGATTGGCTGCGGCCTCAGCTTCAGTGCGGAAGCGTTGGACGAACTCCGGGCTGGAGAACTTGCCGGCCAGTAGCACCTTCACGGCGACGGTGCGATTGAGCGAGACTTGCCGTGCCTTCCACACGACGCCCATGCCGCCGCGGGCGATCTCTTCGAGCAGTTCGTAATCGCCGAAGTAGCGGATGCGGGATGAGGACGAGGATTTCCCCTCACCCTGGCCCTCTCCCCTCCAAGCGGCGAGGGAATCGGATGACGCAGGCCGTCCGCTTCTCCGGGTGGCGAGGATATACTCCGCCCCACGCGCCAGACACCGTGGGCACAGTCCCTGGAGAATGCCCTCCGGCAGGGCCGCGCCACACTGCGTACACTGGCTCGTCGTGCTCACGGTGGTCTGTTTAGTCGCACTCACTGATATTCAGAACGATTCCCTTCCGCCACTTACAAAGTTTCGTTGAATCGCCCGAATGCGGGAGCAAGCTCCGCGCACATTACAATCCCAAAGGCATCGAGTTTTCCAGCCAGGGTTGAGAGGAACGAGCTACCTTGGGAAACCGTCCCGCGAGGGGTGCAACCCCAAAGGGGGAGTGGCATCCTCGGGACACGGAGGACGCAATCCTGTTGGCTGTTCGGGTTGAAAATCAATTTCTTTCACTCGTTCAGCAGCGCGAACAGATAGCGCAGTTCTTCGTCCACGTCACCCGCGTCGGAAACGGTGTGCGCCACAGCCTCGCGCAGCAGGTCGCCAAAGTGTTGGCGCAATCGATGCACCGCCACCGTCACGGCGCCGATGCTCATGTCAAGCCGCTGACCGGAGGACTCGCAGTCCTGTGCCGTCGCTTCCCGGGTGAGGAAGATTTTCCAGTCCTCGAAGTGAACAGCCTTACCGCGTGCGGAGAATTCCTGCTGCAACCGCAACAGCGCCTGGTCCAGAACAGCCGTCGCCCAACGTTTGTCGAAGGCCCGCTCGGGTGCGCCGTCAAACGCTGGTTCTCGTGCAAAGCGCTCCTCGCCCGCCTTCGTTTCTTCCAGCGGAACGATTGTTTGTCCGCCACCTCGCTTCGCCGCACGTGCATCACGGCAGTCGTTGGCCAGGAAATGATCAATCGCCGCGAGCAAGAAGGTGCGGAAGCGGCCCTTCTCCGGCGCGACGGACTTCATCCATTTCTTTTCCAGCAAACGGGTGAAGAATTCCTGAGTGAGATCCTGCGCGGCGTGATGGTCGTGACCCCGGCGGCGGACGTGGGCATAGAGCGGATACCAGTAGGTGCGACAAAGTTGAGCGAGTGCATCGTCGGCCTTGGCTGGATCGTCCCCTCTCGCCGCCAGCACCACACTCCAATGCGTCGTGGCGAATTGCTGCGCGGCCGCAGCAAGCTTCGACGCGTTGTCTTGCTCCGAATCCACCCGGCCAGACTGACAGATTCGGGCCGCGGATGCAGCCGGAAACTGACGGGCGGCGCTGAGGGTGTGGGCCGGACGAGGACGGTGTTGCCGGGGGGGGCCTCGGTCCTCACTCCCGAAGACCTACTGCTCCCACGCTTCGTCGAAGAACCCGTCCAGCACGACTTCTTCCGGAAACGCGACTCCGGGCGCTTGCCACGTCTCGGCGCCGCCCGTGATCTTGATCACAGCCCAAAGAGAATCAGGTTTTTTGGTGCGCACGTCGGCGTCCGTGATGGCTGTGTCATCCCTTCAAAGGCAGATCACCGCGCATGTAGCGTGCCCACTCGTATTGGCGTTAGGGATTCTTTTTGGCAGAGATCTGGTTTCCTCCCTGCTGCAAGGTCAAACCGATGACTTCACCCTTCGCCGTTCGGTCGAACGTGATGTCGCCGTTCAGGATGGTCATGAAGAAGTTTGTTTCGGACGCGGCATTTAACTCGACGGGCGGTTGCTCTGCGGCCGCCAACAGGAGCTTCCCGTTCGCTGATGTAACGGCACACTTGAACCCGGACTTGCCCGCGTATTCTCCGACGAACGCCTGCAACCGGTCAGCCGGCACGTCGACCGTGGTTCTCTCCTTCGGGAAGTAGTCGGGCCATTCGTATTCCCGCGCGATGGCACGCTCAATCTCATTGAGCAGGGGTGCTCCTTCGTTGGAGTTGAGCATGATCACCGCTCCTAGGCCTAGGTGCTTATACATGGTCATCTGGGCCACGAATCCTTCGTCCCATCCGCCGTGTGAGAAGCGCACGCTTCTCTCTTTCCCCGACAAGAAAAAGCCGATGCCGATGGCCTCATCGATCCCGGGCTTAAACATTTGAGCGACCGTCTCAGCGGAGAGAAGGCGCGCCGATTCGCCCTTCACTGCCAACTGGAGTTCAACGCCCGCCTTAGCCAGATCGGAAGGGGTGGTCCAAAGGCCGGCGGCGGCCATCTCCGGATAGACATGCCACTTGCCGGCCACTGGCTGGTTCTTCCACGGGTGGGCCGTGGCAGCCAATCCCTCCCGGCGCTTGGGGAGTGGCTGTTCGTAGGTGCTGTGCGTCAGCCCCAAGGGATCCAGGACCAGATCGTGCATCGTTTTCGGGAAGGGTTGCCCGAGCACATCAACCACTAGTTGTTGGGCGATGGTGGTGCCCCCTCCGGAATAGCGCAGTTGGGTGCCCGGCAAGATATTCACTTCGATACGCGGCGTATTTGAAGGAGGCCGTCCCTCCAGGATCTCAACCACGGTTGGCCGCTTCTCGCTCCGGAGGTAGCCGGGGAAGCCGTGCACGGTTAAGCCTCCGGAATGACTCAGTAACTGCCGGAGCGTCACCCTGGGTTGCCAAGCTCCATTGGGCGGAAGTTTCCACGAAGTTAGATAGCGGTTCACGTCCTCGTCGAGGCTCAAACGCCCTTCTTGAACCAGTCGCATCACGGCGAGCGCGAAGATGGGCTTGCTGATCGACCCGGCCTGAAACAAAGTCGTCTCGGTAACCGGCGCTCGTTTCCCGCACTCTTTCACGCCGAATCCCCGTGCCCATTCGACCTTGTTGTTGTTCACAACGGCGATGCTGACGCCGGGCGTATGATAGAACGCCATCCGCTGCTCGAGCGCCGCGTTGGGACCGTAACGATCCAGGAAGCCGGTCTCAGGAAGTAGCCCATTGAGCACTCGCTTGATTCTAAGATCGATGTGTTCCGCGGTCGTTGAACCTGCGCTCTGGCCGAATAACCGGCCGTTGAACACCAAAGTCGCCAGGCTTAGGGTGAGTAGTAGTTTGTTGTTCATCGAAATTGGCACTCGCACCGGCGGCGGTCGTCAGGAAGGCACGATTTGAGGTTTTCATGGCTTTGAATCAAACACGCCCGCAGATGCGACAGGTGTGTCCCATGAGGCGAGGCCCGCTAGTCCGCCTTTGACATGGTCGCGAGCGCAACGGGAGGAAGGGTGGGAGCCGCCTCCGCCCCAGCAATGAGCGCTGCATAGGTTGGGCACAAACGATACGCGGGATCACAGATGTCCACCGCGCCTCGGATGGTTTCGAAAAGCCCCTTGGCCGCAGACTGTAATCGGCCTGCCTCTGCGGCGCTGAAGTAATCGTGGGCGACGAGGTACTGCGTGAAGTAGTGAAAAGCCTGCACCGTGGAGACCGCCCGCACGCCTTTCAAGTAGAAGAAAATCCGGCAGCGTTGAGCCAGGTAACGGTCCAGTCGCTTCTCGTTGAGGCCGAAGGGGCCGGACAGCTTCTTTTTCTCGTCGTCGTTCCATCCCCGTTCCAGCAACCAGCCGCATTTGTCCTTGCCGCCCTTGCCGGTGTATACCGGCCCGACCTCTTCCCACCAATCGTTCACCAACCGGTGTTCGTTTGGGGGAAGCGGCGCCAAGCCAGGCTCACGCGGTTCCTCCGACTCGGGCGCCACG
>DATLUX010000052.1:0-9012 GCA_035577805.1 Verrucomicrobiia bacterium
GATGGGATCGCGTTTCAAGTCCCGTAACACATAGAGGTCATTGGACTCCACTCCCCGCATCCGACGGGCTCCATCCTTGCGTTTGGGCCCAAAGCGATGGCGCACCTTCTCGAACACTTCGTTGACGTAACCGCGGGAGCCCATCACCAGTCCATCCACAAAATAGCGCACGCGCAGTTGGACGTAATCGTTCAGGGCCACTCGGCCTTTGCGTCGGAGCACTTCCAGGACGGCTTCGGGCGAAAAACCTCGACGCACCGGCTGGCCTTGAGCGTCGGTGCCTTCGGTCGGTTGTCCTTTGACCATCAGCCAGGTGCGGTACTGGTCGAGGGCTTGCTCGAGCGTCAATATGTGCGGACTGACTCGTTGCGCGCCAGCGATGACCAGACGCAAACATTCCTGGGCGGCGGTATCACCCCGGCAGGCCCGGGCGTAACCGCACCAGCGATATTGTGCGGGATCATCGGTCAAACCAGCGCGCAAGGAGTTGAGATCGATGTAGGCGGCCATGGCCGCCAAAGCCTCCCCCTGGCTCTGAACCAACACGCTTTTGAAACGTCCCTCCCACAACGTGCCCACCCGGCCGTGGGTCTTGTTATACCACTGGCTGAAGCGTTGCTTGAGTGACTTGAGGAAGCTGCTCAAATCCCACATGCGCACCAAAAAGCGTTGGCGTAACGCTTCCGCGGCTTCGTGCTGCTCCCGTTGGCGGAACCACTCCAGTTGTTGGCGGGTGGTTTTGCTGCCAGGACTACCCGACAGGGCTTCGATGCGGCTCAACAGTTCGTCATCGGTCAGTGGGGTTTCCGGGGCTTTGGGCACCAACAACAGCAGATGGAAATGATTGCTCATCACGCTGTGGGTGATGACGGTGACCCCGCAGAACTGGGCGTATTCATCCATGTACTTCTCGAACTGATCGCGCTCCGGCTCCTCCAGCAAGAAACGACGATCTACGATTCGGCTCATGCAATGATAAAATGCATAAGCCGGACTGCCGGGTGCTTTCATGCGTCCTTGGCGCACGCCCACAGCAAACATCAACCCCTGCCACCAGACAAGTCTTCTTTGCTTTCCTATAGCGGACTTGTCCCTTTATTCTTTTCACGCGCAAGGCTTACAGTGAAGTGGTGTGGCGTCAAACCACTGAGAACTTCATCCGGTGCTCGGAAAATGCGCTTCATCCTCCACCACAACGCTGACACTTGCTTGGCCAAGGAGAAGCCAATGGTTAGCGATAACCCATTTTCAATTATTTTCAAATCCCGGATATCCCGGATTGGATTTTGTTCGGTCGTTTGCCAGTGCGCGGGGGTCGATTGCAGTCACAACCGTGCGTTTCAGAGTCGGGCTAAGGCCGGAGCTGGAACAAGTTTCAGGTGGAACATGTGCCACGTGTCACGCGCGGGTGATCTTGATTCGTGCAGAAACCACTAGACCTTTAGTCCCATTCACAGAGAGCCATTCGTAGCGTATCAATTTTCACATGGACAACTTGATTACTGTCGTTACCCGCTTCCAACTGCCTGCTGGCGTTACCGCCGATGAGATTCGCGCTGCGTTTGACGAGGCCGCGCCAAGATTTCGCAACGTGCCTGGTTTAGTCCGGAAACATTTCCTGCGTTCGAAGGACTGTCGGACCGCTGGCGGAGTCTATTTGTGGAACGATGAACGGGCTGCCCGTGCGTTCATGAACGAGCGCGTCGCACCGATGATTCGCGAGAAGTTTCATGTCGATCCTACCATCGAATTCTACGATTCGCCTGTGATCGTGGAGAATTGAATGCAAAGCGGCAGCATCCAGAGGCAGGCGTAGCCAGTGGTCAGGAAAGTGCCCGGTCCCAGATGCACACGTGTATCTGAGGCAACTCATTCATCCATTCATTCGCGCGTCGAAATCTGCCGCAAGGATCAGAGCCTCAAGCAGCGACACAAGTCCCTCGTTCTGCGCCAAAAATACCTTCCCTCGCGCACTTCGATCAGTAACCTCTCGGCATGCCTGACTCGATACCCGCCGAAGCCAAAGTTGTGGTCGTCGGTGGCGGGATTATTGGCTGCAGCGTCGCCTATCATCTGGCCAAGCTTGGTTGGAAAGACGTGGTCTTGCTTGAGCAGAATCAATTGGCCGGCGGGACGACCTGGCACGCCGCGGGCCTGGTGGGCCGGCTGCGCACCACCAATTCGATGACCAAGATCAACAAGTACAGCGCGGAGCTGTATGCAGGTCTCGAGAAGGAAACCGGGCATCCGGTGGGCTGGAAACAGGTGGGCAGCTTGATCGTGGGCCGTTCCCGGGACCGCATGCTGCAACTTCATCGCACCGCGGCCATGGCGGAATGGTTCGGCGTCGAAGTCCAGATCATCAGTCCCAAAGAGGCTCTGGAGAAATGGCCCTTGCTCCGCATCGACGATGTGCTGGGAGCCGCCTGGCTGCCGCATGACGGCAAGGTGATTCCCAAAGAGATCACGGTCGCGCTGGCGCGCGGGGCGGAACAACACGGAGCCCGTGTCTTCGAGCAGGTGCGCACCCTCGACCTCCTTCGGGCCGGCGGACGCGCCACGGGCGTGCAGACCGATCGGGGGAACATCCGCGCCGAACACGTCGTGCTGGCCGGTGGGATGTGGACACGTGAACTGGGGCTGCGTTGCGGCGTCACCATCCCGCTCTATCCGGTCGAACACCATTATGTGGTCACCGAACCGTTGCTGGGCGCCTTCGACGAACTGCCGGTGGGACGCGACCCGGATTTATGCATCTACTTTCGGGGCGAGGGCGATGCGGTGATGCTCGGAGCGTTTCAAGCTCACTCGAAGGCTTGGATGGTGGAACGAGTCTCGGAGAAATTTTCCTTCCAATTGCTGGAGGTGGACTGGGCAAAGTTCGCTGAGCCTTTGGCCAACGGCAAACATCGCATTCCCGCCTTGGCCACCGCCAAGTTCGCCAAATTCGTCAATGGCCCGGAGAGTTTCACTCCTGACAACAATTTCATCCTGGGCGAAGCTCCGGAATTGCCCGGGTTATTTGTGGCGGCCGGTTTCAACTCCGTGGGGATTGCCAGCGCCGGAGGAGCCGGAAAATATCTGGCCGAATGGATGATCGACGGCCAGCCCAGCATGGACTTGTGGTCAGTGGACATCCGACGTTTCGGTCCATGGGCCAACAACCGCTCATTCCTGCGCGAGAGAGTCACGGAAGTGCTGGGCCTGCACTACCAGATGGCCTGGCCCAACCGTGAGATGGAGACCGGCCGGGACCTGCGCCGCAGTCCGCTTCACGATCGGTTGGCAGCCCAGGACGCCGTCTTTGGCGTGAAAAACGGCTGGGAACGCCCCAATTGGTTTGCCCGCGACGGCGTCCGGCCAGTCGCCGAATACAGTTTCAGTCGCCAGAACTGGTTTCCCTGTCACGCGGTCGAACACCGCGCAGCCCGGGAACGGGTGGCGGTGTTCGAACAAAGTGCGTTCTCCAAATTCAGTTTGCGCGGCAGCGACGCGGTGCGAGTGCTGCAACGGATTTGCGGGAACAACGTCGACGTGCCTGCAGGGCGAACGGTTTACACTGGCCTCTTCAATGCGCGCGGCGGCTTCGAAAGCGATCTCACGGTGGTGCGCCTAAGCCAGGACGAGTTCTACATCATCTCGGGGACGAGCCAGACGGTTCGCGATCAAGATTGGATTTCCTCGCATGTTCAGCCCGGAGAGAAGGCTGACCTAAGCGATGTCACCACTCAATTCGGTGTGCTGGGGGTGATGGGCCCGCACGCCCGGCAACTGCTCAGCCGGCTGACCGACGCTGACCTTTCGAACGCGGCCTTCCCTTTCGGCACTGCCCAGTGGATCAATATCGGCAGGGCTAGCGCCCGGGCTGTGCGTTTGACGTATGTGGGTGAGTTGGGCTGGGAACTGCACGTGCCCACCGAGCAAATGCTTTCGGCTTATGAAAGCCTGCTCACTGCAGGAGTGGATCTCGAAATCGCCAACGCCGGCCATTACGCCATCAACTCCTTGCGCCTCGAGAAGGGATACCGGGCCTGGGGCGCGGAATTGTCCCCCGACGATACTCCGCTCGAAGCCGGGTTGGCGTTTGCCCTCGACTGGAACAAGCCGTTCCTCGGGCGCGACGCCCTCTTGGAACAAAAAAAACGCGGAGTGAAACGGCGGCTGGCGATTTTTGTTTTACAGGATCCGGAGCCGATGCTGTGGGGCAGTGAATTGATTTATCGGGATAGCCGGCCGGTGGGCTACACGACGTCCGGCTCGTATGGCCACAGCCTGGGTGCCGCCATCGGGATGGGATATATCAACCATCCGGAGGGAGTGGATGCGGCTTTCGTGCAAGGCGGACGTTATGAGATCAACGTCAACGGCGTCCGGCAGCCCGCCTCGGTTCATCTGCGTCCGCCTTACGATCCGGATCGCCAGCGGATCCTTGCATGAGCGACATGCCCAAGCTTTTCGGGCCGGACCGCCGTTACGAACGCTGGCGCTGGCAGATCTTCGCCATCACCTGGCTGGCGTACCTCGGGTTTTATCTGACGCGCAAATCCTTCTCGGTGGCGAAAATTGCGCTGCGCGGGCCGGCGGTCGGGTTGACCGATCCGCAGCTGGCCTGGATCGATGGGGGCAACCTGACTGCCTATGCGATTGGGATGGTCCTCTGGGGCATTTGCGGCGATCGATTTGGCACGCGGAAAGTGATCGCGTTCGGCATGACCGGATCGATTCTGGCCGCCTTCGGCATGGGCGCCTCCCACAGCGCCAGCACCATGTTCCTGTGCTACACGCTCCAGGGCCTCTTCCAATCCACCGGCTGGGCGCCCTTGTCCAAGAACGTCACGAACTTCTTTTCCGTCCATGAGCGGGGTGTGGTGATGGGCTTCTGGTGCACAAATTATGCTCTGGGCGGCTGGGCAGCGCTGCGCTACGCCGGATGGGTCGGCAACGTTTGGGGGTGGCGAGCGAGTTTTTTTCTTCCTGCGCTCACGTTGCTCGGGATTCTGGTGCTTTTCATGTTGATGCAGCGCGACCGCCCTGAGGACGTCGGGCTGCCTCCGATCGAGACGTACCATAAGGAGCCCCAGGAACAAGCGACCCACTCCGCCTCCGCCTCCGACTCTGACCCTGACTCCGAAGCGGCCTGGCCGGCGCCCCCGCAGGGCTCATGGAAATCGGCGCTGGCCGTCGTTGCGAATCCGATGGTTTTGTTGCTGGCGGCGATCTACTTCTGCTTGAAGCCGGCGCGTTATGCGATCTTGAATTGGGGGCCGCTCTACGTCAACCAACGCCTGGGCTTCGACATGGCCGGGTCGAGTTCAATCAGCGGCTTATTCGAATTAGCGGGAGCAGTCAGTGTGATCCTGGGCGGCTTCGTTTCGGATAAGTTCTTCGGTTCACGGCGCATGCCCGTCGCCGTCATCTGTCTGTTCCTGCTTGGCGTCTTGCTCCTCGGGTTGGATCAACTCCCGCATACCGGCACGATGCTGGGCGCCGGGCTGTTCCTGATGGGTATGCTGACCTTCACGCCGGACTCGCTGATAAGCGGGACGGCCGCCGTCGATTTTGGCAAACGGCGCGGGGCCTCGACCGCATCGGGTCTTATTAATGGAGCGGGGTCGCTGGGAGCCATTGTCGGCGGGACGCTCCCGGGCTTCGTCTGGAAGCAATGGGGTTGGCAAGGCGTTTTCGATTTGCTGGCTGGGTCTGTGTTCCTGGCCGGCATCCTCCTGGTCCCGAAGTGGAATGCCGTGCCAGATGGCAAGAGATAACCCCTCGGTTACCAACGGCCCGTTCGTGGGTTCCAGCCCCAGCACGACCGGGCAACCCAACCCAATACCCCAAATATCTGGAGACGTTGATCCCTGTCCGAAAGGGACTTAAACCGGAAACCGCGCGCCCGGCGGAACCAAAAAGCAAGGGCCTGCCCCCGAAACCCGGTCCGGCGGAGCTGAACCTTGTGTCGGGCCTTTTGCCGATTGACACCTGCCGGAGCCCTTTCCTATCTTCTGCCCCCTGACGACAAGGCTGGGCTGGCTATGGTAGCCAGCTTGGACCTTCTCAGTCCCGGAAGGAAGTGAAGTGAGTTGACCGAGATTAGGCTAAAAAAAGGCGAATCCGTGGATCGGGCGCTGCGGCGGTTGAAGAAAAAAATCGACCGCGAAGGCACCTTGAAAGAGGTGCGGAACCATCGGCATTTTGAGAAACCAAGCGAACGCCGGCGCCGGAAGGAAAAGGCCGCGCGGTTCTCCGCCATGCTCAGCGCGCGCTACGCTGACCTGTAAACTCACCTCGAGCCCCATCTGGAGCCTCCCGCCTGGAATCCCTCATCTGGATCTGGAGCCCATTTCGCTCGTCCATTTTTGAACTCAACCGGCCGGCTGCGGTCTTTAAGACTACCGCACCCGGCCGCTTTGTTGGACTGATATGTATTCGCTCTCCACTTGTTGGAATTCGCACCGTCACACCGACGGACGCGCCATGCTGCGGGAGATCCGCGACCTGGGATTCGAGTATGCCGAGCTCAGTCATGGCATCCGCATCAGCCTGCTTCCGGGCATTTTCGATGCCGTGGATGCCGGAGAAATAAAAATCTCCAGCCTGCACAACTTTTGTCCTCTGCCTATGGGGATCGATCGGGCCGCGCCGAATGTTTACCGGTTTTCCTCCGAGGATCGGCGCGAACGCGACAGCGCCTTCAAACATACCCTGAAAACTTTGGAAACGGCCGTGCGCGTCCAGGCCAAACTCGTCGTTCTGCACACGGGCAGCGTCGACATGAAGGATTACACGGACAAGCTTATCGATCTGGTCGGGGAGGGCAAGAAAGAGACGCCCCGTTATGAGAAGCTTTGCCAGGAGGTCCTGGAACTGCGCGAAAAGAAGAAGGCCCGTTACCTGCAGAATGCTTACGAGCTGATCGAACGCATTGTCGATGAAGCCAAGCCGCGCGGGCTCAAACTCGGGATTGAAAACCGCGAAGCGCTCGAGGAAATCCCATTCGAATCGGATTTCGACGCTTTCTTCAAGGAATTCCGGGACCCGACCGTGGTCTACTGGCATGACACAGGCCACGCCCAAATCAAAGAGAACCTCGGGTTTATCAGCCACCGGCTTCACCTCCAAGCCATGAGCCCGCGGCTCTACGGGTTTCATCTCCATGATGTGGAACCACCCGGCCGGGATCATCGGCCGCCAGGACAAGGCTGTATCGATTGGGCCGCCCTCAAACCAGTGGTCAAGCCGGAGCACCTCAAGATATTTGAGTTCAGCCCTTCACTCTCGCCCGCGGAAGCCAAGGCCGGAGTGGAATATCTCCAGTCGGTCTGGGGGCAGTGACTTTGTAGTCAGCTGATGCCTGGTGTGCGGTCGAGTTTCGGGCGGCGAATAGTCGTAGCTGGAATCTGATATCGGCGGAGAGCGTTCTCGCAACGGACGGGCGGCGGTGTTCGCTGCCACAACTAAACTCAACCCCAGAAACCAAGATCGAGGAACGAAGAACCAGCAACCAGCAACCAGCAACCAGGAACCAGGAACCAGGAACCAGGAACCAGGAACCAGGAACCCGCAACCAGCAACCAGATGCCAGAACCCAGCCAACAGAAACCGGCCAACAGACTCTGGCAAATCAGCTGGCGCCTCGGGCTCTGCAGTATTCTGTTGGTTTGGATTTTTCACAGCATCTTCGTGAATGAAGCGCGCCTGGCGGCTTCCAAACACGATTGGACCCAGCTCAGCCGGCTGGAGCAATGGAAACGCGGTTGGCACGAAGGACCGGCCCAGCTGTGGCAGACGATCACGCTGGCTCAACCTGGCTGGCTGATCGTGTCCTTGGTGCTGATGGCGGGCACCTTGTTTCTCGGCGTGGTGCGTTGGCGGCTGGTCCTGGAAGTTCAGGGATTGCACCTCCCGTTTCGACGCGCCACGGAGATCTCTCTGGTCGCCCACTTTTTTAATTCGTTCCTGCTTGGGTCCACCGGCGGTGATCTGATGAAGGCTTATTACGCCGCCCGCGAAACGCATCACAAGAAGACCGAAGCGGTCGTCACCGTTTTTGTCGACCGGCTGGTGGGGCTGTGGGCCATGTTATTATTTGCCGGCATGATGATGTTGCTGAATCTGCGCACGCTCACGTCCAGCCGGGTGGCAACGTTGGCTTCGTTGCTGATCCTGGGAATGCTGTCGGTGTGTTCGTTCCTGGGCGTGCTGGCGTTTCGCGGGGGCGTCTCGCGGCGCTGGGGCGGGGCGCGGGCCTGGCTGCGGCGTCTGCCGAAAGGAGCGTCCTTGGAACGGTCCCTCGATTCCTGCCGCCTCTTCGGCCGACAACGACTGTTCCTCACGCGAACGCTCCTGATTTCAATGGCGCTGAATGTGGTCTGCGTCCTGCAATGGCAAGTGGTCGGATTCGGGCTGGGGGTGAGCATCCCACCGCTGACGATGCTGGCGATCGTGCCGATGGTGATCTGCATCGCCGCGCTGCCGATCACTCCGAGCGGTCTGGGCGTGCGGGAGACATTGTTCGTCAACATGCTGAATGACCCAAAGCTGGCGACCTCGGCCCTTACCCTCTCGCTGCTGGCCTATGGGGGCAGCCTCTTTTGGAGCCTGGTCGGCGGCGTGGTTTATTTGCTCCTGAAAGAGAAGCATCATTTGGCTCGCAGCGAACTGGAGTCCCAGGCGGACTAACACGCGTCGCCCCGGGAATCCCCTCACCCCTCAACGGGGGGGATACGTGTTTAGCGGCCGTCTCTCCCCGTTGAGGGGTTGAGGGGAGGGGCGCGAGCTTGTCCCAGAAAAGGCTATTTTGCCTTTGTCGGAACTGATCGCAAACTTTGTCGACCCCGACCGATCGAAAGCTTGGGCTTTCGACAAGTTTACGACAAAGGTGGCCGACAAAGGTTTTCCCAGCAGGTTCCTGGGACAGACTCTAGAGCTTGTCCCGAAAAGGGCGATTTCGGCCTTTGTCGGAAACTTCGTCGGAAACTTTGTCGAGGACTTTGTGACAATGTTGGGATTTTG
>DATLUX010000053.1:0-3542 GCA_035577805.1 Verrucomicrobiia bacterium
GGTCGCGGATAAGCCGCGGGTGGCAGCGGCAGCCAGGTCAAACTCCGCCACGCACTACGCGGGCTGAGGAGATGTGGCCCAATCTCATCGGGCGCGGGGGCCAGGATGAATGCAGGCGGCTGCTCCAACGTGGCGCTCGCGGTGAATTGAATGATGTGGTCTGGCTGCGACCCGACCGGCCGCTCGGCCATTAACGTCAAGGCTCGTGCCACGATCCCGTGCCGATGCGTCGGGGAATTGGGACACTCGTGGCGCAACACCACCTGAATCCCGCGGGCCGTTTGCTGGAGCGCGACATGGTGACTACGATCGGCCAACCCCGCCCCGGTTGTCAGCACCGGGGCCAATGGGGTCGTCGTGACGAGGAAAAGCCACAGCAGACAACCTGCTGCGAATCGTCGCGAGATCCGCACTTCCACGATTCGCAAGTTTTGCTCGTAGTCCATTACGAGCGAAGTGTAACTCATGAATGGAGGAACTGCCTCAGGGCGAGGACAAAAATCTCGCACCGTCTGTTGTCGCATCGGGGCCAGAGAATGTGAGAGCGCGCCCACCTTACTCCCGAGCAGGAAGCGAAGTACGGGCAGTGGTGGCCCCGTCTCTATCCGGCCTGACACCGCTACTTCATTTCTCCTGGCAGTTTCCCTGGCGCGTTCGGGCGCCGCTGCGCCGTCTTTGCTCCCGGGGTTTCTCCAATGACTCGCAACGCTTCCTGTTCTTGTTCGAGGGTGAGCGGATAGCTCTGGGCCAGGGAGATGATTCGCTGTCCCCGCCGGCTGACCGCGAAGCGCAGAAACTCGCGCGCCGCCGCGTTCATGCTGCCGTCTGGTTTGCAATGAAAGACAATGCGCATCAAGCGCACCAGCGGATACCTGCCGCTCACGGTGTTTGTGTAACTGGGCAAGAGATAATCGCCGTTGGCAGCTGGCAGCGGCACAAAGCGCGTTCGCGCGGTGGCGAACATCACGCTGCCAAAGCCCACCGCTGCGTCCTCCGCTCCCACGGCCTGCACCAGCGAACTGGACAAGGGTTCAAAACGGACGTCAAAACGGTAGTCTTCGCCAAGCATGACCTCGTCCCGGAAGAAGTCGTGGGTGCCATGGGCTCGGCTCAGCGCAATCCGGATGATCCGTTCTTCCGCCAATGGCCCGCTCACGCCCAAGTCGCGCCAGAACTCCGCTCGTTTGCCACCGCGCTTGGACTCGCGAGAATAAATCCCGTCGAGTTGGACCAGGGTCAACCCGGTGAGAGGATTGTTCTTATTTACGTAGATTCCAACTGCGTCCTGGGCTACGACGATTTGAGCGGGTTCGTAACCGAATTTGTCCCTGAAGCTCTTGATTTCGCTCGGCCACAGCGGGCGGCCCATCGGCATCAGGTCGACCTCGCCTTGGAGAAAGGCTGGCAAGCTGGCCACGCTGCCGCCACCCTGGATATCCAGCACCACGTCGGGATAAAGCGTGGCAAACTCGGATGCCCAGCGGTTAATCAGGATGGTGACCAGGCCGCTGCCGCCGCTCGTGAGCTTGCCTGTGAGCTTGGGCAGTTCCTCGTACTGACTTAATCCGGCCGTTAATTCGAAAATGGTCTTTTCGTCAAGCAGCAGGCTTGTCGCGGATGCGAGATTCGTGGCGGCTGGCGCTGGGAGCGACCAGGCCAGAAAGAAAAGGCAATGAATAGCGAACTGTTTCACGGTTTCTCCGGTGGGGGATGCGCCACGGGGCGCGCGAGCTTGAGGGAGATGACGCGATAGGCAACGGCAAGAATGAAAGCGAGGCCAAGTGCCAGGCAAAGCCGGGCGAAGACCCGATCCACTCGCCGGTCCGTTACGTCGGTCATGTCCTTCAATGCGTTTCTCCAGCCTTCCGAACGCGTGAGTTGATCGGCGTTCAAGGAAAGCTGATGCACGTTCGTGACGACTTCGTTGAGGCGCATCAAAGCGGCGGTATACTCCTGGATGTCAAACGGCCGTCCCGGTGGATCGGCCGAAGGCTTGTCGAGACCCAAATGCTGCCCCAGGGTGTCAGCCACTTTGAGCGTGTCGCCCATTACCAGGAGGGTCTGCTGAACGTTGGTCGCGAGCAGCGAGACGGTCCGGCCCAATGAATCCGCGTCGGCCATGATATGGCGCAGGTCGCCAAGTGTGTTGGTCAGCAAGGACTGGCGGGCGTCGATTTCGGCGAAGAGCGCCTTACGCTGGGCATCGATCGTCAGCGGCGCTGCCTCCGCGGTCTTGCCCAGACGCTCGGCGGTCTGGAGCATGGAGTTAATCTCCGGGGTGGACAAAATTTCGTTGACCGCGCCCTCGGCCTGGACGGCGGCGATGTTGGGGGCGCGTTTGGAATACCAGAAGGCACGTTCGGTCAACCGGCCCCAATCCTTCAAGACCTGGCTGGCCTCGCTCAACGGCGCCAGGAATCCGCTGCCGGCCCTGAGTTCCATCAGCAGTCCGGCGCTGCGCGTGCCAGCGAAGTTGTCGAACTTGACAAACGCCACCTGCTCGATTTCAGGGTGGGTGCGTCGCCATTCAAGAATGATATAGTCAAGGAGTTCAAGCTGTTCCTGGGTGAGGACTTTTGCCGCAAGTTCCCATGCCTCCACCCGCATGGTGCGGACGGCCTTGATCAAGCCCGGCGCCCGGTCGCCGAAGATCGTTTCAGCACCGTTTTCATCGATCCAGACGATGCTCTGCAAAGTGACGGAGACCACCAGGTCAAAGATCTGCGCATAGGGATCGTTACCGGAGACGATATCGTTCATGGCCAGGACGCCATTCAACTTGATCTGATGGGCCATGCGTCGCTGGATGGGGTCCGCGTTGCCGCGCTTGATGGCGTCCGCCGCGGAACTGATGACCATGTAATAGCGGTCGGCATAACCATAGGTGAGTTGATCCAGCTCTTGGATGGAGATCTGACGTTGTCTGCCGACGATGGATTGCTTGAAGGCCTCGGCCGATTTGGCGCGCTCGGCGGCGAGGCGCTTGTCGGCCCGCTCCTGGGTCTCGCGGCTGGTCGACCGGCAACCGTTGCAAAGCAGGATCCCAAGGACCGCCAGGCCACTGCCGAGGCGGCCGATCCAAGCCTGAATTGGTGTCGTCATGAAAACGTTGCAGCCGAATGCCCGCCCTTCGACGTGCCTGCTGTCGCAGGCTTGCTCAGGGCTTGCTTCACCACGTCGTCGCCGAGTTTAACCATAAGTCCGTGACGCTTTCTGCAACAAATCCATAGACGGAAGCAAAATGGTGGCCTCGCTCATATATCAGCAGCGTCCAGTTCGAGTTAGAGGATGGCGATGCCATGAGGGGGCGCAACCTTAATCACGAGGACTCAACTGGCCAACAGAATCTCGAAAACTTTCGCGGCGCTGGGGAAACGACGGAGGGAACCGTCTAAAGACGGACTAAGGCGGCAGATTTGCCGGACGCGCGACGGAAGAGGGCTCGCCGTCAATCATCCGTTTTGCCTCGGATTGCAAGGCGTGGGCGTATATCCAACCACGCCAATCACCGCCGAGGTCTCCACTCTCCGGATTGGCCAATT
>DATLUX010000054.1:0-18123 GCA_035577805.1 Verrucomicrobiia bacterium
CTGGCATCTGCTTGTGCACGCGAATTGGGGCCTTGAACTTAAATCTAACGTAGCAGCCGAGGTAACGAGGCTCTGATCTCTTTCCCGACGAACGCGCCACGATAGAGTGAGCCTCCTTACGTCGGCTGCTACGAGACAGGAGAGGTTCATGGGTAGCTTCAATTTGCTTCTGCACGCGCCTTGGGACCCGCTCACGCCGCAGGCAGCGGGAGCTTCACTTCCACGGTCGTGCCTTGGCCAGGCACGCCGCGAACGGTGCAGGAGCCCCCGAGGATGTTGGCGCGTTCTTTCATGCCGAGCAGGCCGAACGATTTGGTTTGCCGTTGTTGCTCGGTCGTGATGCCGAGCCCGTTATCGCGGATTTCCAACGTCACCCAGCCATCGGCCAGGCTGAGCCGGACTTGCACACGCGTCGCTTGGGCGTGCCGGGCCGCGTTGGTGAGCGTTTCTTGGAAGATGCGAAACAGGGCGGTGCCGAGCCCTTCGGGCAGAAGGACGGCGGCAGAGGGCGTCACGAGTTCGCACATGATCCCGGTGCGTTGCTGCCAATCCCGGGCCTGCCAGTCCATGGCTGCGCACAGCCCAAGATCCAGCACGGCCGGGCGCAATTCGGAAGCGATCTTGCGCACGGCCTTGACCAACTGCTCGAGCAGCGTGGACATGGAACGGGCCTTTCCCAATAACGGTTCGCGCAATGGTTCGTCCGGGATGGCGGCGAGACGCTTTTGGATCCAGGCCAGGTCCATGCGCAGGCCGGTGATCATCTGGCCCAGTTCATCATGAACTTCGCGCGCGATCCGTGTTCGTTCATTCTCGCGCAGCGTTTCCATATGAGCGGCCAAAGAACGAAGATTTTCCCGCGACTGGGTCAATTCCGCCTCGGCCCGCCGGCGGTCGGTAATATCGCGGAAGATCAGCACTTGTCCGGTAATGGTACCGGCGTCGTTGCGGATCGGAGCGGTCGTGAATTCGATGGGGAGAGTACTGCCATCGCGGGCCTTCAACTCGGCTTGCTCGGAGCGCGGCGAGGCAGGAGTCAGTTCACCAGGGGCCCGGCCTTCCAGAGGACTCAGACGAAAAATGTCGTGCAACGCACGATCTCCCGGGGCCGACTCCCGGCTCCAACCCGTCAGCGTCTCCGCCACCGGATTCAGGAAAATCACGCGCGATTGCTCGTCGGTCATGATGACACCTTCGCCGATGGACCGCACGGCGGCGGTGAATGAATGTTCGATGCGCTGGAGGCGGCTTTCGACCTGATGTTTGTTGAGGGCCAGGTCGATGCTGCTCTTGAGATCCTCCTGGCGAAATGGTTTGACCACATAACCGAACGCCTTGGCTTCCCGCGAACGCTGCAGCGTTTCATCGTCGGATAACCCGGTGATGAACACGACCGGCAAATCGAACTGTTGCCGGAGACGAATGGCGGTCTGGACGCCATCGAGTTGCCCGGCAAGATTGATGTCCATCAACGCCAGGCGCGCCTGGCTTTGCTCAGCTTGAGCCAGGGCTTCCTCCCCGCTCGCCACCCGGCCGGCGATCTGATAGCCGCAACGCTGCAGATGCACCTGCACCAGGTAAGCCACCCCATCGTCATCTTCGACGATCAGAATGCGTTCATTGGCCATGGTGGAAACTCCGAGCCATCCAGCCCGCCGCGCATCCGGCGTGCAGGCCAGTGAAACGGACCGACTCGAGCCAGGACGTTAGCGGTTGGCCCAACCCGAAGTCAAAGAGAGACATTCCCTACCACTCCCTGCTCCACAGCGCGTTTCTTGACTCACCGGGAACCGTCATTAGACTGCGCGGATGCTATCTGTGGCTCCGCTGTCTTATCGCGCGTGTTTCGCGGGATTCTTCTCATCGCGCGCGCGCGCGCCTGAGCCGTCAGGGAGCGCATCCTCTCAATTGGCCAATAGTTCTCCGGAATGAAGCGCCCCACTCTACTGGTTATTTTTCTGACGGTGTTTGTCGATCTGATCGGCTTCGGGCTGGTGCTGCCGTTGTTGCCGAACTACAGCAAGGAGTTTGGGGCAACGGGTTTCGAAGTGGGCGGGATCATGGCGGCCTATTCGCTCATGCAGTTTCTCTTCGCGCCAGTGTGGGGGGCGTGGTCGGATCGCATAGGGCGCCGGCCGGTGATTCTGGTTAGCCTGGCGGGAGCGGCGGTTTCCTACGGCATTTTCGCGATTGGATCGGCCATGACTGGCCGCGTGGCTCTCCTGGTCATCCTGCTTTCGCGGGCGTTCGCCGGAATCTGCGGGGCCAACATCACGGTGGCACAAGCATACATCGCGGACATCACCACGCCGGAGGAGCGTTCGAAAAAGATGGGTCTGATCGGGATGGCTTTTGGGCTTGGTTTTATCGTGGGGCCGGCCCTGGCCGTCGCCGCTTCGAAGTTATTCGGGCCAACCGGGCCTGGATGGGTGGCGTCGTCGATCTGCGGTCTGAATTTTTTGGTGGCTCTGGTAAATTTGCCGGAGAGCTGGACGCAGGGCCACGCGATGGCGGCTCGGCGGGCCCGGCTGGCGCAAGTAAAAGAAACCTTGGCCACGCCCAGGGTGGGATTCTTGGTCGTGCTTTTTTTTCTGGCGACCTTCGGGTTCACATGTTTTGAGAGCACGTTGGGGCTGCTGATCCAGCAAAACTTTCAGATCGACCACAAGGCTTCGGCGGAAGCCAACGCGGTCTTGTTCTGTTACTGCGGCATCATTGGCGCCTTTGTGCAGGCCGGGCCCATCGGCCGGATGGTCAAGCGTTTCCGGGAGCCCAAGCTGATTGCGGGCAGCCTGATTATCTTTGGGCTGAGCATGGCGCCCCTGCCGTATATCAAGGGGGAGGCGCATCTGAGTTGGAGCGCGTTGGTGCGCGCGGAAGGTTTGCCATGGTTAGCGTTGCTTTTCGTGGCGGCGTGGCTGGCCATCGGTTCTGGGTTGACGCGTCCGCCCCTGTTTGGATTGCTCTCGATGCTGACTGCTCCGTCTGAGCAGGGCGCGGTGTTGGGTGTGGCGCAAAGTGCCGGCAGCCTGGCTCGCGTGATTGGTCCACCCTTGGCCGGGTGGATGTTCGATCGGCATCCGTCCTGGCCATATCTGGCGGTCTCGGTCATCGCCGTTGGATCCGGGCTGATCGCGTGGAATGCGCTGGTGCGCGATCAGTCAGCTGTCCTGGCGGAAGCTAAGGTGAAAGCTTGAAAGTTTGCTGGTTGCTGGGCTGCGCCGGGGCGGACCAAACCAACCGTGTTGGAGATGGCAGCCTGCAAAGAAAACTAAGAACTCCACCACCTCGAATTAGGAAACGGACTTCAATGCAAACTGCTCCGTCTGCTTGCGCGCCCGCTGTCCTCGCCTTTTTGCTGGGCTTTGCCATGCCATCGGCCAATGCCCAAGGCACCAACGCGCCCAAGCCAGAGTTCACCCCCAAGCCGCTCTACGGCGAGGTGACACCGGTTTGCCCCTGCGAGAGCCTGACGAATCTGGTCTTGGCAAATACCACCATTGAATCGGCGACGGTTGATCCGGCCGATGGCTCCTGTCGTGTGACAGCGATCGTAACGCATCCTCCGGCCGGAGATCGCGTCACGATCTGGATCGGCCTGCCGGTCAAAGATTGGAACGGCCGATTCCGAGGAACGGGCGGCGGCGGTTTTTTGGGTGGCAGCGCCCGCAGTCTGGCACGCCCGACCGCGGCCGGTTATGCCGCGGGCGCCACGGATACCGGACACGCCGGTGGCAGCGGCAAGTTTGCTTTGGACGCGAACGGCCGGCTCGATTGGCAGCGCATTCGGGACAACGCGTATCTGGGTATCCATGAGATGACCGTGGTGGGCAAAGCGATTACCAAAGCGTTCTATGGCAAGGCCCCGGGTTATTGTTACTTCGAAGGCGGCTCGACTGGTGGCCGGCAGGGCCTGATGGAAGCGCAGCGTTATCCCGAAGATTACGATGGGATCGTCTCGGCGTGTCCGGCGATCAATTGGCATAAGTTTCTGCCCGCGGATCTGTGGCCGCAGGTGGTGATGTATGCCGCCAGTAACCTGGTCTCCAAAGTGAAGCTGGAAGCCGCCACGGCTGCGGCCATCGCCGCGTGCGATGCGGTCGACGGTGTGACGGATGGCGTGATCAACGATCCGTACCATTGCTTTTACGATCCCAAAGCTCTGGTCGGCACCCAAATGCGCGACGGCGATCGCCAGGTCACCTTCACCAGCGCCGATGCCGAGGTCATTCTCAAGATTTGGGATGGCCCGCGGGCGCCAGACGGCACGTCCTTGTGGTACGGATTAACCCGCGGCACTGATCTGGTGGCCCTGGCCGGCAGTGGCGGTGATCCCCCGGTGGGCAAGCCATTCAGCATCACCCTCGAATGGTTCCGTTATTTTCTCACCCAAGATCCCAATTGGGACGGAACCACTCTGGGCGTTCAGGGATTTGAAGCTCTCTGGCGACAGTCAGTGGAACAATATGGCGACATCATCGGCACCGATAATCCAGACCTGACCCGCTTTCGCGACCGTGGCGGCAAAGTGATCATTCACCATGGGCTTGCCGATCAGCTGATCCCGGCACAAGGCAGCATCGAGTATTATCAACGCGTTCAGCAACAGATGGGCAAAAAGACCGCTCAATTCGCCCGGTTGTTCCTCGTCCCGGGCGTCGACCACGGCTTTCGCGGCTCGGGACCCTCGCCGATCGGGTTGACGGCCGCCATCACTCAATGGGTGGAAGAGAACCGGCCTCCTGACAAATTCATCGCCGAATTACACAACAAGGAAGGCAAAGTCGTAGGCACACGGCCAGTGTTCGCTTATCCGCGCGTCACCCGCTACAAAGGCACTGGCCGCACGGACGACGCCGCCAATTTCGAAAGCCGCCCGCGCTAAAAACCGACTCCGTTGGTCGGTGCTTGCACGCTGCCTGTAGGCGACTAATGTGCTGGGCGATGGCTGAAGAATCGATGAGCCCACGCGGACGGGGCGCGGCAGAAAATCCCGCCAACCGTTTCGAACCGCTGCACGTGGAACGGGACGCGGATTGGGATCCATCCGAAGACCCGGCGCCGACGACTCAGTTCTTCCGCGATGCCACCCGCAGCGTCATCAACTACAACGACAGTCCTGATCTCGGCTTTAAGGCCAGCATCAATCCTTATCGCGGTTGCGAACATGGCTGCATCTATTGTTATGCGCGGCCCACGCACGAATATCTGGGGTTCTCGGCGGGGCTCGACTTTGAGAGCCGCATCATGGTCAAGGATGATGCCCCTCAATTACTGCGCCGCGAGTTGAGTTCCCCGAAGTGGCAGCCCCAGGTTATCGCCATGAGCGGCGTCACCGATTGTTATCAGCCGGTCGAACGAAGGTTGCAGCTCACCCGGAGATGCCTGCAGGTTTTGGCCGAGTTCCGCAATCCGGTTGGAATTGTGACCAAGAACCATCTGGTCACGCGCGATATCGACCTGTTGCAGGAATTGGCGGCGGTGCAAGCCGCCATGGTCTTTGTGTCCGTCACGACGCTTGACCAGCACCTGGCGACGCGGCTGGAGCCGCGGGCCTCCTTGCCGCGCCATCGTCTGGCGGCAATCGAGGCACTGGCGCGGGCCAGCGTGCCGGTCGGCGTGATGGTCGCGCCGATCATCCCCGCGTTGAACGACCACGAGATGCCGGCCATCCTGGAAGCGGCGTCGCAAGCGGGCGCAAGCTCCGCAGGCTACGTGGTTCTGCGGTTGCCTTACGGCTTGGGACCGTTGTTTGAAGAATGGCTCATGCGCCATTTCCCAGAGCGCAAAGACAAGGTGCTGAATCGGGTGCGGGCCCTGCGCAGCGGCCGGATTAATGATCCGGACTTTGGCAGCCGCCTGCGTGGCGAAGGTGTGTTTGCCGAGCAGATTGCGGCCTTGTTCGCAATCGCCTCGCGCAAAGCTGGACTGCAGCGGCGCGACACGGAACTGTCCACAGCGTCATTCCGAGTGCCGGCATCCGCGGCGGAGGCGGCCAACAAGCAAATCATGCTGCCGCTGGAGGCACGCTTGGTCACCGAGGATGACTAAGTTGCGATGCCTGGCAGGACCAAATGGATTGCCGGCCGGGGAGGGCAGCCCCCGCTACCCCCCCGCGGCCGGCGTTCCACGTATGTCCTACCACCAAGGAGATAACCCGCAGCGTGACTGTGCGCTAGCGAGCGGACTACGGCGGATGTCGTCGGGGAAACTACTGAGCGCAAGACCTAGCCGTAGGATACTCAAGCCGCACGGACAGTGCGATGCTCAGGCGAGGCGATTGAGATCGAAGCTCCGCGATCCAAAGCTCTACTTGGGCGCAGTGGGCGCAGGAGCCAGGCGCTTGATCTCACGTTCACAGCGGGATTGTTCGGATGAATTGTTCATGCGCCGCGCCAAAACCAGCATGCTCTTATAAACCTTGAGCGCATCGGGATAACGCGGGTTTTCCTTCAGCACAGTTTCATAGTGCGCGTACGCCTTGGCGTCGGGTCCATAGACCGTTCGTTTTTCCGCGCACTTCAACAGCAAATGGAGACGATGCTGCGGGCTAGGACTGCGTTTGAGCGCGGACTCATACGTGTCGACCGCATCACCCATGGTTCCCTTCGCCCAGTAAAGGTCGCCGAGCTTTTCCGTCAGCACTGCGCTGTGACGATAGGTCGGGTCGGACTCGATATAGCGGATCAGCTCGGCTGGCGAAGCGCCGATGGAGGCGTTGCGATTCAGGACCAGCAGATGCGACCATTCGAGCAGAGGACTTTGGTTGGTCACAAAACGGCGATGGAGCGATTCCAGCGGAATGCGGGTAGGCCGATAGAGCGGGTCGCCGATGATGGTGGTTTGCCAGGAAAGCGCGCCTTGGGCCGCGTAGGCGGCTTCGCCGAAAGTGAACCCGAGAAAGGTCAATCGATGCACGAAGGTGGCGATGTCCGGAGTGCCTTGCAGGTAAGGTTCATCCACGGCGCCCATGGTGCAGGCGGCCCCCTTCTGAAGCAACATCCCCACCCAGGAACTGGTAGAGCGAATCGTCTGGGCGCTGAAGGAATAAAGATGATACGCAAACGCCCCCGGCATAAATTCGACGGAAGGCTGCGTGAACGGCCCGGAAACAGCCTGGTCATACCAACCGGCGTAAAGGGCCACCTGAGGCATGGGAAAACCGGCGGAGAAAGTTTCGGGTTTTTCGTCCAGCACCGTCTCGAATCCGTAGCGCTGCGCCACCGCGGCCGCCCCGCGCATCCAATCATCCCCTCGCCGATAGGCATCGTTGGTGCCCAACCCTCGAGCATCAAAGTAAGCCCGGCCCCACCATCCGTTGGTCTCGGCTTCCATGGCCTTGTCGACCAGGCCCCGGGCCACCTCCACCGAAGGCCCATCGAGACGGGTCACCATCAAAATCCCGTTGGTCGCCTGGAACTGCTGCGCGTTGGTGACCGCGTAGAACGGGCTGGCCAACGGCCCGGTCCACGGAAGGTTCTGTTCGACGACCGGCAGCAACGCCAGTTGCGTATCGACGGCGCCAGAGTTCCGTTGCATCTCCGGCGGGAGATGCGCCATGCTCGGTTCCACCAGCGTCGGGTCCTTGACGATCAGGGATGGTATTCCGTAGGAGAGCACCACATACCGGATCCGAGACTCGACCAGGACGCGGAAACGCGACTGGCCAAGCCGCCCGTCCAGCGATTGATTCGTGGCTTGGCTGAATTTGAAGAGGGCCCGTTCCTCGAGGACCTTGAGCAGCGGCTCTTGCAAGCCATGCACAAAATCCTTCCGGGTCATCGCTTCCCCGGTGGGTAAGTCCATGCTGATAACCTGAGCGGGCGGGACCTCGCGTCGTTTGGCGTAATGTTCCGCCACCTCCTTCGAGCCCGGGAAGAGCGCGTTGTACAGGACCACCACTTCGCCTCCAGCTTCGCCCACCGCCGCCATCGAACTTGGCAGGGCGGTCCCAAGCCCCGCACCAAGAAAGAGCCCCCAGAAAATGCTGTACCAGCCAGCCCAACGAGGCCAGCCTGGCCAGCCCGGGCGAACTCCAACGTCCTGAACGCGGGCAGAACCGTCGCAGTGAAAGGAACTGTTGGGGCAGCGCACGTCGAACTTTGTTACGTCCGCTCCGCTCGTTCAACCTCATTTCATCGGAACGCTCATCTTTCTGCACGTCTGCCGGACTCGGATAAGGCTGGAAAATGACCGGCAGCATTAGGGCCATGCAGCAACTCAACGCACGCCCGACAGCTTTCTGCCCGCCTACTGGACCCGGACAAGGCAGCAGAATAACTGGAGCAGAAAAATATGCTCACCCCCCATCTTTCTGCCCACCATCTTTCTGCCCACCATGGACATGGGAGTTATTGGCCGCCTTCCTTCTTGGCCCCTAAAAACAGGTCATCAATCCGGCCCAGGAGCCAGCGGGCCCGGTGTTGCGCCACCAGGTTCTGCAGTCGATAGGCCGGGACCTCATCTGCATCGATGGCCAGGGCCCGTTGCAATAAAGATTCAAATTCCGCCCGCTGCTGTTTCTGCAGGCAGACCGCCTCGGCCAGACTCACCAGCGGGGACGCGAGATTGCCGTTGGCGAGGGCCATTGCTCGCTCGAAATGCTGACGCGAGCGGGCCGCCGCGTCACCGGCCGCGCCTTGCCGGCTCATCTCATAGGTGATGAGGAATCCGTGGATGGCGCCTTGGGCGAAACTCTCATCCAAGACCAGGGCGCGATCAATCAACGCTTCCACGATGCCTTGATCCGACACCAAAGCCGGGTCGTCTTTCGAAACACCAATGGCAGATCCCCAGCAGGCGGCCGTCCAATACAGCAGCGGCACGTCCGTTTTCGAGGTCTGGCCGACCGCCTGCTTTGCATCCTGACGCAGGTCGCGTTCAAAATTGGGATGGGCCAATTCCAGTCCGCGCAATCCATAAGCGCGCGCGCGCAGATAAAGACGCTTGGCCCGCATGCGTAGCGCATCCGCTGCCGCCAGATCGGAATCCTCTTTTTCGTCGGCTTCCTGATTCACGAACGCGTAGGTGTATTGGGTGAATCCGCTCGTGGCCGCCAGCAGCAAGCCGCGATGACGCGGGCTTTGCTCCAACAAACTCTCGATCAACTTTAAGCTGAAGGGCACAGCAGCTTTGACCAACTCCGGATCGTCGTCCGAGGCGAACGTTGTTCCTCCGCCCGCCAAGGCGTCGCCCAGGCGGTTAATCGCCATCTTTTTGATCGAACAACCTGCCCCCAGCCCAGCGCAGATCAGAATGGAAATGAGCATCCTCCCAACCCCCGAAGCCGTCATCGGCAACGCTGCATGCATCAGAACGCATGTTGTACCGCACCCGGACCCCGGGGCAAGCCTCAAGGGGGACGGATCCAAACGCCTCCGATCCCCATCTCGAAGCGGCCTAAAGGCCGCGATCCCGGGGGCAGTGTCCGAATGCGCCCAATTCCCATCCAACTCCTGTTTTCCTCTTGCGCCGACGCGCGCGGTTCCATCAACGTTTCGCATCAACATCGTGACGCCCAACTGGCGGCCGTGCGCCGCGCGTTCCATCCGATCCATGGCCTCTCTTGCCTTGGGCGGGCTTCTGGCTGTCCACGCGGTCGGGGCGCCGGCGATTCCTCACTATGTGGCTGGCGATATTGCGACCGCCGATGTCAGTACGCCTAGGCCGCTGGTGGTATTTGATCCGGTGGGGACAGAGACATTGCGCCAAGCGGAGGCGGCGAAAGTGCCGGCGATCTTCCGGATGCTGGCGGATGCGCCGCAGCAAGCCGATCGCTCCCTGCGGGATGCGTTCGAGTCGTTGCGGGCGGAGTTCGTGAGCCGGCTGGCCGCACGTTTCGGGCATCCGGTCCCTTTGCTGACAGCAGAGCGGTCGCAGCCCGCTTATCGGGAGATCGTTCGCTCGTTTCAAGCCGATCATCCGACGTTTCCGTTGTCGGGGCGCCTGGAGGAGTTGTGGGCATTTGGCAACGCCGGCGATGCGGCGCTGGACAACTGGCGGGATCGTTTGAAGCAATTCACCCGTGCTTATCCGTATCTGTTGCCGGACCTGCCGGGGGAACAATTGGAGGCACCCGTCCTGCGGATCATCGACGTCCAAATTGCCGATCGGAAATTGTCACTCGACACCGTAGACCGCCAGGGCCGAAACGTGGCTCGCACCAATTTCGTGGCCCTTTCCAGTGTCCGCCAGGAGGCGATCCAAACCGCCCGCAACTCGAATGTCGAGGAACAGGCGATCGTGGCGTTCCTGGCCGGGTTCATCGCGCCGAGCTGCCTGTTGGATCTCGAACTGACCCGACAAGCCCGCGCGCATCGCACCGAAGCCGTGCATGTGGCCGACCGTTACGCCGCGGGCGAAACCATCGTCAAAGAGGGAGCTGAGATCACTCCAAAGATCCTTCGGGCACTGGACGAACTGCAGGCCCGCGCCTCGGCCGAACAAGCGGTAGCGCAGGCCGCCGTGGCCGCATCGCAACGCGCCCAAGCCGAAGCAGCTCTGGCCATGGCCCGCGACACAGTCGTGGCCACGACCAGGACCAACCGCTGGCTCCGGGGCGGCCTTGCGGCTGTCGCCATGCTTGGCCTGGCACTCGCCTGGGTCTGGCGAAGCCGGCGCCGAAGGGCGCGCCTGGCAGAACGGGATTCGGGTCTGGTGATCCTTTCAAACGCTGCACCCAACGACGCGCCCTGGCGAGACCGCGCGTTGGCCGCCGAAGCCAAGGCCGAAAAGGCCGCGGCGTTGCTGCGCTCCAGTCTGCTGCCGCACATGGCGCGCTGGATGATGAACGAACTCGTGCAACGATTGCTCTCGCAACGTTCCGCCATGGCCACCTCACAACAGCAAGCGGAGTCGGAGATGGCGGAGTTGGTGCAACGCCTGGATCGATTGCACGCGCCACTCGAAGATCGACTGCGCGCCTACGAAAAGCGCATCGTCGAACTGGAAGCCGAACTCGCCGCCAAAGGCCAGCAAAACGCCGAACTGATCAAGGCCAAGATCGAAACCACCCGCAAGAAAATGGAAGTGGAACGCGGCCAAGAACCGCTCACCTGGAATTAATTCAACCCCGCCGCGTTCCTGGCTCGATCCAGGACTTGCCTCGCCACCGTGCGGGCCCGGCGCGCGCCATCCGCCAGCACCTGATTCACGTAGGTGAGATCGGCGGCCAGTTCCGCCCGACGTTTACGAGCCGCCGCAAAGTAATTCCAATAGTGTTCGAACAACGCCTTCTTCAAGTCGCCGTAACCGAGCCCGCCGGCTCGCAGACGATCCTCAAGGTCACGCGCGGCTTCCGAAGGAGCCATCAGTTTGAGGAGTTGCATGGCCAGGTTGCGATCGGCATCCGGTTTCGGCTCCGCCGGAGTCCGGCTGTCCATCAAGATGCCCATGATCTTTTTTCGCGCGGCTTTTTCATCGCTAAAAATCTCGATGGCATTCCCGTAACTCTTGCTCATCTTCTGGCCGTCAGTGCCGGGGACCACGGCGACTTCCTCGCGGATCTGCGGCTCGGGCAGCACGAAGGTTTCTCCGTAGAGATGATTGAACTTGATGGCGATGTCGCGGGTAACTTCCACATGCTGTTTCTGGTCCCGGCCCACCGGCACGATGTTCGAATCGAAGATCAGGATGTCCGCCGCCATCAGCACCGGATAAGCGAACAGCCCGTGATTGACGCGATCCAGATCGTCCTCCGCGAGCTTGGCCTTCTTATCCTTGTAGCTGGTGCATTTCTGCAACAGACCCATCGGCGTCACCGTGCTGAGCAGCCAAGTCAATTCCGCCACTTCCGGAACATCCGACTGCTTCCAGAACACCGATTTTTGCGGGTCGAGTCCGCAGGCCAGAAAGTCCAGCGCCACGTCCAGAGAATTTTTGCGGCGCTCGACGGGGTCGGTCAGGGACGTCATCGAATGATAATTGGCGATGAAATAATAAGCTTCGCCGCGATCCTGCAATTCGATGGAGGGACGCATCATGCCGAAGTAATTCCCGACATGAAGCGCGCCGCTGGGCTGGATACCGGACAAAATGCGCATGCGCCCACGAGAATAAGTGGGGTGCCGACAAAGTTCAAAGGACAAGTTACGGGACAAGTTACGGCTGTTACGGCTGTTTACGCAGCGCCGTCTTCAACACCTTGCCGGTGGCATTGCGAGGTAAAGCCGCCAGGAACGTGACCCGTTTGGGGACCTTGTAATCGGCCAGACGCTGTTTGACAAACTGCAGGACGGTCTGTTCCTCCAGACTAGTGCCTTCCTTGGGGGCGACAAAAGCCACCGGATGTTCTCCGCGCCGCGGGTCGGGCATTCCCACCACCGCAGCCTCCTTGACTCCCGGCATTTGGTACAACACTTCTTCGATCTCGCGCGGGTAAACATTGATGCCATTGACGATGAGCATGTCCTTCTTGCGATCGGTGATATAGAAATAGCCGTCGGCATCGCCGTGTCCCACATCGCCCGTCAGCAACCAACCATTGCGCAGAGCGCGAGCGCTGGCATCCGGTTGATTCCAATAACCGCGCATTACATTGCCCCCGCGCACGCAGATCTCGCCGGTGGCGCCCAGCGGGAGCGCGGTCCCCTGCTCGTCTTGCACGCTGATCTCGACTCCAGGGATCGGTTTGCCGATCGAGCCTTCCTTCCATGGCCCCTGCAAGGGATTCAGACTCACGACCGGACTCGCTTCACTCAGACCGTACCCCTCAATCAACGGGAACGGCATGGCGCGATTAAAGTCGCGGAGGATCTCCACCGGCAACGGAGCGCCGCCGCTGATGCACACCCGCAACGGCAACCCGGGCGGTAACGGCGCGGAAACCAGCGTCCGAAAGAAGGAAGGCACCGCCGGCAGAATCGTAGCCTGTCGTTGATAGATTTCCTGCAGGACATTTTTGGCCGGATGCAGCGAGCGAATCAACAGGACCGAACCGCCCACGATCATCGGCAGCAAGACGCCGACGGTCAGCATGAAGCTGTGGAACATCGGCAGCAGCACGACAAACCGATCGTGATCCACCGCAGCCAGCACCTGCCGGCAACTGTCGACATTGTGCAGCAGGTTGCCGTGGGTCAGCATCGCTCCTTTGGCGCGTCCGGTTGTGCCTGAAGTATAAACGAGCACCGCCAGATCGTCGGGTGTCAGCGGTCTGACGGCCGGTGGGCCCGCCGTGAGCATGGCGGCGGCGTTCTCGGGGCGGGCCAATTCTTCCACTGCCCACGTGCGCAGATCCGGATGCAACGCGCTTAAGGCGGGCAGATGCTCGGCCATCGTGCCGTCCGTGATCAAAATCCGGATCCCGGCGTCAGCCAGAATATGATGCAGTTCGTCGAGTTTATAAAAGTTGTTGAGCGGCACGACGACACCGCCCACTTGAAGGATGCCAAACAAGGCGGAGACAAACTCCGGGCAATTCTTGAGCCATAAGCCAACCCGATCGCCCGGCCGAACCCCAAGCTGCTCATGAAGATGCCTCGCCACCAGGCGGCTTTGCGCCAAAAGCAACTCGTAGGTGTGCTCTTGGTCGCCCCAGAACAGGGCCGGTTTGCGGGCGTGGGCCTCGGCGCTGACAGCGAAGGCGTCGGAAAGATTCATGCTTAAGCAGCGTATCCCACCGCGAGTCAAGCGTGAAGAGCAAACTTGTTGGTTGAACCGGGAGGTCAGGGGCGACTCTGCATTTCTGCTGCGCCGCCTTATTTTTCTGCCAGTCATCTTTCTGCCCTCATCTCGGCCGACAGACCGCTCCGAGCCTGCACAACGTGCGAGCGCCCGGAGCGAGGCGGGAATGCCACGCCGTTGGCGTGGCGGCATGCCCAAAGAAGCACCAGGCCACAGACCTGGGTTGCTTGCGTGGTGAAACCGTTAGCCGCGCCGCCTCATTTTTCTGCCAGTCATCTTTCTGCCCATATAGGGTCCGACAACCCAGCGCATCCACTGCCCGCTTGTCGTGTGAGCCGGCATCGCCCACACTCGCGGCCGTGAGCAGCAACGCATGAAATCCGGCCGTTTGTGGATCTGGCTGTTGCTGTTGGTGCTGATCGTGATCGGCGTGGCGCGGCTGCGCTTCGACATCGAGATCCTCAATCTCCTCCCGCAAAACCTGGCCGTAGCCCAGGGGCTGAAACTTTATCAGGAACATTTCTCCGACGCCCGGGAACTTATCCTTACGCTCGAAGCGCCCACCGCGGAAGAAGCCGAGTCTGCGGCCGGGGCAATCGCTGAATTGCTCCGGGCGCAGACCCAGGCGGTGAGTGACCTGACCTGGCGCCCGGCCTGGATGGAGCATCCGGACCAACTTACCGAGCTGATCGCATTCCTTTGGCTCAACCAACCTCCCGCGCGTTTCGCTGAGCTGACCAACCGTTTGGCGCCTGCCAATTTAACTAATGTTCTGAGCGCCGCGCGGGAACAACTGGCCACGTCGCTGTCGCCCAATGAACTTGGGCTGGCCGGATATGATCCGTACGGATTGCTGAAGCTGCCTGAGGCGGTGGCCGGGGCCGGACCCGGCGGCAGCACGGGCGAAGAATTTTTCGCCACGCGCGACGGGACGTTTCGGCTGATGTTTGTGGAAGCCAAACCGGATCTGATCAGTTACCGGAGTTGCCGAGCCTGGCTGGCGCAGATCCAGGGCTGGATCGCCGAGGCCAGCGCCTCGGGAAAAATCCCGGCGACAACACGCATTGGCTACACCGGACGACCCGCCTTCGTCACTGAGATCGCCGGCGGCATGGAAAAAGACATGGCCGGTTCCTCCAGCGGCACCTTGGCGACCATCGGGATCCTCTTTTGGCTGACGCACCGCCGGCTGCGTCCGCTTTTTTGGTTGCTGACCTTGCTGGTCGTGATCCTGGCCGGCACCGCGGCGTTGGGCGGACTTTTCCTGGGCACCGTCAATGTGGTCAGCATGGGGTTCGCCTGCATCCTGCTTGGGCTGGCGGAAGATTTCGGGATCGTCATCTATCAGGAATCCCGGTCACACCCACAACTCAATGCAATGGAACTTCGCCGCGAAGTGGCGCCGGGCATTTGTTGGTCAGCGGTGACCACGGCCGGCGCGTTTCTGATCCTGAACCTGAGCGTCTTACCTGGGTTAGGCCAACTCGGATCGTTGGTGGCCATCGGCATCATCCTAGCAGCGGGCCTTATGCTTTACGGTTATATGCCACCGTTATTGCGGATGCGGCGGGCTTCGGATCGCGAGTCGGGCGACCACCAAACCCGCGAGCGGTTTTTGTTATTCGCGCCGCGCGGTCTGCTGGCGACACCACTGGTCTGGATCCTGACGGGACTCTCTCTCGTCATGTCGATTGGCCTGCTCGCAACCCGCGGCATGCACTTCGATCATTCGCCGAACGTCCTGAAACCCCGGCACAGCCAAGCCAATGCGGCCTTGGAACAAATCAAGACCCGCTTTGGACGTCCTCAAGAACCATTGTGGGTGCTGGTGCCGGGTCGCAACGAAACCGAGGTGCGCCGCGGTCTCGAGCGCGTGACCATCGGCCTGAGCCAAGCCCTGTCCAACCACCTGGTCACCAGCTTCACCTTGCCGATCGCGCTTTGGCCCGATCCAGACAACCAACGGCTCAACCGCCCCGCCGCCGCGGCCCTCGCCCGCAATGCCGGAACGTTGCAGTCAGCGCTGCTGCAAGCTGGGTTCACCACCAACTCATTTGTGCCTACGGCGCGCATCCTCGACTGCTGGCAGCGAGCCGCCGCCAACTCGGACGTCTTTTGGCCGACCAACCGCGCCAGCGAATGGGTGCTCGGCAAAGTCAGGGCCCGGACCACCAACGGCTTCCTGGCCCTTGGGTTCATTCAGCCGGCCGCCGACCTGGCGGCCACCAGACGGTTCGCCAAGGCCTGGCCCGCCACCTGGCAGCGCGATGGCGGCATCCTGTCCGGGTGGGAATTGCTGGGGTCAACCGTCTTTGACGCCGTCGTCGCCGAACTGCCAAAGGTGCTCGGCGCGATCTCATTGTTGGTGCTGGTCTCCCTCTGGTGCGCTTTTCGGAATCTCAAGGAAGTGACGCTCAGCGTGGTGACACTGGCTTTCAGCATCCTTTGCTTATTGGGGATGATGAGCCTCCTCAAATGGGACTGGAACATCCTTAACTTAATGGCGCTGCCGCTCCTGCTCGGGATGGGAGTGGATTTCAGCATCCACATCCAACTGGCCCTCCGGCGTTGCGACGGCGATCTGCTTGCGGTGCGTCGATCCGTCGGGCGCGCCTTGCTTTTGGCCGGAGCAACCACCGTGGCAGGCTTCGTTTCACTCACCTTCTCGACGAACGGGGGGATGGCCAGCCTCGGCCGGGTCTGCGCCTTGGGAATCGCCCTGGCGTTGGTGATCGCGGTGTACCTGCTGCCGGTTTGGTGGAAGACGTTCCTCGGACGGTCGTAGGATCACACCGCCAGTTCGCCGATGACAGCGCTCAGGTCGGACTCGACAGGAGCATGCACGCAGCGTTTAGCAGCACCGGTGTCGTCTTGTTGTGTTCGGAGCCGCGATCGGTACGCCGAAACCGTCTTTGCACCGATCGCAGCCCGTTTGCGTTGGAAAACAACTCCGGTGGGTCCGCGGGAAGAATTTTTGCATCATTCGCAGTTTCGATGAGTGCGTCGCAAGCGTTTTCGGTTCGCTGTTGCCGCGCGTTATTCTTTTTAGATGCGCCGCGCTATTTTCCGGTGCCGCACGTGCCGCACACTAAATTCGGCTGCCCGGCGCTAAATTTGAGGTTGCCGCCGTTCTGGCCGAGGGGATTTACCACAAAGAACTCAAAGATCACAAAGAAGGCAACAGGCGCGCTTTCTGACGCACAAGCGTTCTGATCGGTCAGGCCACCGACTCATCTGAACGGATGAACAGCGAGAAATACCGAAACACCGAAACACCCGGGGCCAATTGCCTATTACATTACTTCACATTCAAGCGGCTTAGTCCGAGGACTGTTTGCCTCAGTTTCTTTTGATCTTTGTGTTCTTTGTGTTCTTTGTGGTAATCCCCCCATGCCGTTCTAGATGCGGCTTGAGCACGAACATCTGAGGAACTTCCCCAACAGAGAAACTGAACGTGGCAAATTGCATTGACGGAGCGTAATGTTTTAGTTGCATTTCAGCGCCGAATCGCGCTCACTGCCCGTGGTCTATCAAACACGTTTATTGGGGGGGCGCATAGGTCAAGTCCTACTATGTAAGCCTCCGGGTTTGGTAAGAGTAATCAGAAGGATCAGACGTTAGAGACATGAAGGAAAGGAAAACCAGCATGAGAACCCACGGTCTGCCGAACGGGCATCAAGAGGTGAGTCCAAATGTTCAACCCAACCAGGTGGAGGAGAGAGCCATGATCGGGCCAGACCCCACGAAAGATCGTCTTTTGGCGAAAGTCGTGAATAGGATAACTTGCGACACGTTTCTGCGTGAAGATCTCATGCAGGAGGCAACCCTCCATCTCTGGAAAATGAAGCGGCAGCGTCCGGGCGAGACGTTGAGCTGGTATCTCCAAAGTTGTGCCTTCCGTCTGCGCCATTATTTGGCTTCCGGCCGCAGCGTGGATTCTCCGAAGCGGCGGGCCCTCCAGGTCGAGTTGGCTGAGGAGGCGGAGCTGTCTGAATGCTTGAAGACCGATGGTTGCGTGATTGGGCAGGTGGCAGCCCGCGAAATCGTGCATCAATTGTCGCGCGCTCTCACCCCGCGCGAGCAGGCCATCCTGAAGTACTTGGCGGATGGGTTGGGGGCGCGGGAGATTGCCTGCCGCATGAAGTTTTCACATCCTGTTGCCATAAAGTGCCGCCGCAAGATCGCAGAGTTGGCAGTCCGGATGGGGATTGGGCTAGGCTTGGCGAGAACCCAGCGTCCTGGGTCTGGGTCCCGTCGCACCAGCGGCAAAGTGCTGCGTAAACGAGGTTCGGTGCCTGTTCAGGCAACCGACGCAGCCACCCCAGGCACGAACTCGACCGGCTTGGCGTAAGGGTTCGACTTAGGGCTCGTGCATAAATAACTTCCGGTGTGATGGCGCCATTCGCACAAAATCAAAAGGACTACTCCCACTACAGTTCGAGGTATAACGCCCAAAGCGACCAATAAACAGAGGGCAAGATGGTGAAGTTGCCGAGGCAC
>DATLUX010000055.1:0-15606 GCA_035577805.1 Verrucomicrobiia bacterium
TCCCCTTTTACCACGCTCGAACCCAATCTCAACCCCCACCGAGGCCTTGAGTGCAAATCTAACCCGTTGTCGGCACCCACAAAGTCGTCCGAAATACCTCACGCTCTCCAAATCGGGAGTTTTCTCTCGGGCACTAGCTAAGGCAGCGCACGGGTTCCAAGGATTAACCACATAGAGCCAAGCCCATTGCCGGTCATTTCTCCACGATTCCTTGTGCCTTTTTGTGATCTTTGTGGTTAAACAACCTGACGAGCGGACTCATCACCGTGACCATCCGCACGCGGGCGATGCCGAGGGGAAACTCCGGCGCGCCGTCAATTCTAAGGATTAACCAAAAAGATGCTTAGCGCTTACTCCAAGGATTCACCACATAGATCACATAGATCACAAAGAACTGAGCCCATTGCCGGTCACTGCTCCACGATTCTTTGTGCTCTTTGTGCTCTTTGTGGTTAAACAACCTCACGAGCGGACTTATCACCGTTACCCAGCTCTTTGTGGTTAAACAACCTGGGGTCGGTAGCTAAACACGGATGCAGGATGCAGGTTGCGCCCTCTGGACATCAGCGGCCGTGATCCATCCGCACGCGGGCGATGGCGTAAGACAGGAATTCCGGAACAACGAAACGCACGCGGCCCGCCTTGGCCTGGAATGACACCGGCACGGGATCCGGCCGCTCGGGAGTAATCACCTCCACCGATCTTACCGTTGCTCCGGCAGGCAGGAGCAAGTCTGCTTGCACGCCGCTCACGGCCACAGGCTTTTCATCCTGCGCGCCGGAGCCGGCTGGGATGCTGCCGTCGGCCGCGCGCGCGGGCTCCGTGCGATCATAGTTCACCCAATGAATGTCCCATTCGTTGGTGTCGTGGGCGGGCCGGCTCGCGGAGATGCGAACGGTCTTGGGAGCTTGAAACTGGCTGCGCATCGTGAATCGACTCAGCACCTCGGTAGCCGCTCCTTTGGAAAGGTCGAAGACCTGCCGGTAAGGCTTAAGCCGGTTGGGATCGGCCAGATCATCGGGCAGCACATCGAACAAAACATGCGCATCGAGCAAGGCTCGTCCGTCATCCCGGAATTGTTTGAGCGGTTCGAGATTGGCCGCGTGCACGGCCCGGCGCGGGAAGAGCAACGCAGCTTCCGCCACCGGCCGGTTGGCGCGGAACAAGGGTTCGTAACGTTTCAGGAATTGATAGTACTGAACCAGTACGGCCCGCGAGGCCGGCTTGGTGAAGTCGGTGTAAAATCCCATGGGCGCCCCGCCGTTGGCCGCCAGTTCTCCGATCGCCACCCGCAATCGAGTTCCCTCGTATTTGCCGAGCGTGAATGGTTTGTCATCAAACGCGCCACGGATGTAGCGGGCCTGCAGAGTGCCTTCCCCCAGGAAACCTTTGGCCAGGTCGGTGGAGTTGGCACTGCCGCCCAGGCTATACCAAAGATAATCCTCGTCGCGTCCCCACCTCTCCGCCGGAAGCAGACAGCGTTCGTCGCCGCTGACCTGGGAGAAATCGCCCAGATGATTCCATTGGGCCACCAGCAGATCCGGTTTGAGGGAACGTCCGTAGCGCACGAACACCTCATCGAACACCTCTTTGTTTGAGATTTGGGAGAAGCGCAACATTTCACGCCGCAGCGGTGAGGACTTCGCTGGGTCATGCCACGAAACCAACTCGGGGAAATCGTGAGTGGCGAGGTTGGTGATGCCAAACTGCGTGCGCAGCTCGGCGGGCGTGAAACGCGGCGCCAGGTAAGCCCGGAATGCGCGCACGCAGTGTTCACAGGTGCAGTTATGCCGATAGAAGTAATTGGCGATGAAACCGTCCAGCCCAAGATCGATGCCACGTCGAATCCAGGCCTGGAGCACCTTTTGCCAGGAAGGATTGCGCAAACAGGCCCAATACTCTTTCATCCCGCCGATGCCGTAATTCTTTTCCGAGAGCGGCGTGCCGTCGTGATTCTTTTCCAGGAACGCCACGGGATCTTTCTCCGGCCGGGCACCGAGCAGGGTGTCATCCCACAAATCGCGGTAGAACCGGAAGAACCCGCGCGGGCCTTCCGGCGAATCCGGGTCGCCGATCAGGAATTCGACGTTGAAGTGGCCGACGACTTTGACCCCGCGCTGATGAAGGTTGCGGTTCAGATCCGCAAACCACGCGGATGCCTCCGCAATGCCGCGCCGCGGAAAATGCGCGGGGTACCCGCTGTACTGCGGGGTATGAACCAGACTCCAAAAATGCGCGCCGTAAAAGCCCACTTGAGCGACCTCCGGCTGCACTTCGTCGATAAACGTCAGGTACTCTGGATTACCGTAATCGGACCAATGCGCGACCAGGCGCGTGAACTCAAAGCGGCCGCTTGTCTGCGCGCTGGTCTGAGCACACGCCAGGGCAATCCAAAGCATCCAACAGAGGATGAGCCACTGCTTCCGCGTTGCCTTCAGGTGGAGAACCAAGCCTAAACAGGTGACGCGTCCAGGTGTGCACGTTGGAAGCGTGCGGACTGCAACGGCTGGTGAAGGCGAGCGTTTTGTGCCCTTCTCACCCCTCACCCCATCCCTCTCCCCGTTGAGGGGAGAGGGAGTGACTTGCGCGCCGCGTTGGTGGTGCGAAAGAGTCACGGGCTTTTGTCATCCGAGGATAGGTAAGCCAGCAGATCGAGGATCTGCTCGCGTTGCAGGACATTCAACATGCCGGCCGGCATGTTGGACACATTGGATTTGTGGCGTTGGAGCACGTTGGCGCGCGGGATATGCACCAACTCCTCCACCGCCGAGCCGGTCCGCACAACAATTTCGCGCGCGTCCTCTCGCTCGACGCGGCCGGTGACGGTTTCGCCGCCGCGCACCTGGATCTCAAAGGCGGCAAACTCGTCGGCGATCGTCTTGGACGGATCGAGGATCGACTCGAGCAAGTCCCGTTTGGAGAGACGCCGGCCCACGCCGGTCAGGTCCGGTCCCATCACTCCGCCAGCGCCGCCGAAGCGATGACACTGCACGCAGCCGATCTGACGAAAGAGATCGCGGCCCGCGCTGAGGGAATGTTCCGGCGCGGCGCCCCCGCTGGAGCCGCCCTCGGGCAGCAATTCTGCCAAGGTCCATTCCCGCACAAAAGTGAACTCCGGCTTCATGCCGGCAATCCATTCCCGAAACAGTGCGACCGCCCGTTCATCGACCCGCGTGGTCATCAAAGGGGGCATCTGGCCGCGCCCGCGATGGGTCAGCCGATAAATCAGGACAGAACGATCCGGTTCCCCGGGTGCCACCAGCATGGCGTTGGTCATGCCGAAGGTGTCATGTTGCGGACGCTGCCCAATCAGGTTCATGCGGTCGCGTTGGCGCGTGATTTCGAATTCCATGCGGGCGTTGCCGCCGCCCGCTTCCACGTGGCACACGGAACAATTGGCGTGCAGATAAGAGCGGGCGCGTTGATCGAGATCGGCTTGGGCGTCGTAAGGATCCACCAGTTTGCGCACCGACTCCGGCTTCTCCTTGGCTGCGCCCGGCAGAACTCCCAGGCGGCTCAGGGCGGCGAGTTGGTTTTCCGGGCCGTGCCCGTAGTCCTGCATCCGATTCATCTGCGGGGCAGTCAAGCCGAGGATGAAGTTCACCGCCCGTGAATGGCAGGCCAGACAATCGGCGCGACTGGGAATGCGCCAGGCTTGGTGAGTCCTCAAAGCGCTGGCTTCCTGAACATCGAGCGTGATCTCCTGGCCCGCTTTGTCCACCAAGATGGCGTCGGTTTGAGCCGCGTTCCAACGATACGAATAACCAGCCCATTCTCCATCCTGCTTGAGCAACAGCCGGGTCTCGATCCGGCGCGGTTTTCCGGACCGCCCCTTGGCGGCCGGCAACGACAGCGTCTGCACCAGCACCGTGTCATTGGTAAAATTCCAGCCGTGTTCCGAAGCATAACCGATGGTGGCGTCACCGGATAAGGCGATGAACCGCTCGCTCATGGCGCCGTCGGCCCAGCCGGGAGCAATCACCGAATACGGAATCAAGCCAGAATCCGGGCGATGATCCTTCACGGACGCGAACAAGCCGGTCTCGGAGAGGCGGGTAGGAAATTTCACGCGTCCTTTGGATGGAAGGGCTGGGGCCAGCCGATACAAACCGCCGCCACCGTCCACGACGAGAAGTTCCCCCCGGTGACTCACGCGAAAACCCACAATCTGCAATGCGGTATCGACCAGTTCACGGTGCCAGATCAACTTCCCTTCGCGATGGCGCGCGCCCCAGATTTTGCCCGTGGAATAATCGCCATAGACGTAGGCACCGTTCAGCTCGGGCAAGACCTCGCCGTAATAGACCACGCCGCCGGTCAGCGACCTGAATTCGGCGTGCGGATGTTCGATGGTAGGCGGCACGATGGGCGTGGGACCGCGACGACGATGGGGATGAAACGGATGGCTGCCCTCAAACACACTCCAACCGAAATTGTCTCCGCGATGCACCAGGTACGCGGTCTCCCAAAGATCCTGCCCGTTGTTGCCGACCCAGATGTCACCAGTCTTGCGATCGATGTCCATGCGCCATGGATTGCGGAATCCGTAGGCCCAAATCTCCGGCCGGGCGCCCGGCAGGTTCACGAATGGGTTATCCGACGGCACCGCGTATGGCTGGCCGGCGGCGGGATGATCGACATCGACGCGAATCAAGCTCGCCAGCAGATTGCTGACATCCTGGCCGCTGTCCCAGCCATCCGAATCGCTCGTGCCGTCTCCGGCAGTCACGTAGAGCATGCCGTCCCGGCCAAAAGCCAGATCCCCGCCATCATGCCCCGCCGATCGCCAGGAGATGATGACCTGTTCGGAGGCCGGATCGCAGACAAAGGGTGGCTGGCGCGAGACGGTGAAGCGGGAGATTCGATTGGTCCGTTCGCCGGCGGAAGTCGGGCCATTGGAAAAGAAGAAGACCCAGCCATTGGTGCGGTAACCGGGATGAAAGGTGACCGCGTAGATCAAACGTTCTTTCATCTCGAACACGGGTTCGGTGTGATCAGTGTCGGGCCGGTCACGCAGGCGCAGCACTCGGGATGGCCGTTCTTTTTCGCCGCCCTGCAGAACAACCCACAACAGGTCCGTGCCCGGCTCCGGAACCACGTAGATGGGCGCTTTCCAGGTGATCTTTTCGAACACGCGCGCGACGCGGTACGGGTCCGGGGGTTCCGGTGAACCAAGCAGCCGCTGATTGTGCCATACCACCCGCTGGACAGAAGAAGTAGACCGGCTAGAGTCATTGCGCGGAGTTGAACTGTGCGTCACTCCACCCTGCTCTCCCCCGGCTGCGGCGGCAGAACGGTCCGCCCCGTTCAGCGAAAGGAGGGAACAGGCGATCACCAGCACCCAAAAAGCGGCCCAATCGAATCTCATGGCTTGGTTGGAACGGACCTTAGGGAGAAAAGCGGAAAGCGGAAAGCGGAAAGCGGAAACGAGGAACTGATGCTCAAGCCGCGCAAACTGCGTTGGATTATTCTCGCGGTCGTGATCGCAGGCGCATGTGGCTGGTTGAGATTGGTGATGCTTCCGGCGGAACCAATCTACCAGGGTCTACCGTTGAGTGCCTACCTCAGTTCCTCTGCGAAAAATGAGCAGAATGCGCGCGAGGCGCTCCAGCAAACCGCAAAAGAGGCGATCCCATTCCTAATCTCGATGTTCGACGCCCACGATTCGACCATGCGCGCCTTCTTGGCCCGCTGGTCACGGAAACAAAGCGCGATCAGGATCGACATTCGAAACCAACACGCCTACGAAGCGCGCACCTTGGCCGCACGTGGCTTGGCCTTGCTCGGAACCAACGCCCAACCGGCGGTCTCGAGGCTGTCCCATCTGCTGCAGCGGTCAGAGTGCGCAAACGACGTCACTTACGCGCTCCTCCATATCGGTACCCCCGCTGCCTTGGACGGACTGCGCGCGGGACTCAGCGATCGCGATGCGCGCGTTCGCCGCGCGGTGGCCTGGAGCTTGGATGTGACGAGCGAACGCCTCCCCACCAGGCGAATGGAGCCATTGCTGCCGGACTTGATGCAGCACTTCGATGATCCGGACGCGAGTGTTCGCGAAAGTGTGATCCGCGCGGCGGGCCGGACACGCGAATGTCCAAGTGACGTCGTGCCACGGCTGGCCAAACATCTCGCTGATCCATGTCCTCATGTTTGTCGCGCAGCCGCCAAAGCCCTGGCACAATACGGTGAACAGGCCGGAGCCGCTCTACCGGCCGTCACCAATGCGTTAGCCAACGCGGATGGCATCACCCGCCCGGCGCTCCAACAGGCGTTAAGCGCGATTGGCGGCTCAAGCAATGCGCCGTGACTAGCCGGAAATAATTTGGCGAAGCCAGCCTCCCTCTCCCCTCAACGGGGAGAGGGCCGGGGTGAGGGGTGAGAAGGGCAAAAGATCCTCGCTTTGGCAACAGCTGTATTCATAGCATGGTGTCCATGGACGGTATCACCCGATCGCGGGCTCTCAGACAGGAAATGCCGCCAGCACAACGCCGCTTCTGGCGACTCCTACGGGACCGTAGATTCGCCGGCTACAAGTTTCGGCGCGAGCATCCATTAGGTCCCTACGTCTTGGACTTCTATTGCGCGGAAGCCAAAGTGTCAGTGGAACTCGATGGGGGACACCACGGCGTTCCAAATCAACAGCAACAGGACAAAGAAAAGGAAGCGTATCTGCTGAGTCGCGGGATCCTCACCAAACGCTTTTGGAATTGGCAAGTCTGGCAGGAACCAGCCGTGGTGAAGGACGCGTTGTGGCTACTCTTGCAACAAAGGGCGGCGCATCCGGACAACGTGCCGGTAACGCCAGAAGCGCGCTCACGTACATGGCCACCACCGCCACTCACCAAGAGCGTTCCGCTAAGACCCAATCGCTTAGGGCCGCGGGTTAAAGACAGAGCCCGCCGAGGCAATCGGAAGAGGAATTTGAAACCCGAGGACACGTGATGTGACTACAGCGTGCTGGAGAGCGGACGATTTTTCGCCATTCTCACCCCTCACCCGACTTCGCCCTACGGGCTACGGCGGGCAGGCCCTGGTCCTCTCCCCGTTGAGGGGAGAGGGAGTCGCGCCGCTACTACTGCGTTACCCAGAAGGCAGTATCGGCCGGCCGGGATTGCGCGGCTTCCAACAGGCGATCAAAAAGACGGTCCACTTCATACTTGGTTTCGTCATCGAGGTGGAACCCGACTGGACCGCGCACGAGCGTATTGTTGAAGATCCCTTGGCGCACGAGCAGATGCTTTTCTACTGCCAGGAAAGCATCGAGACTGGTTTGCATGGCGATAAGGGCCGCCAGAGGACCGTGGATGCGATCGGCGGCCGCCGCGTCCCCAGCAGCTAACGCATGCCAGAGCGGGACAATTCCGCGAATGAGATCCGCTCCTGGCATCGTGCCAACGATCCCGCGCCGGAACGAATCGACCAACGCGATGCCGCCAGTTCCCTCAAACACGCGGGCGCGTCCGCCGGTCGCCTCGCGCAATGCCGTCAGTCTAGGTCCGATCGGGTTGGCTTCCGGCTTGTAGAGGACCCGTCCGGGACCGAACTCGTCCAGCAACCGCGCTTGCATCTCCAGGGAAATCGGCCGGCCCACATAACCGCTGGCGTCCTGCACGATGACCGGGATCCGGACGGCCTCAATGATGCGTCGATAATAGGCCACGAGTTCATCTTCGCCTAAGCTAACTGCCACCGGTGGGATGGCCATGACGGCATCGGCCCCCACCGCCTCGGCCTGCCGGGCGAACTGTTCGGCCACCCGCGATGATTCAGCGCCGACGCTGATGACGACCACCCCACGAGCGCGGCCTAATCGGCAAGCGGCCGCCGCGAGTTCTTCCCGTTCGTCACCGGACAGGCGCAAGGTCTCCGACACCATCGCCATGACGATCCCATTGGCGCCGCGATTGTAGAGCCAGGTGATCTCCCCTTCCAGGGTGTCGAAGTCGATGGTTTCATCGGTGTGATAAGGCGTCTGGAAGACAGGCAGCACGCCAAGCAATTCGCGTCGGTCCGAAGGCATGGGAGGCTTTTACCAGATCGGCAGCGCGCGAGCAACACCTCCGCCGCGATGCCGTGAATTCAACCAGGATTGGGACCACGAACCTGCTCCCTCTCCCATCGGCTGGGAGAGGGTGGCCGCAAGGCGGGGTGAGGGTCGGTTCATGGAGAGCCGGGACCTCCGAATTTCGGACGCACATTGGACCCATGAACCCAAATCTAACGTAGCAGCCGAGGTAACGAGGTACACCCTGAGCCTGTCGAAGGGCTCTGATCTCTTTCCCGACGAACGCGCCCGGATAGAGTGAGCCTCCTTACGTCGGCTGCTACGAGGCAGGAAAGGTTCATGGGTAGAGAGAGAGCCGGTACCTGCGTCCATCTTGCTGCTTGAATAATCGATCAGCGTTCGGCCCGGCTGCCCAGGAAATGCTCGAAGAACGCGTAGAGCTGGGCGTTGGACTCTTCGTTGGGAGTATGCTCGGCACGCGAGGTCATCGCCACTCGATTGGTGTAGCCCAGCAGCCGATCGATTGCTACCAGATGGTTCAAGGCCAGCCAACGCGCGGGCGGATCCTCTGCGCCTCCCGAAACGAAAAACGGACGCGGCGCAATCAACGCGTGCAACTCATGAAGGTCGCGTCCGGTTTCTTTCATGCGCCGGTAGGCGCCGGTCCGCGGATTGTCTGGTCCAGGGATGCCCGCCTTGGGGCGTTTCTCTGCGGGGTCCAATCCCAAATACCACGGCTCCCAATAATTCACGTTGGGCCGGGTCTCATCAAAGACGATGCCTGGATCGCTGACCGCGACGGCGGCGAATTTGTCCCATAAGGCGTCGGCGAACATCGCCCATTTGCCGCCGTAGCTATGGCCCACCACGCCGATGCGGGTCGAATCGACGTACGGAAGCTTCGCCAAGACTTGCCACATGTTGGCGGCCACATACGCATGATACGATAACGGTTGGCAGACCGCCTGACCCACGTCCGGTTTCCAGGCGTTGCCACCGGGCGTGCCAATGGACAAGGTCACGAAGCCACGTCGCGCCAGTTGCAGCCCGAAATCACGTAGCGGTTGATCAGGGTTCAGGCCCACGCTTGTTTCCGGTTCGTAATACACCACCAACACGGCGGGCAAACGACGTCCCCGCGCCCCAACAGGAGTCAGCAACCAACCTTCGCCGGTTTGGCCCGGGGCGATCTCAACCCGGACTCTGTCCTGCCAGAAGTTATCGCGCCGCTGCTCGGAGGAGAGAACCTCCCTCTTCGGTTGTTCCAGCATGGGAGGCCATTGTCCCATCAACTCCTGCCATTGCTGCAAGATCTCCGTGCGACGCCGGCCCCAATCCGCCGCTGTTGCCACTTTGCCTGCCTTCTCGTCGGCAAAGAACAAGGGCGACCGATAATCGCCAAATCGACCGATGAACTCCGCCGGTGGCTGATAGAACGGTTCCAGCATCCGCGCCGCTTCCGCCGGATCTGATCCCGTGATGACCGCTCGCCGGTATCGGGTCAGCGGCGGCTGTCCGGAATCAGTGCCGGCAACGATCACGTGGATGGTTTTGCCAACCGCATCGTGGGGCATGATCAGTCGAGCCTCCGGGCCCTGGACCACAGCGATACCGTCCCTAATAAGCGTTTCGCTTTCCAGGTGCGCCGGGCCGCGGTAGGTGCCGGCTTCGCGGTAAATCCACCATTCATAACGCACCCGATGGTCGTCCGGATCCAGGCTGCGTTCCGCGCTGAGACGCAGTTCCTGTCCGACCGGCGCGTGGAACTGAAGCACAGCATTTCCGCCCACGCCGTTTAGTCTCACCCAGGGCGCATGGTTGGGATCGGTCGGGCCCCGCACGCACCAATCCAGCCGCGCGCGGAAATCGTTCTGCAGATCGGCGGCCCACCGCGCCAGGGTGTTGTCCCGGTTCGTCGTGCCACGCCAGGCGTCCACTTGATTGGCCCAGAAAAACGGTTTGCCGGGAAAGTTTTCGTTGGTGCCATAGCGTCCGGCCCAGCTGCCCCAAGTTGGTTCGAGCGGATCGTTCATTCCTGTCGGCACCAGATAAAGAAAAGTGGCGGTGTCGCCTTCCTTTTGCCAATGCGTGGTGTTGGTGGGGTAGGCGGCGCCCAGCGGACCGTGGCCAGTCAACACATCGCGGGCCAGATTGAATCCACCCGCCTTTGCGGTTAAGGCCGAGAACCGGTGATACCACCGTTTGCCGTCCTGCGGCGGTTGAAAGGTATTGACCCAAAAGCGCCAGGCCGGCGGCCGCGAGGTATGTTCCGCATATTGATCGTAGCCAATGATGCGCAGCTTGTTTTTGAACCGCGCATAACCGTCCGGCCCGCGTTCACGCCAGACTTTGTCCAGCGCGCGGCGCAGATTGACGACCGCGGACCCGCGATCACTGCCCCAATCGGCATACCAGATCGGACGCGGATCCTTGCGGTCCACAGCCGCAACGATCAGATTGACGCCGTCCTCGACATCGTCGTAGCCGGCCACCGTGCGGGCGAGCAGCTGACTCGGTTCAGGATAACGGGAGTCGTGCCGAATCAAGTTTGTATAACAAGCTCCGTAGGCGTGCACCAACGCGCGCGCGATCCCAAGACCGGTATCTTGCGGATGATAATTCTCCGGCCGCCGCGTGACCGGCCGGTTGGCGATGATGCCTTCCACATCCCATTCGCAGGTGTAGAGAAGAAAACGCACCATCGATTGTTCGTCATCCGGGTCACCGCCCAGATCGGTCTCGATGATGACACGCAAGGGTTCAGGCTGGACGGCAAAGCTCCAAAATGAGTCAACCGCCGCCAGAGGGAGTGAGAGAATGAAACTGCAGCACAGGCACAGCGCGCAAAAACGCAGGCGGCGGAGCGCCACACCGACAAAGCGTGATTTGGACACTTTGCTGACGTTCTCACCCCTCACCCCGACCCTCTCCCCGTTAAGGGGAGAGGGAGTCGCGCGGGTGGATCCGGCAATACTCGCGGTAGGTTTTTCCGCTTTTCGCTTTCCGCTTTCCGCTTTTCTCTCAGTACTTGCCATCTCTCACCTCGAAGTGAGTGGGCCGGCCTAGATTTCTGCCGCCGGTTTTGACCCAGTGCGCCACCCAACGCAGGAGCGTGTCGAAGGACACGGCAGGAGGACCTAGCCGCGCGCATAAGCGGGCGGCATTGCCGACGATGGCGCTGCTGCATTCGGTGCCCTCGAATTTAGGTGCACGACCCATCAATTCTCCCAATCGTAGCGCCGTGTCGCGCAGGGAGAAAACTTCGGGCCGGCACAAATTCCAGGCCGAAGGCGGCGCGGCAACCAAGTCAAGGGAACGGAGGACCATTTCGTTGGCGTCTCCTTGCCAGATGCAGTTGAACGCGCCGTTGCCGAGCGCGATGGGTTCATCCTGCGCGATCTTGGTCGCCAGATCGACCAGCACGCCGTAGCGCAGATCGACCGCATAATAGAGTCGCAGCAACGCCACGCGGGTGCCATAACGCTGCGCACAAAACTCGAACACGCGCTCGCGCGCCACCGCGGCATTGGCGTATTCGCCGAGCGGGGTGAGTGAGTCGGTTTCCTTGGCGCCGCCGGCGGCGACGTCGGCGTGCGGATACACGTTGCCGGTGGAGAGAGCCGCGATGCGAGCCTTGGGATAACGTTCGCAGACTCGCGCCGGCACTAACGTGTTCATCGCCCAGGTGAGGGCCGGATTCTTCCCCGTGCCGAATTTGAGTCCGACCAGGTAGATGATGTTTTCGGCATCGGGCAAACGAGCAACCTCCGCCGCCTCAATCAAATCGCAAGCCAGCGTCTGGACGCCGCGCGATTCCAGCCAGGCGCGGCTGGCGGAATCGGTGAAGCGGCTGGCCGCGATCACCTGCAAGGGCTGCTGGGCCGCTTCGGCCGCGCGCTGGGCCAACACCGCCAGGCTGGGACCCATTTTGCCGCCGGCCCCCAGGATCAACAGTGGGCTGGAGACGGATCGGATGAACTCACACAACTGCGGCGAAGGGCGAGTGAGTACCTCATCCAACTCCGCTTCGTTATGGATGGCTTCCGGCCAGGAGACGGAATGGGCGGGAGCGTTCATGGATAAGGCAGGGATACCCGTTCACAGCTAGGGTGACAACGATTTCCTTGCCAGAACTTCACCCTTATCCCTTCAACGGCAGTCCTCGACATGCGCCTTTGCAATTAATTCCCTTGCCCAAAATTCCCTTGCCAGTTTGGGCGTTGTCTACGGCGGTCATAGACCTCCGCTACAGTATCTTAGAAGCGCGTCTCACTGGTGCGAGACCTTAGTGCGGAAGCGTACGCTAGCGTGTCGGTCGAGGAGTCAACACGGAGTGCAAATGAATTGCTCCGCTGTTTTGGCAAGGGAATTGGGGGCAAGGGAATGGCCAGCGCGGGGCTTAACAGGCGGTTCCCGGAACTTCGCCCTGTTTTCCTCACTGCTGCTGTCCTATGCTCGCGGCGCAACATGGTTTCGGAACGGAAAGCAGCGGCCAGCTGGTGGAAAGCCAGTCCGGTGTCGTGGAAGCGTGCAGTTCTTGGAGCGCTGTTCTGCGCCATGTTGGGTTGGGCTTTCTTCGAGCTTAATTTGGGCAGGAGCGTGAAGTATCTGAGCTACGACCTGCTTTTTCGGATTCCATTTCACGAGGAGACCCCGCCCGAGGTAGTCATGGTGTATTTGGATGATGAGTCCTTTCATGCTTACAAACAAACCGTAACTCAAGCCTGGGATCTAGGACTTCATGCTCAACTGGTCGATTACTTGACTCTAGCCGGAGCGCGGGTCGTCGTATTTGATATCATTTTCAATCTGCCCACGCCCGGCCCGAAGCTGGATCAATTCGTCCGTGCGGTCCAGCGCAACGGGAAGGTAGTCCTGGCGGCGACGCTTCAATCGCAAACAGGCCGTCAATTCGCAGGGGAGAACACCATCGGCCCGGTGGCGGAGCTGCAGGATGTCGCGCAAGCCGTAGGAATCGCCAAAGTGCGTGACGTGCCGGTCATTCGACAATATTACCGCGGCACGCGGCACAAACCGAGCCTGCCCTGGGCGGCGGTCCGCGTTGCTGGCGCGAAAAGTGCCGAGGATCCAAATGTCCAAGAACCTGACTCGTGGCTGAAATACTACGGTCCGCCCTTGACTCTCCAATGGTGCAGTTATGTCGACGTCACCAACAAGCCGCCGGCCTTTTTCGCGAACAAATGTGTTTTTGTAGGAGCGCGGCCGAAGACGTTGCTGGCCCAGGAGGAAGCCGATGCCTTTTCCACCCCGCACACGATGCTAGGCGGGGATCTGATGCCGGGAGTGGAGATTGGCGCGACGGCTTTTCTCAACATTCTCCGCGGAGATGGGCTCATATACTGGCGGCATGATAATCAAGTGCTGCTCCTCCTGGCCGTGGGATTGATTCTGGGCGGCGGGTTCACCTTCCTGAGGCCTTGGGTGGCGAGTGGCCTCGCGGTTGGCATAAGCCTGGCAGCCATCATCGTGGCGGCACTTCTCGCTTATCAAGCCCACGTCTGGTTCACCTGGACCCTGATTGCCTTTGTCCAAGTCCCCGTCGCGCTTGCCTGGTCCATCGGCACGCAATTCGTCAGTCTACGATTTCGCACGGAGGTGGCGGAGCGTGCGTTATCTGAGACCACGAAGTTGGTCGAACTCACCAAGGCCACGGCCGCGCAGAAACCCGTCTCTCTTGTCCCGGACCATTCGTTGGTGCGTTTGGTCGGACGCGGCGCGTACGGGGAAGTGTGGCTGGCCCGCAACGTCATCGGAGCCTATCACGTGGTCAAACTCATCCGGCGCCGCGGTTTTCCCAGTGACGAACCTTACGAACGCGAATTTCGCGGCATCCAGAAGTTCATGCCCATCTCGCGCACGCACGCGGGCTTCGTTCATATCCTGCATGTGGGCCGGAATGACGACGAAAAATTCTACTATTGCATCATGGAAGCGGGGGATGACCGGGCTTGCGGACAAGCCATCAACCCGGACACCTACCAGCCCAAGACCCTGGGCACCGAGCTGGAACAAAGCGGGACAATCCCGGCCGGGGAAGGATTGCGGATTGGGATCGCGCTGAGCGACGCGTTGGAACATCTGCATCGACATCAACTCATCCATCGCGACATCAAACCCGCCAACATCATCTACGTGAATGGAGCCCCTAAATTCGCCGACATCGGCCTGGTCACCGACATTGCGGGCGATCCCAAGGACATCTCCCAAATCGGCACGGAAGGCTATATGGCGCCGGAAGGACCGGGCACGCCGGCGGCAGACGTATATTCGCTCGGCAAGGTGCTTTACGAAGCGGTGATGGGACGCGACCGGCGCATGTTTCCGGAGGTACCTACGGCTGTGTTAGAGCAGCCTTCCGATTCGTTGGTGCGCCAGCTCAACGAGATCATCTTCAAAGCATGCGAGAGCAGCCCGGAACAACGTTATGCCAGCGCACACGAACTGGCTGCGGCCCTGCGCGCGGTGCTTCCTCATTGTTAGTTCCTCGTTGCTGGTTCTTGGTTCCCAGTTCCTCGTTTCTGGCTGCTTGTCCGTCGTTGCTGGCCAAGCACAAACAACCCATAGCCAATGGCCAATAGCCAACAACCGGGAACCAGCAACTAAGAACTAGGAACTAGGATCCGCCTCGCCCAGGGGGGAAAGGTTGTGAATAACTTCAGCAGTCGATCATGGGCCTCGGCCTCGACAGTGCCCAGCCTTGGGGTGTAGCCTGCGGTCGCAATGGGCCGGCCGCCCGACGGATCATGCAACCGAAGCTCGAAGTTATCTTGTCGCCCGCGGAATTCGAAACGCTGCGCCAGCGGGATCTGAGGGAAGCGGTGTGTGTGGTCTTCGATATTCTACGCGCGACCACGACGATGGTTACGGCCCTGGCCAACGGGGCCCAGGCCATCATCCCGGTGGCCGAAATCGGCGAGGCCCTGGCCATCCGCACCAAAAACCCCTCCGTCCTCCTGGCCGGGGAACGGCATGGCTTGCGGATTCGGGCGGACCAGACGGGAGGCGTCGATTTCGATCTGGGCAATTCTCCACGGGAATTCACGGCCGAAAAGGTCAGCGGCAAGACCATCGTGATGACCACGACCAACGGGACGCGGGCGCTCCGGGCGTGCGCGGGAGCACGGATGATCCTGGTCTCGTCGTTCCTGAACCTGCGCGCCACCACCAATTGGCTGCGCGAGAAATACCCGCCGCACCTCATCCTGGTCTGCAGTGGGACCTTTGACGAACCGGCGCTGGAAGATGTCCTGGCGGCCGGCGCGCTTTGCGAAAAAATCTGGTCCAACTATGCAGGCGGGCATGTCTCGGATTCGGCCGAGATCGCCCGGCGCATTTATCCCCTGTTGCAGTTCAACATGACGGAAGCGATGAAACACTCGCGCAACGCCCGTCGGCTGATGGCCAACCCGGAGCTCAAGGATGATGTCTGGCTGTGCGTGCAGCGGGAGACGGTCTCCTTTGTCGCGACGATGCTGCCGAGTGGCGCGGTCCGGCGGCTAGGGTGACGGTTAACGGTTCAGGGTTCGGGGTTCAGGGTTCAGGGTTCAGGGTTCGCAACCAGCAACCAAGAGAGTCCACCT
>DATLUX010000056.1:0-48480 GCA_035577805.1 Verrucomicrobiia bacterium
CCTCACGTCGCAAACATTCGATGTTCTCTATGAACAGGCCCGGGTCACGAAAGCGCTCATCGGCGCCTTCAAACGTTCCCTCAAACACTGACACCTGACACCTGACACCTGACACCTGACACCTGAACACCTGACACCTGACACCTGAACACCTCCTACATTTCTTTTACAAAGGATTTGCGGGCCCATGACAACCGGCATGCCGGAGTGTGGTTGGATGGCAGCCGTATGAAAACTACATCCTGGCTCATCGTTCTCACCGCTGTTCACCTTCAATTCTCCGGCCTGGCCCAGGCCGCGGGCGACTATGTCGCTCACGAATGGGGCACGTTTACTTCCGTGCAGGGAGCCGACGGCATTCAGCTCACGTGGAATCCGCTGAATGTGGCGGAGCTGCCGAAGTTTGTTTATGACGTCGCTCGCACCAACAACGGGATCGCCACCAACGCCATCGCCGAGCGATTCGCCTCCAAATCACTGTTCATGACGCTGCAGCGGATGGAGACGCCGGTCATCTATCTCTATAGCGACCGCGAACAAAAGGTGAATGTCTCGGTCAAGTTCCCGCAGGGTCTCATCACCGAATGGTATCCTCGCATTGCGCCCTGGAAACCGCGCGGGGCGTATATCGGGGTGGGGCCGAATCAGCTCGAATGGAAGGATCTGCAAGTGTTGCCGCAGAACCGCCATCCACATCTCGCCAAAGAGCTGCCGGTGGAATCCAGTGGCAGCCACTACTACTCCGCGCGCGAAACAGACGCGGATTTCCTGCAAACCTCCGGCGCCGATCCGCTGGCCTCGTCCGAAACAGAAAAATTCCTCTTTTACCGCGGGGTGGGCAGTTTCACGGCGCCCCTGACGGTAACCCAGAGCGGGGACGACGCAGACGTGCTGACACTGCAGAATTCGGGCCCTGACGAACTGCGTCATCTCTTTGTCTATGCGGTGCGCGGCGGGCAGGCCAAGTTCGTCTTTGTGCCGGAGCTGCCCGGAGGCACTAATCGTGTCGTCACGTTAAAACCGGCCGAGGATCTCGGGCCCCTTTCCGATGTACGAGCACGTCTGGCCGCCGAGTTGGAGGAAGCACTAGTGAGCGAAGGACTGTATCGGGCCGAGGCCAAGGCCATGGTCAAGACGTGGGACGACTCCTGGTTCGCGGAACAGGGCGTGCGCGTGCTCTACACGCTGCCCCGGGTCTGGACCGATCGTATCCTGCCTCTGGCCTTGGACCCGAAGCCGCGCGAGGTCGTCCGGGTCATGGTCGGACGCGCCGAATTGATTACGCCCTCGATGGAATGGGCGTTGTTAAAGCAAATCGTGCATTACAGCGAGGCGGACGCCATCACCCGCAACCAAATCGTGGCCGAAACACAAAAGCTTGGCCTGGGCCGTTTCCTGCAACCAGCCGCCAGCAGGCTGACCTCGAGCTTTCGTCACCCGCAGTTCGCGCAATCCTCGGCTGACCTTGTTCAGCTGGCACAAAAGCAGGCGTCAACTGGCAAAAGTCTGGCCGTGAAATGATGGTTTGTCCCGCGCCCCCGGTGATCGACACGGTTCTGCATCTGCTCAGCGCATCTCTCCGGAACGCGACCTTTAGGTCGCTTCCGGTTGAGGATCGGAGAGGACGCTTGGTAGTTCCAACGCTCGGGGCTCGAAACACCATGAAGCGGTCTGAAGCTGAAGGCCGAGCCTCCGCTGTAGCGGCGGTCTATGACCGCCGTGCCTTCTTTCCTGCTGCGTTCGCATCGGCGGTCGCAGACCGCCGCTACAGCCAAGTAGGCGATTACCAAAGCTCGACGCGCCTGCACCTTTCCATCATTCTGCGTGAGCGATGAAAAAAGTGGCCTTGGTCTTCCTGCTTGCCGTCATCGCGCCCAGCTTGGTCCTGGCCTGGCTGGCCGGACGCTCGTTGAGTGACCAGGCTTACGTTCTGGACCGGCAACAGACTCTGCTTTACCAGAACCTGGCGGATACGCAGGCGCGGGCGGTGGTGGAACAACTGGACAAGGCCCAACGCGAGTTCGCTTACAAGGTGGAGGCGCTGCTGAAGGGGATGGCTCCCAGCAATACCGCTCCCAGGTTCGATGCGGTTCTGAGTCAAGAATGGCCGCTAGCGGAAGTCGGGTTCGTCGTTTCGCTGCAAGGTCAAGTGCTCGCCCCATCCCTGCTGGGAGGAGCGCAAGCCCGCCAGTTCCGGGTTGAGAACGAGAAGTTCCTCTGCAGCGCCGAGACCTGCGCTGTTTACTGGAACAGTCCCAAAGGGTTAATCAACCTCGCGACCTTGGACCAAGCTGATGCCATGGCTCAGCTTAAAGCCGGACGCACCGTCACCCCGGCCAAAGAGACAACCCCCGACTCCGGCTACTCCAAACTCACGCTGGGCGAAGTGAACTTCCGCAAACTCGTCGGCGAAGAAGCCGATGGGGCCTTCGCCCGATTTCTCCAGGACAAGTTGCATGTCATGTTCTGGCATCGTTCCGCCGCTGACCCCTCCCTGCTCTTTGGCGTCCAGCTCAACCTGGTCCGGCTCACCGAAGAACTGCGCCCTTTCGTTCAGCTCACCGGCGATCTCCAACGCGAAGTGTGCCTCGCCTTGCTCGATAACACCGGACGGCCCGTGGCGCTTTCTCACCCGGATTTCCAGCCGCAGGCCGAACCGGCCCTGGCCAACCGCGACGCGCCCGTGCGCCCGGATCACTTCAGGCCCTCCAATGGACCCGAACGGCGCACCGGAGGATTGTCCACCCTCACCATGACCGGCCCTCTGAGTTCCGCGCACCAACGCAACTTGTGGAAACACCCGTTTGTCGCCGCTGAGATCGGGGAGATTCTGCCGCATTGGGAATTCGCGGTTTACCTCCTGGACCCTACCCGCCTGGCGCAGTCGGCCCGCACGCTGGGATGGACCCTTGGGCTGTTGGTGAGTTTGCTGCTCCTGGCCATCGCGTTCGGCAGCTGGTTGATCATCGTCGACCTGCGCCGCCAGCTCAACTTGGCCCGGCAGAAGACCGATTTTGTGAGCAACGTCTCGCACGAACTCAAAACGCCTCTGACCTCCATCCGCATGTTTTCCGAGATGCTCGCGGAAGATCGCGTGAACGATGACGCCAAACGGCGGCAGTTCCTTGGCATCATCACCGCCGAAGCCGCCCGGCTCACCCGTCTGATCAACAACGTGCTCGACTTCGCCCGGCTCGAACGCGGTGAAAAGCAATACTCCTTCTGTTCGTGCCCGGCGGTGGCCTTGGTGCGGGAGACGGTCGAATCGTACCGGCCGCACCTCGAAGCCAACGGGTTCGTGTTTCAGGTCTCCCTGCCCGCCTCCGACGCCATGCTGCACGCTGATCGCGATGCCATTGCTCAAGTGCTCGTCAACCTCCTTTCCAATGCGGAAAAATACTCCGGCGGCCGCAAAGAAATCGAGGTTCGCATGGACATCGACCCAGCCCACGCTCGCATCACGGTCCTTGATCGCGGATTGGGTGTGCCGCATGGAGCTGAAGAGCGGATCTTTGAACAATTCCATCGTGCGCACGATTCGTTGGCCAGCGGGATCGAAGGCTCCGGCCTGGGCCTGACCCTGGCCCGCCAGATCGCGCGCCAACACGGAGGCGACGTCTGTTACGCCCCGCGCGAAGGCGGCGGCAGCGCGTTCTGTCTGCGGCTCCCGTTGGCCGCCGATCGCGATGCCCTTGCCCACAGCACGCCACCGCCACCGCCACCGGCCCCGCCCTCGTCCTCGTTCCGGGGTCAACCCTTGCCTCCCACTGCGCCGCCATCTCCACCTCCTCCTTCGAATTCTCCCCCAAGGCCGGCATGAAAACCAAAGTGCTCATCGTGGAAGATGACCCGCATATCCTCCTTGGACTGGAGGAGATTCTCAAGGGTGAGGGCCACGAAGTGGCGGTGTGCAACCGAGGCGATCAAGCTCTCGCCAGCATCAAGACCCATCAACCGTCGCTGCTCGTGCTGGATGTCATGCTTCCCGGCTTGAGCGGTTACGAGATCTGCAAACAACTGCGGGCCCAAAAGATCACCACACCGGTTCTTATGCTGACGGCCAAGGGCCAGGAGATGGACAAGGTCATCGGACTGGACTTGGGCGCCGACGATTATGTCACGAAACCATTTGGCGTGCGTGAACTGGTCGCGCGCATCAATGCGTTGTTGCGACGCGGCCACGGTGCTCCAGCCGAGGCGTGTTCAACTGATCCTTTCCAGATCGGAGCTTCCCTGATCGAGCCAAAGACGTTCGAACTGCGTCGCGGCAAGACCACCGAGACACTCACCGCCCGGGAGTTGAAGCTGCTCCAGCTGTTACACGGTCATCCGGGAGAAGTCTTTTCGCGCGACCGATTGCTCACCGAAGTCTGGGGCTACCATTACTACGGCACCACACGTACGCTCGATCAGGTCATCGTCCAACTTCGACGAAAGCTCGGTGATCCGGCCGACAAACCCAGGCACCTGCTCACCGTCCACGGGGTGGGCTACAAGCTGGCGCTCTGACCAGTGCGGAGGGCGGAGGGCGGAGGGCGGAGTGACGATCGAAACTTGTTTTGCCTGATGATGGTTAGTCTGGTGAGATGTTTCTCGGCTACGATTGCCACTCACTCACTGGAGCCAAGGGGGCAAGGAAATTTGGGGCAAGGGAATTTTCGGCCCGATTCATTGTTACATTGCTGACCACGCAGGAGGAGGCCGCGGATTGCCCAGTCCTGCAACTAGGAACAAGCATCGCAACAAAAGAGAGCAAACCTCGGGGACACCCGAATTATGCGTGGCCCTCACTGCCCCTTGCTCGTTGGGGCGCTGTGGAATTCACGGAGTCCAACTGTAGCGTCTTTTGCTGCGTGAGCCTCGCAGATAGTGCGGGTCATGCAGCGGCACGGACACCTCATCAACAAACCGGGCTCCGAGTCGTTCAATCGTCCGAATTGACGGCAGATTGTCCGGGTCGCACGTAATCGTGACGGATTGGTAGATCGAGCGGACCAACGGGGCAATGGCACGACAGGCCTGCCCGGCGTAGCCGTGGCCTCGATAGGGCGCCATCACTTCAAACCCAATGTGGCCAGCGCAAACCTGCACGTGTTCCGTGTCCCCCACGCGAAAATTGATGTGGCCTACATCCAAACCGTCTGTGGTCACGATGCGGAAATGATAGGACGGCACGAAACCACGGGACGCGTCACCCGGCACCACGCGAACAAAGCGCAACACCACCTGGTCGCAACCAAAATTGTCCGGGGGAACAGGAAGCTCCTCGGCCTTCATCGGGACTGAAGCCTCACCACCACCAACCGCGCCGCGCTGGCGGTGAGCGGCCCGCGCTGGCGTCCGTCCAGTACATACTGGCAATGACCATCTCCACGCGATAGTCCGCGCCATGTTTCCACTGACGCACCGCGTCATCGACGACGGCTTGGGCTTCCGCAAGAATTCTTTGCCGCAAGCCGGTTGTTTCTTTCAACGATTGTTGAGGCAAACCGCTCAGGACCTCGGTGAGTCGGGCCGCCACGCGCGTCTCGACTCGCCGCAGGATTTCTTCGGACTGATAGGTCGGCGCAGATGTGGTCTTGCGCACATTCACGAGGGCGGCTGGGGTTACGTGCAAGTTCTGATACGCCGTATTGGACTCGCGCAAAGGCAACGAAACCACCACTTCGTCGAAGAGGACCCGCGCCCTGTCGCCAACGTAAGGAGCAGAGGCCGGCTTGTCTGTAGTCGATACCGCGACGCAACCACCGCCGAGCGCGCTCGCCGCGAGACCAATGAGAACACAAATTTGAGATTTCATATATCTGGGTTCACCCACATTCTTTGCAAAAGCGAGGCAGGGCAGAACAGGCTCCCCCGCCACGACGTCCGCGGGAACAGCCAAAGCTTTAGGGTATCCGTCCGCCACGAATCAAGCCGGAAACCAACCAATTCATGCCTCTCACCACTCCATTTGACGGCATGCCGGCTTCCGGAAATTCCCTTGCCCAAAATTCCCTTGCCAACTGCAGGCTCCATTTGAGGGCGTGCCCAAAAGGAGATCACCGCTCCAAAACTTGCGGCCAGCTTCTGGCTAGCCATCCTGCCCGAACCCTAAACGATGCATGCGTCACAAGGTTGCTCTGCGTCCATCTGCAGGCCACTCCCCTACGATTTTCGATTGGCGATTTTCGAATTCCGATTGTGGACTCAATCGACAATTCAAAATTGAAAATCGAAAATCGAATCTGCGGGTCACGGAACTTTGAGGAGATCAGGCATGGTCCAAGCCTCTTCGCGGCTGGCGGTTTCTTCGCGCACTTGCTTGACCTTGGCCGGCGTGACGGGTTCGAAGGTGTGTCCCCATTCGCGGCGGACATAGGTGAGCACGGCGGCAATTTGGTCGTCGTCGAGGACACCGAGCGAGGGCATATCGAGTTCGAAGGTATCGCTTTTGACTTTGATGGGGCCGCGCAGACCATTCAAGACGATGCGAATGAGGCGATCGTCGGAACCCTTCACCCATTCGCTGTCGACCAGCGGCGGGGCCAACCCGGGCTGGCCCAGTCCATGCACCTGATGACAAGCGAGGCAAGTGGCTTCGAACATCTGTTTGCCGGCGTCGAACCGGAGTTTTTCTTCATCGGTCAAGGGTCGTGCTTGGGCAACTGGACTTGCGGAGGCCGCCTTGACCTCAGGTTGCGTGAGCCCGAGGGAAAAGGCCGCCACGTCACGCGCCAGCGGGCTGGTGCCGTTGCGGGCCAACTGTTCGAGAGCCGTCTTGGTTTTAGGTTGGACCGTCAGCAGTCCCAGGGTCAACGCGACTTGAACCTGAACGTCAGAGCTGGAATCAGCAGCCAACGGGAGAATGCGTTCCAGGAGCTTGGGTGCGGCCGACCCGGAATCCGGCCCGGTCAAAAAGCGTTCGCCGAGCCGCACGGCGCCGGCGCGAACCTTGGGGACAGGATCGTTCAAAGCAGGTTCGAGGATCCCCAACTGCAGTTGACCAAGTCCCTCCAGGGTCCAGAGGGCGTGCAAGCGGCTGGCCGGGCCGGCCTCACTGTCCGCCAGTTTTCGAAGAGCCGGCACGACGGCCGGGTCGCCGCGTTCGATCAACAATCGCTGAGCCGTATCACGCCACCAGCCGTTGGCGTGGGTGAGGTGATTCACCAGCGTGGGGAGGTTCGCCTCGCCCAGGTGTGTCGGGCTCAAGCTGGCTGAAGCAGATTGAGGCACGATCCGCCAGATGCGCCCTTGATGAATGACCTTCTCCAATCCGCGGTCCTCGGCTTGCGCGCGCAGGTAAGTCGTCACATAAGCCCGATGCTGGATGAGGCCATGATACATGTCGGCGATGTAAAGGGCGCCGTCCGGCCCCGCCACCAGGTTAACCGGTCGAAACAATTCATCCCGCGAAGCCAAAAACTCGGTGTGCTCATTTTCGTAAGGATTTCGCGCCGTGATGACCGTGTCCTGTTCGCTCAGGACATTGCGCCGGATCAAGTTGGCGGCCGGTTCGCACGTGAACACGTTCCCGTAAAATTCCGCTGGAAAAAGGTCTCCGCGATAAAGGGCGGTGCCACAGGCAGCGGTGAACTTTTGCAGGGTGCCGTCCGGACGCAATACGTTCGGTTCGTACCCGCGGTTGACGCCCGGGTTCATGCGCGTCGGCCAGATGGTTTGGTCGCGGGCAATTTGAACGCTTAACCCGGGGAAACTTTGTTTTGGCGGGCGGCCAGCAAAGTAGTGGGCCGGCACCAGATCGCCGCGGAGTTGCTCGCTATTGGAGGTGTAAAAAAGGCGCCCGAAATCGTCATGAGCCAGCCCCCATTGGACGCGTTGGGTCGTCGGTTCGCGCTGCCATCGCCCCTGCCCCCAGCGATAACGGTACGGGTGATGCAAACAGTAAATCCAATTGTCCATGTTCAGCAGCAGCGAACAGCCGGAATGTTCGAGGTTCATCCGCGGTCCCAGGGCGGGATCAGCTTCCTTGGCAAAGTCCGCGGCTGCCAGGACGCGCGGTCCGGCCGTGTCGTTGTGGTTCGGATAAAACCAGAGTTGGGGCGGCTCGCAGACCAACGCCCCGCCGTTGATGAGCAGTAACGCCCGCGGCAAGACCAAATGGTCCAGGAACACTTTTTTGCGATCCATCCGGCCATCGTGGTCCGTGTCCTCCAGGATCGAGATTTGGCTGATCGCATTGGTTTCGCCGAGTCCATCCGGCGTGGGCATGTAACTGCGCATTTCCACCACCCACAGGCGGCCCTCGGCGTCGAATTGGAGTACGATCGGGTTTTCCACCAGAGGCTCGCTCGCCACGAGTTCAATCCGGAATCCGGGCGCAATTTGAAATTGTTTGAGCGCCGCGTCCGGAGATAACGGAGGGGCGGGCGGGATCTTTTCCTTCGGAACGCGCGGGATTTGGATTTCCCCTTTGTTATCTCCGAGCTGGGCGAGAGCCGCGCCGGGCCGGACCACGGCCAGCCCGACCCACGTCACGGCTAAAAACAACCTGAAACCAATCATGCAAAAGCCGAGACGCTAACGGACGCCGGGGCCTCGTGCCAAGGGGGAAAGAGAGGATCCGAATCGGGCGCAAAATAGGTTTGGCACGGGTGGGAGATGCCGATAATCTGGCCGTAGAATGAGCGGCGCGCGACGGGTGGACGACATGAAAATCACGAAAGAGCTGGTCGTGATCAACAAGCTCGGGATTCACGCCCGTCCGGCAGCTATGTTTGTGAAGGCCGCCAACCGTTTCGAGTGCGATATCTTCGTCGAAAAAGACGGCGAGAAAGTCAACGGCAAAAGCATCATGGGATTGATGATGCTGGCCGCCGGGCCGGGCAGCAAATTGCTCATCCACGCCGAAGGTCAGGATGCGGCGCGCGCGATGGTGGAAATCGAGACGCTGATCAAGCGCAAGTTTGACGAGGAGTGAGATCCTTCCTGCGCTACTGGCTGCCCGTTCTGCTGTGGGCGCTGTTCATCTCCTGGATGTCCACCGATGCCGGATCCACGCGGCATACGTCTCGTTTTATCCGGCCGTTCCTGCACTGGATCTATCCGCAGATCCGCGACGACACCGTGGCTCAGGTCCAGTTCTTCGTCCGCAAAACAGCCCATGTCACCGAGTACGGGTTCCTCGCGGTGCTGCTCTGGCGGGCCCGGCGTCGGGCGTTTTGGGGCGACCCCCGTCCCTGGCGTCCAAGCGAAGCCACCTTTGCGGTGATCGTCGCGATGTTGTTCGCCGTGATTGACGAATGGCACCAAACCTTCGTGCCTGGCCGGGAAGGTCGGGCCGCCGATGTCTTGATCGACGGAGCGGGCGCAGTGGCCGCGATGTTGGCCGTGCGTTGGGTTCACCAGCGCTGGCAACAACGGCTGGAGGCTGAAATACAGGAGGAGGAACAGGAGCCGTCCAGCGCCGCTTAAGGGAACATCCAAGTTGAACGTTTGCGCGTTGAATTGGATCAACGTTCAGACAACGCTGAAGCTCCAGCGGCCGCTACGCTTTCCACACCTGGTCGGGTTGGACGGCCAGGCCCTTAGTGGCGTTGCGCGTGTCGACAATGCAACGCGACCAGTCTACCAATTGCTGGTAGTTCACGTCCTTGTGGGCGGTGGCAATCACGACCACGTCAAATGCGCCGACCGACTGGGCGTCCCAACTGATGGAGCGGGTGCCGGCCCAATGCCCATGCTCGCGGGTCATCCGGATCACGGGCACGTGCGGGTCATAGTAGCCGAGCTTGGCGCCGAGTCCTTTGAACAAATCCAACAAGGTATAGCTGGGCGACTCGCGGTCGTCGTCGACATTCGGTTTGTAGGCCAGGCCCAGGATGAGAACGCGGGAGCCGCGGACGGATTTAAACTGGGCATTGAGCGCTTCGGTGGCGCGTTGGACCACGTATTCGGGCATGGCGGTGTTGATCTCGCCGGCTAGTTCGATAAACCGAGTGTGTTTCCCGTATTCGCGCGCTTTCCAGGTGAGGTAAAAAGGATCGATGGGAATACAATGGCCACCCAAACCCGGGCCGGGATAAAAGGCCATATAACCGAAAGGCTTGGTCTTGGCCGCTTCAATGGCTTCCCACACGTCGATCCCCATCGCGCTATAGACAACCTTCAGTTCGTTGACCAGCGCGATGTTAACCCCGCGAAAAATGTTCTCGAGCAACTTGGTGGCCTCGGCCACCCGACAGGAAGAAACCGGCACGAGGTTTTTGAGGGCTTGGCCGTAAACGGCCTTGGCCTTTTCCAGGCACGCCGGGGTCAGGCCCCCGATGACTTTTGGGATCGTGGCAACTTTGCTCGCGGGGTTGCCTGGATCTTCGCGTTCGGGCGAAAACGCCAGATGAAAATCCACGCCGGCTTTCAAACCGGAACCCGCTTCCAGCACCCCTCTTAGATCCTCATCGGTCGTCCCGGGATACGTGGTGGACTCGAGCACAATCAGAAGCCCCTTCGTCAGATGAGGCGCGATGGCTTTGCCGGTCTCGAGGATGAAGGAGATATCCGGCTCCCGGTTTTTGTTCAAGGGAGTCGGCACGCAGATGATCACCGCAGCCACTTCCTTGACCCGGGAGAAATCAGTGGAAGCACTGAACCGTTCCGCCGTAACCTGTTCCTGGACCACAGCGGGCTCAATGTGCTTGATGTAACTACGCCCTTGATTGATGGCTTCCACCTTGGCCTGGTCAATGTCCAACCCCAGCACCCGCACGCCGGACTTGGCAAACTGCAGAGATAACGGCAACCCCACATAACCCAGACCCACAATCGCAATGTTCATGTTCGCAAATCGGTTGGAGCGTAAATCCCTAAGCAACGGTTGCGCCCGGGCGTGTTCGTACCCGAAACGAGGGCGTTGTGCAAGCTCGGGGGTGATTCAGTGATTCAGCCGTGGGGCGGCCCAGGCCAATCTTGGGTTGAAATCCAACCCCAATCCACCACACTTGGTCATCTCGTGGTGAAGCCCGCGACTGCCCATGTCAAACGCCGCGTCCTCTTGATTGAGGACAATCCCGGCGACGCGCGGTTGATGCGGGAATATCTTTCCGACCCTGCGGGCATTTCGTTCCAACTGGAGCACTGCGCCACACTCGGCCAGGGGTTGGAGCGCCTGAACCAAGGTGGGATCGATCTGGTCCTCCTGGACCTGTCCCTGCCAGATAGCCCGATGGAAGAGACTTTTCGGCGGGCGCACGCGGCGGCTCCGGCCGTGCCCATCATCGTGATGAGCGGGCTGGATGACGAACAGGTGGCCATCCAAACCGTCCAGGAAGGGGCTCAGGATTATCTGGTCAAAACCTACGTCGACACACGCCTGCTCGTGCATGCCATGCGTTACGCGATCGAACGCAAGCGCGCAGAGGAAGCGCTGGCCCACGAACGGGATCTGCTCCACACCCTGCTCGATAACCTGCCCGATCGCATCTATTTCAAGGACGACCAAAGCCGTTTCACCCGGATTAGCCTGGCCGTAGCCGAGCAATTCAAGCTCCGGCACCCCCGGGAAGCCATGGGCAAGACCGATCGCGATTTCTTCTCACACCAACATGCCGATTCCGCCCTGCACGACGAAACCCTCGTCATGCAAACCGGCCAGCCCATCCTCGGCAAGGTGGAGCAAGAGATCCATCCGGACGGCAGCATGACCTGGGCCTTGACCAGCAAATTACCCCTCAAAAATCGACAGGGGAAAATCATCGGCAACTTTGGCATCAGCCGGGACATCACCGAGATCAAAAAGATCGAGGAACAGCTCCAGACTGAACGCAACCTGCTCCGCTCGTTGATCGACAATCTGCCCGATTACATCTACGTCAAAGACACCGAAGGCCGTTATCTCCTGGACAATATCGCGCACCGCCGCTGGCTCGGAGCCGACGCGGAGAGCGAAGTGATCGGCAAGAAGGTCACGGATTTTGTTCCCGCGGCCAAGGTTAACGCGTTTGCCCATGACGATGAAGCCGTCATCGGGTCGGGCCAACCGCTTTTGAATCGCCTGGAGCTGGTCGCCGATCGCCTCGGCAATAACCGCTGGCATTCCACCACCAAGGTTCCGCTGCGCAATCGGGAAGGCAAAGTCATTGGCCTCGTCGGCATCAGCCGCGATGTCACCGAACGCAAGCTCGCCGAGGAAGCCTTGCAGGAAGCCAATGAAGAACTCGCCCGCCACAAGGACGAACTGCAAAAAGCGCTCTCTGACCTCCAACAATCACACGAAGACCTCAAGTCCGCTCAATTCCAGCTCATCCAAGCCGAGAAAATGCAATCGATCGGCCGGCTGGCCGCCGGCGTGGCCCACGAAGTCAAGAACCCGCTCGGCATCCTCCGCATGGGCGCCGATTACCTCGCCCAAAATCTCAAGTCCCAGGACGAAAATGTCGCCCTCATCCTGGCCGACATGACCGACGCCATCAACCGCGCCGACAGCATCATCATGGGCCTGCTCGATTTCGCCGTGCCCCATGCCCTGGACACGCACGCCGAAGATCTCAGCGCCATTCTCGATCAATCCCTCGGCCTGGTGCGCCACGCCCTGGGCGAGGGCGGCATTAACCTGGTGCGCGAACTGGCCACCGACCTGCCGCCCGTCTGGCTGGACCGCAACAAAATCAAACAGGTGTTCGTCAATCTGCTGACCAACGCCATCCACGCCATGTCGTCCGGGGGCACCCTGACCGTGCGCACCATTAGCCGTCCGCTCCTGGCTCACGAGGTCGATCGCAATGCCGGCTGGCGCCTGGCCGACCGTTTCCGGGCCGGCCAGACCGTCGTGCTGGCGGAAGTCATCGATACCGGCTGCGGCATTCCCGAGGAAAAGCTGGCCCAGATCTTCGACCCGTTTTTCACCACCAAACCCACCGGTAAAGGCACCGGCCTGGGCCTGACCGTCACCAAAAAGATCGTCGAACTCCACGGCGGCAGCCTGGATATCCGCAATCGTAAAGAGGGTGGCGTTCTCGTTACGCTTCTGTTTAAAGTTTAGCCATGGATAACGAGCTGACGTCCCCCACCTCACCCACGAGTTCCGCGCCGCCCGCCCCTACCTCCTTCGCGCCGGCCGCCTCGGATTCCCCTGAACCGGCCTCCGGCTCCTCCGCGGAAAAGAAGCGCGTGCTGGTGATCGACGACGAAGCGAGCTTCGCCCGGATGGTGAAGCTGAACCTGGAGAAAACCGGCCAATTCGAAGTGCGGGTGGAGAACAAGGCTACCTCCGCGGTGGCGGCAGCCCGCGAATTCAAACCTGACCTGGTCCTCTTGGACGTGATCATGCCCACCATGGACGGCGGCGACGTGGCCAACCAAATCAAGCGCGACCGGGCTTTGAAGGCGACTCCGATCATTTTCCTGACCGCGACCGTGTCCAAACGCGAGGCGGGCGAAGGCGGGTTCAACAGCGGCGGAGAACTTTTTCTGGCCAAGCCGGTGAGCGTCGAGCTTCTCATTCAGAGAATCAACGAACGCATCCACAGACCCGATCGCCCCGCCCACGTCGAGCCGTAGCGCATTGTCATAGGCTCAACAGTGGCGTAACCTCGGTCGCATGAACGATGAGATCCAGGCGCTCATCGACAGTCTGAGGCGCGGCCAATATGAGGATCCACGCGAGAAAATCAGCCTGTTGAGCGCTGCGCTGCAGGAGGGCAAAGCCGATGTGCCCTTCCTGTTAAGCTTGTTGCGGGCCCCGCAGATCCCCCTGCGGTTGGCTGCGCTTGACGCTTGTCGTGAACGGCCTGAACCCGACTTGCTGGCCGAGCTGGCGCTGCTGGTCGATCATTCCGATGCGCGCGCGCGCCTCAAGCTGGCCGAGGTCTTGTGCGGACGTCAGCAAAAACTTGCCCGCGAGACCTTGCAGACCCTGCTGGGCGACGCCGACGAGGATGTCCGCGAAGCCGCCTGCAAAAGCACCAGCGGACAACCGGAGTTCCAGGCGGCGCAGGAAAAGGCCTTGGCCGGGGATCCGGACTGGGAAGTTCGCCTGGCCGCTGCCAACGCCCTGGATGCGCAGAAAAATCCAGCAGCGGCCAAGCCCTTATTGCTGGCGGTGGGCCGCGACGATGACGCGGATGTCCGCCGACGTTGTGCGGAGTTGGTCGAACGACGGCTCAATGAAGATCCAGAGCAGAACCGGGCCGAGCAACATCTGCCGACTGAGATCGCGCCACTCGCCCGGGTGGAAAGGAACCTGAAACAGCTCGGCGGGCAGCGGTTTCCCAAACTGATGGCGTGGTTGACCGCTCGGACCGCGGCGGGGGTTGATCCGGCGGCGTTGGCCGAGTTTGGGACGGACCTGACGGCCCTCGCGCTCAGCGAGACCTTGCCCCGCGCCTACGGAATACAGCGGCACTGCGATATCCTGCTCAAGCTCCTGCAGCGGGAACCGGCGCGCTCCGTGGCGTTGCTGGGGCCGACCGGGGTTGGCAAAAGCGCGTTGGTTAACCAACTGGTCTACGAATTACTCAAGCCGGAGAATGGCGCCTGGCGGGTTTTGCGCGTCTCGCCCACCGATTTCATGGCGGGCACCCGTTATCTGGGCGAGTGGGAGACCCGGATCCGCGAGCTGGTGGAAGCGATCCGCAAACCGCGCCGGGTGCTCCTTTACGTGCCCAATCTAAGCGATCTGTCGGCGGCGGGAACGTGGTCCAAGTCGCAATCGAGCGTGGCCACCGCCCTGGTGCCTTACATGGAGGAAGGCTCGGTTCTTTTGCTTGGGGAAAGCACCGCGGAGGAATTCGAGCAGGGCTTGGGCCGTATTCCGTCGCTGCAACGGGCATTCGACAAACTGTTGCTGACGGAATCGAGCGTGGAAACAACGCGGGAGATCCTGCAGAGCGTTCGCGCAGCCGAAGGCAGCAACATCTCAGAAGTGGTGTTGGAGCAAATGCTGGACGTGAGCGGCCAGTTCCTCGGCCACATCAGCCGGCCCGGCAACGCGGTTGAACTGTTGCGCAGTGTGATCAAATCAGAGAAAGAATCAGGCGCCGCGGTCACGTATCGGCACGTGCTGGAGTCACTCTCGAAGTCCACCGGCGTTCCAGTGGATCTCCTCGACGACGCCGTGCCCCTCAACCCTGCGGAACTACGCGAGTTTTTCGATCGCAAGATTATCGGGCAACCTGAAGCCACGGACGCGGTGGTGGATTTGATTACCTTGATTAAAGCGGGCCTCACCGATCCGGGCAAACCGTTCGCCATCTTTCTCTTTGTGGGTCCAACCGGCGTGGGCAAGACCGAGCTGGCACGCGCCCTGGCCGAGTACATCTTCGGTGATGCCAGTCGCCTGCGGCGCTTTGATATGAGTGAATTCGCTCATGTCGACGGATTCACCCGCTTGATCGGGCGAGCCAACGAGAACGGGCTCCTGACCGACCCAATCCGGCAGCACCCCTTTTCCGTGGTCTTGCTGGATGAGATCGAGAAATCGCACGTCAACGTGTTCGATTTGTGTCTGCAAATCTTTGATGCCGGCCGGTTGACGGACGGCCGGGGCCGGACGGTTGATTTTCGGCGGACGATTGTGATTCTCACTTCCAATGTGGGGGCGACGGCGCCGTCCACCCCGCTGGGGTTTGCGGCTGGCGACAGTGGGGCGGCCGACGTGGATCGGGATCGGACCTTTCGCGAATTATCGCGCTTTTTCCGGCCGGAATTTCTTAACCGGATCGATCGGATCATCCAGTTTCGGCCGCTTTCGTTGCAAGTTGCCGAACAGATCGCCCGGCGCGAGATCGACTTGATGTTGCAACGCTCGGGAATCCGCCGGCGGCACCTGACCATCGAGGTGGATCCGGCCGTGCTCTCCTTGCTGATTCGCGAAGGTTACTCCCCGCATTTCGGAGCGCGGCCCTTGAAGCGAACGATCGAACGGATGCTGCTCCTGCCGGTGGCCCGGGCCATCTCGAGCGGTTCGTTGCGCGGCCGCACCATTCTGCGCCTGACTGCGCGGGATAACCGAGTCGAGGCAGCCATCACCGGCAGCGCCACGCCAGCCCGGCCGACCGCCGCCGCCCAGGTCCTCGCCCCAACCTCGGTCCAGCAAACATTGACCGAACTCCTGGCGGCTTATGGCGCACTGGAGACGGCCGTGATCCCGTTGGCGGATCGCAAATCGGAACTGCTCCTGCGCATGAGCGAACCGCAGTTCCATCGGCAAACCGCGGACCGCGGCGCCGTCTTCGATGAGATCCATAAACTGGAACAGTTTCTCAGTTTACATGACGGCTTGGGCAAAGTGTTGTCCGGCATAGAAACGCGCCTGCGGCACAAACCACTCAACCCGATCGACGAAGGCCCATTACGGGAGAAACTGACCCAACTCCGGGCGGAGCTCGACCACCTCCGTTTGGTGGCGCGCTCGCAGAACGCTCAGGATCTAGGTGACGCCATCGTGAGCCTCTCGCTGGTGGATCGCCGGGGAGCCCCGCAAAGCGCCGTCGCCAAGCTGGCCGAGATGTATCGGTGCCTGGCCACCCGGCGCCGGATGACCGCCGAGGTTCTAGGCGAGTTTTATGATGAAAAACATGACCTGGCGCACCTCTTGATCAGCGGCTTGGGAGCCTATGCCTTGTTCAAGAACGAATCAGGCCTGCATCAAGTCGATCAACGTTACAAGCAACACACGCCCCGCAGCGGACGCGAGGTCCTGCGCGAAAATCGCGAACTGGTGCGCGTGGAAACGTTACCGGCGCCGCTGGAACCTTCGAAACAATTTAAACAGAAGGTTAAGGCGAAGATCTCCCCCTTAAAGCCAGGTAAAGAACGACTGGCCAGGACGGACTTCCTCGTCTCACTCTTCCACGAAGAGCTCTTGCGCGGGATCGAGATCTGGACCGCTGGCCCCAAAAATGACGCGCTGGCCCGCGCTCATCTTCTGTTAAGCGCGCACACGCAGCGATCAGACGCAAGCCCAAACCGGGATGCGGTGATTCGGCAATATGACGTCGGTTTGTCGCCCCGGGTTAAAGATTGCCGCACCGGCCGCGCGACGTCCCAGGTCGATCAGATCTTCAAGGGCGCGCTCGGCCCCTGGCTGCTGCTTGAAGGGTAGAGCGCAATTCTCCCGCGCGCTCCGCAAGACCGGCCACGATGACCGTCCCCTCAGCCAGACCGCGCCCACACTTTATGGCCGCGGCGGAGTCGTCAGTCGATAGAACCGAGTGGGTTGGAAACCGGGATCCTGAAGCGTCACGACGCGATCCTCCCCAGCCGGCAGGACATTACTCAGCTTGAACCACGTCCCGGTGCCCAAGGCGTCGGTGAATTCGACGCTGTAGACCTTGTTGGCCGGCACGACGAACTTCAAACTGGCTCCGCCGTCTGTCGTGATCTCAGTAATCTTGAGATAACTGGACCGATCGGTGGGATTAGTGCCGGCGAGGTACTCGGCGCGATTGGACATCCCGTCCCCGTCGGCATCCTGGTCGGCATCTGCGGCGTCGGCCGGGTTCATGCCATAGTTCAATTCCCATTCATCCGGCACTCCGTCCCGGTCGGCATCGACGAGCGCGTAGACCGGGAAGGTGGCGACTGCCGTGGAAAACGTATTGGCTTCGTTGGTGACGATCACGCGCCAGTTGCGGGCGTTAAGGTTGGTAATAGGGCCGAAGGAATAAGAGTTGGTGAGATCGGCAGTCGCGAAGGATGCGTGCGCCGAGCCACCTTCCAGCCAGCGATAATAGAACGGCGGCGGATTGCCGCGAATGACGACGGTGGCCGTAAACGCGCCGTTGGACACGACGGCTTGCTCGAGGGGCACTTGCACGAAAGTCGGCGAGAGCAGGACGGTCAGGCGAGCCGGCGGACTGGGCACGGTGCCCGTGTTGTCGGTAACCAGGGCATCGTAGAGCCCGTCGTTAGCCAGACCGACATTGGGCATTACCAAAGTGGGGCTGGTGGCGCCCAAGATGGTCGCGCCGTTAAAACGCCATTGATAGGAGACAGGCCCGTTGCCGACGGCGGCCACCTGGAAGGTGGCGTCGTTGGTCGTGAAACCGTAATCGATATCATTGGTGGACCCGCGCAAGCGCACGTCGCGCGGCGTGACCAGGAAGTAAGCCGGCAATCCAGTCGTGAGCACCGCGTTGGAACTCGTCACGGCGCCGGCCCGATTGTAGACGGTCACGGCGTAGGTGCCGACTTGGTTCGGGTGCAGGTCGTATAAAACGAGACTGGCGTTGGTCGCATCGACGATGCTGTCACCATTAAAGAACCATTGATAGCGAAGCGGCTCCGACCCGCTGGCCACCACATTAAAGGTGGTCGTGTGATAAAGGAATCCCACCTGGCTGGCAGGTTGGGACACAATCTTTGGTGCGGTCCCGCCGCCAGGGCCCAGCCCAAAGTCCGGGGACGCCGCGATCCAGTTGGCCGGATCATTTCCGTAGGTCGACAGCGTCTTCCGATGCAGCGCAGCGCCGCTGCCGTCGGCGCCCACCGGCCACGGAGCCGCATCCTCATAATCGATTCGTTCCACCAGGATATTGGGCACCACTCCGGTTAAATCAGGAACGCCCGGCCGATAAAGAGACACCGCATCACTGGAATTATCGAGTTTGCCAAAATACGGCCCGTAAACCGGCACGCTGGCAGGCAGACCGAACCTGGCTCGGAACGCATTCAAAGCGGGCTGATCGGTTGGGCTGAAACTCACCACCACCAGCGTGCCATTGGCGGCCAAAGTCTGGTTCTGCGGGAAGATGTAATCCACGCCCCCCCGCAACTGCCAGGTGTTGGCCGGACGCGCCGGATCATACAGGCTGACCCCGCTGGCCGTAATATTGCGCAATGCCACATATTCATCCTGGCTGTTGTCTTCGCCCCCCACATGATCCGGAGGCCGGAACAAAATCTCGCTCACGACCACCGGCCCGACGCGCGGCCCGCTGTTGACGGCCCTGGGAGTGTAAGCGGTTTGCGCCACGAAATGTTCCTGACCCACGCTATTGACGTAACGACCGAACGACACGCCGGTCTCCCCAGCTCCGAAGGAGAACCCGTGGAAGTAACCGGTGAGGTTGCCGTTCGCATCGCCCGAGAACAGATAGGCCTCATCGCCCATCGAGCTGAACGCGAAGCTAGTCGGGCTGCCGGGCACCGCATTGAAATCCGCTTCGGTGAAGAGGACATAGCCGTTGGGCTGAATGATGACGTCGGTCGGGACGCGGAATTTCTTCGGCACCCCGAAGTCGTCCGAGAGGTACCAACCGCGCAGGTTCACGGATTGGGCGGTGGGGTTGTAGAGTTCGATAGCGTCGACCGCCGGAGGCTCCGTGCGCGAGAGCACTTCATTCACCCGAATGGCCGGGATGGCTAACGGGTCCGGATCAATGACGCCGGGTGAGCCGCGTTCGGCGCCACTGGGCCGCCAGCTTTGCGCCACACCCCAGGTATCCCAGGACGCTTCATCATCGAGGATAACCAGGGAGAATCCGGCGCCGTCGGTGCTGCGGTACCACCGGTTGTCGTAGGAGAAGTCGAGGATTTTCTCGCCGGTCGCATCATCGAGCCTGATGTTTTCCCCGCCGTTGTCGAGAGAACCGAGGTATGCGCCGGCGATGAGCAGGCTGTTACCGTAACGCGAAACGAAGGCCGCCCGATTCTTAACGATCAAGACGCGTTGCCCTGGCGCCAGACTGGTCACGGCGCTGCCCGTGAAACTGAATTCGATGCCCGCGCTGAAATGCACACCCGCCAGGTTGAGCGTAGTCGGGCCGGTATTTCGCAGTTCGATATACTCGAAGGAATCGGCATTGGTGGCCAGGCCCGGCGGCGGCGGCGGGGGATGATACATGATCTCGGTAATGCGCAGATACTGCTGCGCCAGGCTGGGCGTTCCGAGGTAGTTCGTGGAACGAACAACGTTGCCAGCTCGATCGCTGATGACGACGGATTCACCCCAGGCTGACAATTGACCCTTGTAATTGCCTTGCACGAAGAGACCCTGGCCGCCCTTCGGGCTGCTGGCCCGGGCCCGGAAAGCCTTCACGTCCGGAGAAAGATAAAGCGTGCCGTTGGAGGCGATGACCGTCCCGGGTTTGAAGGTGTGCTGGATGCCGCCCGACACTATCCATCCGGAGACGTCCATGGCGAAGTCATTGGGATTGATCAACTGGATGTATTCCTGGCCTTGGTTGCCGGAGGACGGGTTATACTCAATGTTCCCGATCAAGAGCGGGGCGTTGGTCGGTTGCGGGCCGACGTAGGGCCCGCCGTTGGCGTAAGCCAGCGTATTGAAGATCCAACTGCGACGCGGGCCGAAGTATTGAGTTTTTATGATGCTCACGGCCTGCGCCATATTCTGCGAGGGCCACCACGTGCCCCACACCCGCTGGTCGAGGATCGAGTCGGGCAGGATCTGGGAGGCCAACTCATCGACCCGCCGTTCGTAGCGCCCAAAGATGGCCGGATGCGTGTTGGTTCGCTGCAGGAAATCCTCCTGCACCGTGCTCCAGCGGCGGTAAAACATGCTGAGGGTGTCAGGGAAGGAGAAGATCGCATTGGCCATGGGTTGGCCGAGCCCGATGTAATCGTATAACGCGCGTTGTTCCGTGAACCATTTATTGGTCCAAAAGATGTTGGTGTCGAAGTAACCGCCGGTGAAGTTGGTCAGCACGTTCTGCTGGTTATACATGCCGACCCACCCGGTGAAGGTGCGCCCGAAAGTCAGGTCCAGGTCCCAAGGCATGATGCGCCATTCCCCGTTTCCAGCGCGATCCTGATGGAGATAATAATTCTTATACCAGCAACAGTCTTCATTCTGGACCAGCTCAACCGTGGCGAAGAAATTGACGACTTCCGGGACGTCGAGGTGATCGAAGAGATAGGCGCGCAGGCTGACTTCATCCTGCGTGCTCAGGCCGTCAATCATTGCCTGCAGATCGTCATTGGGCTCATTCTTGCGCGTCACTTTGTGGACGCCGGAATACGCATTGGTTAAGGGGAAATAAATCTTGTAGAGCGGGCCATCGGGATCCAGCCCGTTGCGTTGGAGGAAATCATCATTGGCCTGCTCGACCCAATGCATAACGCCATTAAACGCGTTGTTCTCTTGGAGGCGCACCGGGAAGGCAAAGTGCGTCGGCACGCCGGCATCGCGGAACGTTTCAAAGGCCAGCAGCAAGCGCATATAGGCCCGGTCGCCGTACGTGCTCAATAAATCAAAAGCCTTGACCCGGTCCTCCCCCCGCTTCCAGCGCAGCTTGTAACCGGTGTTCAGGTTGAGATCCATGCTCCGCTTCGGAAAGACAAACCAGGTCGTTTGCCCATGGGCGTTGACCTCCACGTTGTCCAAAAACTCGTCGTCCCAAAAAATCGAACAGCGCGTTCCCGCGTAGTTCGTGGCCAGAGTCGGATTTTGCACGAAGAAATGCACGACCGGCAGCGGATTGGTCAAAGCCGGGTTGAACACGACCGTTCCCTGATACTGCGGGGAGTTCTTCGGGTCGGGGAAAGGCGGGAACCGGGTGCTGTTGCCGCCGGTGTCGGTAGCATAGATGTAGTAACGCACCATCTGACCCGGGTTGCTGGCGCTGGCCGGAATGGTCCCGCCCCACACGCCGTCTCCCGCCAGGCCGTCGCCATGCGCGCCATCGTCGAACATGGCCACATTCACCTCGTTGCTATACATCGTGCGATAAATCAAACGCACCCCGCCCACCGGACGGAACGTCGGCGAAACCGTGGCCGTTACCGACAGGTTATCATTGTCGGCGGGCACATTGGGAGAATGCGCGGCGCTCAGGACGAGCGGGCCAAGGTTGGTGTTGCCGTAGCCGTTGGCGGCGCCCGGGGTGGGCGTCATGAAATAGCGGGGGGCGCCCGGATCCACGGCGACGGTGGATGCGATCAACTCCGGCAGCAGCAGAAAATCGCCGTCATCCACGCTGGCATTAAGACCCTGCATGGCGAGCACGTTCTGGCCGGCCCGCAATAATCCCAACGACGCACCGATATTCCAGGTCTCGAAGTTGCGCGCAGCGGCATCCGACCGGGAACTGGTCGAGGCAGAATTCCAGGTGGGTTCCAGGGGAGCGTTGGCGCGGGCCACCTCCACCCCATTGAGATACGCGACGAAACCGTCATCATACTTGAGTCGCAGGGTTAACCCGTTGAACACCCCCGGATCAACGACATTAAACGGGACGCGCAGATAAGCCGAGGAGTTGATCCCCTGCATCTGGGCGCGCACGTCGGAGGTAACCTCATTGGAAAGATTGATCGTGCCCCGGATCGTGGCCGTGACAAAGGTGCGGTCTTGATCATCGTCGGCGATGCCGCTGGCGTCCGTGGGATCCAGGGCGATGTCGATCGTATCCCCGATCTGCACATTGTTGAGGCTGACCGCGCGGCGGATGCCAACGACGTCGTTGCTGCCCACCGGAGTGCTGTCACGCTGGACCCCATTTTGGAATATCCGCACAATCGTGCCCCCGCCGCCCGTATGATATTGGTCCAGATACTCCTTGGAGGCCGCATATTCCACGGTCAGGTTGCCGGCCGATTCGCTCACCCAGCGGCGAATCACCCAATGTTCGGCGCCGTTGTTGATCCCGTTGGGGGTCATCCAATATTGACCAACCTTGTCGAAAGGCGGGTTGCCGCTAAACCAATCCCATTCTTCCTCGTCCCAGAAGTTATTGGTGCCTTGCGGCCCGGAGCTGCGGGGGAACGGGATGAAGTTGGCCGCTTGATACACGCGGTCCGGGTCGGCCGAACGATTGTAATAACCGTAATACCAGTTGTTCTCCCCCTGCGTGCCGGTGAAGGACCAGTCGGCCACCGAATCAGCCACCACCGTGATCGTGGGATCCGTGGTCGCGACTTTGGCGGTGAAGATCGCGGTATCGCAGGACCCGTCGCTGGCCGCGCCGCTATCCAGGACAAAGTCAATCGCCGAGCCCAAGTGCGCCGGAACCGTAATGGAATAATCGGCGGTATTCCCTAGGGCCAACTGGCGGAAGACCTCTTTTCCGTCCACCATGATGCGCCCAATCACGCCGTCACCGCACGGTTGAGGTGAGGTAGTGATCCAACTTTGGGAGAAACGCACCACCAGCGGCGGACTATTGGTGGTCGGCAGATACCAATAACTCAAGGTGTACAGCTGCCCGGGAGTCATCCCGGCGATTTGCTGCCAGATCGCTGTGCTCTGCGAGGCCCCGGCGGAAGTCGAAACCACCTTAAGACTTCGCGTGCCCACACGCTTGATGGTCGTGGTCGTGGCGGAGCCGGATAGATTCGCGGAGACCGTCCAGGCTGGCGGCAGATTCTGGTTTTCAAAGTCCCCGTTGACCACCAGGTTCGCCCCCACGTCAGGTTGGGAACCTGCGACGAGCGAAACATTATCTACATATCCTTCTCCGGCCCCCGTGAAATAAATGTAGAGAAGCGGAGTAACGTTGCTGGGAAAAATCGCGGTTTGCGTGACTCGGATCCAATCACTGGTCTGGCCAAGCCGGCCGCTAATGTTGACCGAGCCGTCGAACTCGGAGATGTAACGGCGGATGGCCCAATGAACAGGCTGAGCCGGGCCGTCTTCATCTCCGGAAGGCCGGCCACCCGTACTGGTCACCTGCGTGTAAGGCGGGTCGCCGTTATACCAGTCCCAGGAGGTGCCATTCCAAAAGTTATTGGGCCCAGGCGGACCGGCGGCGTTCGGGAACGGAGTAAATTCGGTTGCCGCATAGATGCCGTCATCATCCGCGGTCTGATTCCAGTACCCGTAATACCAATTTGCCTGCCCTTGAACTCCTGAAAATTCCGCCACGGAATCCGCGATGACCGTGGGCACGAAGGGAACGGAGCCGTCCGTCTCGAACCCAACCCCAGTCGTGACACTGCTCCAGGCAGCGTCATTGAACTCCTGCAAGGTCCAGCTGTTGCCCAGCAGGCCATTGGCAGGGACAGAAAAGCGCGCTGGCGCGCCGCTGGTCAGCAGCGTCGTGGCCGTTTCCTGCAAGGCTTGCCCGTAAGAGACGCCGCCGACCTGCACCGGAAAAGCCGGCCCATACGCCGAGGCGATGGTCGTGCCATCAGGCCGGACCAACGCCAAATACTCGCCGTCGCTCGACAGTTTGAAATTCGTGTGCAAGGGGGCCCCGGGAACGCGGCGATTTTTGCCGGAAGCGAAGACGATCAAATAATCATTGGCCAGGATGTTCGTCGCGGGCAAACGCCACTGACGCAGGTCACTGGCCCGATCCGTCAGATACCAGCCATCGAGATTCACGGGCGCGGTCCCGCCGTTATGCAGTTCGATCCAGTCGGAGAAATCGCCGTCTTCATCGGCAAGCGGACCGTTATTCACCGCCATGAACTCGGTGATGGTCACCAGTTCGGCAGTTTGACCCGGGACAGCCCAGGCCATGACTATGAAAGCGAGCAGGCCAATGAAAACGCGGCAGGACGTCTTGGAAACCATTTTTTGTCCAGGTTTTGGTGTGACTGGTAGCGCCAACTGATAACAGACTCGGACTGACCTGTCACGGTCGAAAGTGTCGAACATACGAAGCATCAACCGATGACATCGCTTGGTCGTCCTCAAATTCCCTACGTTTGACCCCATTTTGTGGTGATCCAACCCCGGCGACGGGTATCCCCGTAGCCAACCCGAAAGGCGGTTATTTCCGAATCAGCCTTCTGGCGGGCGGTTGCCATGAGAGGTAACAGGTCGGCTCAGGTTCCCGCACGCAGGAGGTAAACCATATATCGTCCCGACATCAGGCCTGCCCTTAGGCTGCCATTAGCGGGCCGAAAGTTGCCATTGTTCATCAAAGAACCCGGCGTCAACGATCTGCCCTGGCCAACGCAATCCAGGCGCTGTGCGCAGATCGACCAGAGCCCAGTCCGGCAGCTTGGGCGTTTGCAGCGAGTTCGAAGTCGTGCTGCCTTGTCGAAAGGTGAAACAGGAATTGAGGACCACGTATTTTTGGGGATTTAACGGATTCGGATAGATCAGAATGGGCGCATGATCCGCGGCGCTCAACCGTCTTGAGCCCAGCACCAGCGATTCCTTCGTCCAACGCAACGGCAGCTGATCCACTAATCGAGCCAGAACCATATTGGCGCCTGGATCGCCCCAAAGCACCAGATGATAATTCGCGATGTCTTCGGCGGTAACCGCCCGGTCCTCTTTCACCCGGGCGTCACCGCGAAAGACACGGCGCCACTCCAGGATGGCTCGATCCAGTTCGTTGGCCGCCCACGTGCCTACGCGCTCGTGACGGGACGGGCCGGTCGGCCGAACGAACAAAAAGGCATCCATAAACGCATCGTCGATCGGCCCGGTCAACCCGTGTCGTTTGCGAAGTCCGTCGTCCGCCGGCTGGGCTGGAACAACCGACCAGCGCCCGCCGGTCTTGCGGAAATGAGCCGTCCAACCGTTGGTCATAGGCGGTCCGGTCAGGGGCTGGCCGTCGATTTCCAGCCGGGTCGCGGCCCCAGCCTGCAGCGGTCGGCTATCTTCCGGGAATTGAATGGTGAACGCCGCCAGGTTGCGTGTCTTCAGCGCGATGGAGTTGCGGTCCCGGATTTGACCCTCGATCTCGGCACGATCCCAGTGGTGCACGAGTTCGTCGACCACCAGCCAATCCATTTGATGATAGCGCAGCGTGTAGGTGACGAAACGCACCCGGCTCGGCACCGGCTCGCGGCCTCTCGTCACGTCAGCCTCGATGCGGCGGGCGAGTTCCTTTTTGGTTTCCGGCTCGTATTGATGCGCGGTGTTCGGACCAACCAGGCGCTCCAGAGTCAGGCCCTCGGCAGCCACCGCTTGCGCCATGATCTCAGCCGATTGTTTTTGCGGATCTTTTTCACCGGAGTAGGCGATGAGCGGGAGATTGGCCAGGTTGACGGCATAATCCGTGGCGTCGTAAAGATGGTAGAGCGTTTTCTCCCACGGCGCCGGCAGGTCTTCCTGTTTACCCTGGTAAACTTTGGCGTAGAGGGCCGTCTCCGCGAAGCCTGCCCCCGGCGAAGCCGCGGCCCAGAGTCCCGCATGATGCGTCGCCAGATGCCAGACCGAAGCGCCGCCCATCGAGAAGCCCATCGGCACGATTCGATTCGAATCGATCGGATAACGCCGCCGCACTTCGGCCATCGCCTCGAATGCGTCGATCTCGCCCGCGAACTTGCTCGCGTTGCAGTAGCGGCCGTAAAGATGCAACTCGAATGCGTTCGCCGGCGCGAACTCGCGTTTGCCTTTCAACCGGCCCGCGATAAAAGCCACTTCCGATAACGTGTCGTTGCGTCCGTGAAACCACAGATACAGCGGTCGCGCGCTTTGATCCCGCGGCGTCCAACCTGCGGGAACAATCACGCCATAGGGCTGGACCGACCCGTCAATGTTGGAACGATACCCACGCACCACCGGGCCGGTGGCTCCCACCCAATCAGGGCGAGCCGCCTCCAGCGCCTGAGCTCGTTCCTCCGCCAAGGCCAGCTGCTTGCGCGCACTCGCGATTTCCTCCAGCTTGAAAAATTCTCCCCAATGCAACGCATATCGAACCGCCTTGTGAAACACCTCGATGTCCGGCAGCAAAGTCAGCACCGCCGGCTTGCTTGCCCCCGCAGCCCGCAGCCGTTCGATCGTGACGCCAAGCCGATCGAGCTCAGTGGCAAGCTCAGTTGCCTCGCCAGCGGGCACCGTGATGCCCGGCGGCGGCGCCTGCTTCACCGTCGGCGTGGCCTGCGCCAACAGCGTCACCGGCCAGGTCCAGCACGTGAACAACACCGAGAGGATGGCCGCAAGGCCAGGCCTTCGCCGCGCCGACGCGGACGCACATTGGGGCCTTGAACCCAACCCAAATCGGACGTAGCAGCCGAGGTAACGAGGCTCTGATCTTTTCCCCGGAGAACGCGACGGAAACAGCCGAACTTGCAAAACGCGCAAAACTCCTCGGAACAGTCGGTGTGCAACCAGGGGCATCGCGGCAGAGTAAGGAGCGGGCCCACCCTGTCAATGCAATGCGCCCTTCCGCGCTTCCCGGGGGCATCCAGTGGTCGCTGTGGAGAAAGTAGATCTGAAAAGCTGCTCGATTCGGAGAAAACCGGCTGCCAAGAGCGCGGAAAGTTCTTATTTGCTCTTGCCCACATTGTGACACTGATTACGCTGAATGAGGCATGAAGAGGCATCCAAGGATCATCGCCACTGGCCGGCGCCCTCCGGCGCAGCATGCCGTTCGTTTTACGATGGCGCACCGGCGGGCCGAGCCAAACCAGCTGCAAACACAACCCATCTGTTCTATGAACCCGATCCTTCAGCGCACCGTGTTGATAGTTAGCATCGCCTTCCTGGCCGTCCGATCTTATGCGCAAGCCCCGCAAGCCCCCGATCCTCTGGATTCGTTGGCCATGCGCTACGTTACTGCGTTCACCCTCAGCGACGTCGCTTGCGGGGCCGACACCTTTGCGGTTTTGGCCGATCACATTTACACGTCGCAAGACGGCATGTGCTGGACCAAACGGGTATTGAACCCAAGCCTTCGCGAAGGCCGCGGTGGACTCACCTACGGGAACGGCCAATTCGTTGCCGTCGGAGAAGGTGTCGCCTTTCTGTCCAAAGATGGGACTTCCTGGCAACGCAGCGCAACTCTGCCGGATTGGATCACAAAAGTGACCTTTGGTGCCGGAGCGTACCTGGCCGTGGGCCAGGAATACAATCCGCGCCGTCAGTCCGGTACGCATTGGCTGGTGATGAATTCGTCGGACGGCATCAACTGGAACCGCCAAAGCGGCCCAACAAACGAGAACGAGCAATATTACCTCGCGGCGGCCGCTTACGGCGCCGGCCGATTCGTCGTGGGCGGATGGACTCTCCATTCGCAAACCCTGGTCATGACTTCCACCAACCTGATCGACTGGGTACGGGTGCCGGACTTCCCCACCCCAACCGTCACCGGCATCACCTACGGCAATGGAATGTTCGTCGCGGTTGGATCTTCCATCGTGACCTCTGCGGACGGACTTGTTTGGAACGTTCAAGGGGATGGAAGCTTGAACGGCTTTTCGGCCATCGCCTATGGCCAGGGCAACTTCGTGGCTGCCGGCGCCGATGGCAGACTTTGGAGCTCGCCGGACGCGGCGCTCTGGACTCCACACGAAAGCGGCATCGATGGGATTCGCGCCGTGACCTACGGCCATGGCAGCTTCGTGGCCGTCGGAGGCTTTTACACTGCCGAACCCCGCGGAGTCGCCGTGCAGTCGGGTGGCCGACCTCAGGCCTGCGTCGAGGCCCTCGGGTTTGGTTCAGCGCAGAACCCAGGGTTCCACGTGTTGCTGACCGCGGACCCCGGGCGCGCTTATCGCTTGCAGTCCTCCCCGGTGTTGCCGGCCAACTCGTGGACCGAGGTGGGCCGCGTGGAAATCGGCGCTTGGCGCTGGCCGGCAACCATTCATCTTATCGATCCCACAGCCTCACCGACTGATCCACAAAGGTTCTATCGACTGATCTCGCCGTAAGCAGCAGTTGTGGCGAGAGGGATTGCATCCTCCGGTGAGCCTGCGCAAAAAGCTTCACCCAAACCGGAATTAGTGGCATCAGTTACGGCCATGTCATCCCGGGCCAAAAAGGCGCCGCTCGTCAAACTCGCTTCGCGGTTCCGCATCTTTTGGAAGGGCGAGATTGCGCTCGGACCTGGCAAGGTGGATCTGCTGCGAGCGATCCGCCAGACCGGGTCCATTCGGCAGGCCGCCTCGCAGCTGGACATGTCCTACATGCGCGCGTGGTTATTAATTCGGACGATGAACCGCTGCTTCAAGGAACCTCTGGTCAACGCCGCGCGCGGTGGTTCGGAGCACGGAGGCGCCACTCTGACCCCGACCGGGCTCTCCGCGCTCAAGCTTTACGAGCAATTGGAAGCCGAAAGCCTGGCCGCCACTCTGCGAACCCGTCGAGAATTGCAGAAGCTGTTAAACCCCCTCCCTTCCCGCGGTTGATCCCAAAGCAGCGCCCGGGTGCCGGCAGGATAAATTTCTGCCTGGCATTTTGCCTGTTCGTTTTCAAACGTTATATTTGAAACAATATAACGTGGTCCGTCTACTGGCGCGTGGCCAGCCTGAGCCGCCATGCGGGGAGTACTTGTTTGGCGTGCTACTGCTATAGAGGCGGTCTATGACCGCCGGGCCGCAAGAAACCCGATCGAAAGGTCAGCGGTCGCAGACCGCTGCTACACTGTGTGGCCAAGACGCTAAACAGGTACCGCGGGCAATGCCGGTAGAGCGTGGGCACACGCATCATTTCCGCCAAGGAGGGGCTATGGAGCGCAACTGGCCTGCGCTGCAGGATAAACTCGGCCTCGTGGCTGCTTGATCCAATCGGGCAGACCACGTGGCCGGCGGCTATTAACATGCTGACCAAACACGACGGACAGCCACTTCATGTCGCCCCTTCATTTCTCCGTCTTGGGCTGGCGATTGAACTCCTGCACATCCTTGTTATCACTCGAAGGCCCCGGGGCGCCCTTTTCGAAGAGCAGACGCAACTTGTCCAACGTATAAGCATCGCCCCAGCGGAATTTCTTGAACAGATCATCGAAGGCCTCCCCCTGTTTATAGCCCACCGCCGTGACGATGATTTTAGTGCGGCTCTTCTCGACCGGGACAATCTCAAAGAGCGTCCCGGTGGAGAAAAACTCCTGTTTGTGCTTAAAATCCCGCGGCGCTTGCACGCAGCGAATGGCCATGATTCGGCCCGGCACATAAGCCACGACCTCATTCTTGATATTGTCCGGGTCCCCGAGCCGGGCCATCGGGTTGTAACTGGTCTCGATCATCCCGCCGATCCTCATGTCCACCTGGGCAAACGCCACCGCGAACCTCTTCCAGCCTTCCGAGGTCGTCAAAGTGCGCCACACTTCCTCCGGAGCCGCCGCCACTTCGACGGCCAGCCGAATGACGCGATCGCCGTTGGGCTCGACGTAGCACGTGTCATCGATCTTCGGATAGTTCTTGTTGGGCTCGGCGTCGACATCAGCCAGCGTGAGGGTGAGACCAACAACCAGAACAAGCAGGCAACGATTCATAGATAGATTTATTTTTTGGTGGGTGGACAGGCCATCAACTGCAGGCGTGTTACATAATCCTTGAGCGTCGCGACGGCCGCGTCGAACGGTTTCAAACTCCGGGCCGTGCGGGACAGCATGACTCCGCCTTCCATGGTGGTCAGAACGAACGTGGCCAGGGCGCGGGTGTCGGTCTTGGGTGGCAGCTGCCGGCGACCGGCCTTCAAGCAGGATTCCACGAAGGAAGTCCACCGATCGAAATTCGCCGCCAGCAGCTTTCGCACCGGCGGGTCCGGCTCATGAATTTCCAGCGCAAGACTTCCAATCGGGCAGCCGTAATTGCAATCCGTCTTCTTGAGCAGTTGGCGATAGCGGGCCAGCAATGCAAAAATCCGTCCGATGGGATCCTGCACCCCGCGGCAGGCCGGCTCGATCAGCATGGTTTGAATCTCATCCCGGTATTTCTCCAACACCGCCAGGAGCAGGCTCTGTTTGGTTTCGAAATGATGATAGAGACTCCCGGAATGGACATCCGCCTGCGCGAGAATGTCGGAGACGCTGGTGGAATTATAGCCCTTCTCGGCAAACAGCTTCAGCGCGGTCAGAATCAGAATATCGCGGGTGGACGGGCTTTCCGGCATACTTGGTTGAGTGCTCAATCAAATGGCTTTTCCGGGGCGATGTCAAGCGCTCAGGCCATCTCATCGAGTGCGGAGTGCGGAATGCGGAATGCGGAATGTCCCGGTTCAAGGCCCCAATGTGCGTCCAAACGTTGGAGGTCGGGGCTCTCCATGAAGCGAAACGTTCAACACCCAACGTTCAACCATCTTCTGGCGAATGCGATTGGTTCATGGTCCCAATGCGCGTTGCATAGCAAGTGTTTGTTCTTCATCCGGGGGAGCCCGGGGTGCACCCGAGGGATTAACGCAGAGACGCCAAGTCGCAGAGACGCAAAGGTCCAAGGTCCAACATGAGATCATGCGTTCAGCGTCGAACCGAAGACCGCCAAAGATTGTAACAGTTTCGACTCTCTGCGCCTCCGCGCCTCCGCGTCTTAGCGTTAAAACACACTCGAAAAGCCGCCCGGCGGGCCGCTGAGCAAGTCGGAAGCGCTGTGCTTCTTAATCCATCTCGTAGGTGACCTCCACCAGCCTCTTCATGTGGCCTGCGGCTATTACGCGCTCGATCCGCAAAACATTGCGCACCTTGTCAAAAATCCCAACAAATTTCGACCACCGGTGCGGATTACAAACTGGAGCACAAGGCGGAGGCAAAAGACGAACTCACCAGAGCGGCGTTCCATCTGGCCGCATTGTTAAACGCAATCAACTGGAGATGATCCGCCTACCGCAACACCGCCCGGTAAACATTCGCCGGTGCGCTGGGTGCATTGGCATCGGTGAAATCGAACTGGGGCAGCGAGTTCGTCAGAAGCGGGATCCACGTTTGGAGGTTCGTCGTGCTTTCGATCACGTACCGCTCGCCGCTCGTGCCGATGAGCCGGAAACCAAACTGCCCATTGGCCATCCAGCGAGGATTCACCAGCCGTGGATTTGGGGGCGGATAAAAGTTTTTTTGATCATTCCAGCGCCCAATGAACATGGACGGCTTATCACCGGCAAAAGCGAACTGTCCCCCGACGTAAAGGTCATTCCCGATTAAGGCCAGGGTGGTGGCGTTGGCCGTGCCCGGACTGGCTACCAGCCCACTGCCGAATGGTGCGGACCACATCGTCCTGTCCCACTTCGCCAGGCCTAAAGTGTAAATCCCGCCGGCGTTGGTGAATGTTCCCGCCACATAAAGGTCGCTGCCACGCAGGGGAAAACAGGAGACGGTGGTCGAGGCGCTCGAACCCAGTACGCCCTCGCCCAACGCAGACCAGGAAGCGCCGTCCCAGCGAGCGACGCGGCTCACGCCCACGTTCCCGGCCAGCGTGAACGTGCCTCCGGCATACACCACGCCATTGCTCGCGATCAACGCATTCACGGTATTGTTCATTCCGTTGCCCAGCGGGAACCACGCGGAACCGTTCCAGCGCGCGATGTTGCCCATGTTGACACCATTGATGGACGTGAAGTTGCCGCCGATGTAAAGATCCGATCCATCGCGGGCGATAGCCGACACTGTGCGGTTGCCGCCCGCCAAGGTGCCGAGGCTCTGCCATCCGCCCCCCGCAACAAGACGAGCGAACCCGGGAGAATTGATGCCGCCAATGTTCGTGAAGTTGCCGCCAACAAAAAGCGAGCCATCGTAAGCGAGGGCCCGGACGGTCGCGTCCGCATCGCCGATGTTGGACCAACTCGTGCCGTTCCAACACGCGATGCCCTTCGCCGCCACCCCGCTCGCATTGGTGAAGTTGCCGCCCGCGTACAGATATGTTCCCCCGAAGGCAAGTGCTCGCGCGGTGGGCGCCGCGCCCGCGGTGAACGATCCGGTCAACCCGCGTCCGAGGGTAGACCAATTGGTGCCGTCCCATCGCCCGATCGAGTTGACGACCTTGTCGCCGGCCTCCGTAAAGAGTCCGCCAACGTAAAGCTCCGGGCCGCGCGCCAGCGAACTGCTCACCGTGCCGATGAAATGGGTCAGCCCTTTGCTCTTGCCCGCGCCCAGGCCCGACCAGGCCTGCCCATCCCAGACCGCGGCGTAACTGGCGCCGATGCCTCCGATCGAATTGAAGTTCCCCGCCACATAAAGACGCCCGCCGGGCCCCAGACACATCTTGTAAATGCCCGGAATCGCCGCGACGCCAAAGCCCTGCACGCCCACTCCGAGTGGAAACCAGTTGGCGCCGTCGAAGCGCGCGATCCGCGACAAACTTTGTCCGGCCAAGGTGGTAAACTCGCCGCCGACATAAATGTTCGTGCCGTCGAAAATGATATCGCGCACCCCGCGATTCGCATTAAACCACGGGCCGAGGCTGGTTCCGTCCCACACCGCAAGGTTAGTGAACACGGAACCACTGGTGTTCGTGAACGACCCGCCAACATACAACCGCCCCGCCTGATACAGTAACGCGCGCACCACACCGATCCCAATCCCCGCGTCCACCGCAAACCACGATGAGCCGTTCCATCCCGCCAGATTGTTGACGGCCATTCCACCCGCGCTCGTGAAAGTGCCGCCCACAAAAAGATTCGTCCCATCCGTTTCCAGCGCGTAAATCACGGGAAAACCGCCCGCGAAATCTCCGCCGACCATCTCCCAATCTGCGCCCGTCCAGCGCGCCAGGCACCCGTAGGTGTTGGTGGTGGGCACGAAAATCCCGCCGGCGTAAATGTTCGTGCCTACGACCTTCAACGCAAACACGTACCCGGGCAGTCCCTCACCCATCCTGGACCAGTTCCCGCCATCCCAGCGCGCGACCGAACGGGCGCCCGAGTTGTCGGCGTTGGTGAAGTTACCGCCCGCATAGACATAATGGGCGTCACTCGCCAGAGCGAAGACGTAGGTGAAGTTCAACTCGCCCGCCACGCCGTTGTTCAGGGCAAACCAGTTCGTGCCATCATAGCCGGCGACCCCATTGGCCCGCGTGTTGCCAGCCGCGGAAAGTTGTCCGCCCACATACACCTTGTTTCCCTGCACGCTCACGCTCGCCGCCGCCTCATTGACCCCGACCGGACCGAACTGGTTGTCCCAATGCTCGTCGCCTGGAACACTGGCCCGAATGCACAAACCAGGGCCACCCAGCGCGATGAGCAGCGAAATCAAAAACAACCAATCGAAGCCAAGACGGGTCCAAGGTCTGAGTGAAACGGGGGTTGGCATGATCCCTTTTCAGTTATCAGAGACCAGCTCCTGCTTCAAGACTGGAGTATTCCAATCTGGGATGTTCCCGTTCGAAGGCTTGCATCGGAGCCTGCGCCGTTTGGGGTGCCCTTTCAGGGCGAGGGCTCTTTTGCGCACCGACACCGAGGGCGTTGCCCTCGCTACGATGGGTGCAGCCCTTCGGGCTGCCGCTGTTCGATCTCTTTTCCATTAGGATCCCACCATAAGGCTTCATAAATGGCGGGCTTTGCCTCGCAGTGTACCGATCACACATTTTTCAGGCCGTCACCCACTGCCATCTGCGTCCCTCTGCGCGTATCTGCGGGCCCACCCCTCCGTTCATCTGCGGGCTGCTCCTGAATTGACGCGTGCGAAAACCTTTGCCAAGGTGCGACAGAACCGCTGCGGTCTTACTCATGCACGCCATCCTTCAGGCATTCACTCGAATTGGCGTCACGATTGGCCTGCTGGCCTTCAGTGCGCCACGTTTGATGGCGCTGGACATTCGCGTGGTGGATGCCGCCACTCGACAACCGCTCGCCGGAGCCATGGTCGCGTGGCGCACGGCGGACGGCCAAGCGACGAGCGTCACTTCGGACTCGGCGGGGCGCGCCAAAGCTTCTCTTCCAAGCCAGACCGGGGGAACCGTTCGCCTCACGGTTAGCAAACAAGGTTTCGCGCCGATGACGATGTGGTGGGATGCGGACAAGGCGCCGGCGAAGTTTGAGCTCCGGTTACCCGAAGCGCAGGCCATCGGTGGACGCGTGACCGATGAAACGGGCAAGCCGGTAGCGGACGCCGGCATCCGATTGAATCTGCCGCAACGTCTGGCCGGACCGCGTGTGGCGCTGGAGGAATTTGCCGTGAAGTCCGATGCCGATGGGCGGTGGCGTTGCGAGGTTGTGCCCAAGGAGGCGGCCTATGTTTTTGTGGAGGTATCACATCCGGAGTTCGAGTCGTCCGGCAATGAGGTCTCGCTGGAAGCTTTGCGCGCCGGGACAGCGGAACTCAAGGTCAGCGCCGTGACGACTTTACACGGACGAGTAGTCGACGACGCCGGCCGGGCCATCCCGGACGCGGAGTTGATGCTCGGACAAGCGCGCGACATCTGGCCGAGCAGTTCCACGCTGGAAACCCGCACCGATACGGAAGGTCGTTTCGAATTCCGTCGTCTGCGTTCGGAGAAGCGTCTGCTGGGCGTCTATGCCCTGCCCTTCGCACCCGCAATGCAGTCGGTCGAAGTCAAACGCGATATGAGGCCCCTGGAGATTCGCCTCAACCACGGTAGCGTCCTGCGTGTTCGCGTCGTCGACCAAACGGGCCAGCCGCTCGCGGGCGTGGGAGCCAAAGTCAATGAATGGCCGTCCGGCATTCATTCCGGCGGCGATCGTCTGCCGGGCCGTTGGGCGTATCCAGGATGGGAATGGGAAACGGACGCCGAGGGTCGCCTGATTTGGTCCAATGCGCCGCCGGAGATGGTGCTCTGGAGTTTCACCAAAGGCGGCTACATGAACCGGGGCCACCACGGATTAAAACCGTCCGCCGCGGAACAAGTGGTAAAACTTGGCGCGCCCTTTCGGCTCACGGGCGGAGTGACCAACGCCGAGAATGGCCAAGTCGTGGACCAGTTCGTCCTGACCGCGCGGTTTGCCCAGGTTTACTCCCTGAACGCCGATACGCGCACGAATTTCGGCGGCTGGGAGGAATATAACCGGAAACAATTCTCCAACGGGAGGTTCAGTCTGTATTACGAGCACCCGCTGTTGGGCGGGTCAGAGAAAATGCATGACTGGCAATTCCGGGTCGAAGCGGACGGCTACGAGCCGGCCGTGTCGCGACTGGTGCATGATGAGGAGCGCGGGGCGCAATTGGATTTTCAGCTGCGCCCAAGGCCATTACCCGAGATGAAGGTGCCGGCTCCAACGGGTGGGAAGCGCGTCACCACTGCCCTCGCTGTGCAACCACGCAGCGTGCGACCTGGCGACACGCTCACGCTCTTCGTCAAAGCGCGCATCGCGGCGGGGCATCACATCTATGCGTTGGAGGATTCCGGCAATCGCAATCTCCCGACCGCGTTGGACGCGGCGCTTCAAAACGTGCTCGCCCCCGACGGTCCGTGGCGCGGTCCTGAACCCAAGCTTCAAGGCGACGGCTCCCGCACCCTCGTTGGCGAGGTGCTATTTCAGCGGCGCTTCCTGGTCGAACGCAGTGCAACCAGCAAGACCCACCAGCTACCGGTCAGGTTCCGTTTCCAGGTTTGCAATGAAGCGGTTTGCTGGCCTCCGGAAACCATTTCGTCGGAGGCTGAGTTCGAGGTGCTCCCGCGACAGGATTGAGGGACAAACCCCGCACCGAAGTCGAACAGCTTGGTTTGGAATTGACGTCCGCGCGGGAGCCGGTTGAACTGTGCACCGTGGATCTGAACGTGGCCAGGTCATGAAACCGCTGCCTCCAATTGCCGTTGTCCTGCTCGTCATCTCCCGCGTGGCGACGGTGGCGGGCACGGCCGACCTGGACCAATTGAAGGTTCTTTACATCGGCGAGCCCGGCACGCCGCGCGCGCAACACTTCACCGGCTTCCTGGCTCAAAATGTCGGCCGGGTCGAAATCAATTCTCGCAAGGATTTCAAGCCATCCGATGCTGCCGCCTTCGACGTGGTGCTGCTCGACTGGCCGCAATCCAACACGGTGCGCGAGGAACGCCAAGGCCGTTCACCGCTGGGGGACCGCGCGTCCTGGAGCAAGCCAACCGTGCTGCTGGGCAGCGCAGGCCTGAATCTGGCCGTGGTCTGGAAGGTCCGCGGCGGTTCGGGCTGAACGTGCCTGACCCCATTCGCGTACGGGTTACGCGAGCACATCCTCTTCCGCGAGCCGTTCGTCATCGATACCAAAGGGATACTCGAACGTCCAACTCCCAAGGCGTTCCGCCCACCCGAGACCAACTCCACCGTCACGATGCTTCCGATCGTCCGCGACGTCCAGAAGCAGTGGCGCGCCGGTTGGTGCACCTATCCCGATGGTTTCGAGGAGAACCCGGACGTCGAAGTCTTCTGCGGCGGCGAGAATGAAAAGATGGCCCGAGCAGCGGCTTGCTGGCGTCAGGGAAATCTGTTGCATTTCGGCTTTGAACAATCGCCCGCCGAGATGAATGAGGCCGGTCAGCGCTTGCTGCTCAACTGCATCGCATACATCAGCCGTTTCACCGAAGATCGGCCCATCGCCGTCACCCCCTCGGTCTTTGCCGGCCCGGTCGCGATGCCGCGCGCCTATGCCGATCGGCGCCTGGGCGAAAAAGGTGAGGTGAGCGACGCGACCTGGCTGTTGAGCGAGCGCACGCTGGAACAACTTAAAGCCCTCGGTCGGGACGAAGTCAGGAGCTGGCACGCGCAGCATCGCGCCTATCTACATCCGAGCACCGACCTTAAATTGGAAGTAGATGAGGACGCCTTGGCTCTCAGCGCTCCGATCGATCGCGTGGAATTCTTTGACATGGCCATCCGCGCGTTGCTCCGCGGTGGCAAAGACGCCGAACGCGCCGCGCCCCTGCTGGCGCGTTACGCTCCAACCGACACCACGAAGCTCTCCTCGGCTTCCGCCTGGAAGAAGTGGCTGCAGGAGAATCGTCCATATCTGTTTTTCTCCGATGAAGGCGATTACCGTTGGTATGTCGATCCGCTGGCCAAGAAACGCGCCATTCCCTCCGCCGACCTGCGCGGCCCCCGGCGCGCCAGCACGGTTCTGACTACCGCGCAACGCATGAAGTGAGGATCGGCTGCCTCCTGGCAAGCCTCCGCGGGTGATGTGATAGGCGCAGCCCGTCATGGTTCGAACAGTGGGTAGTTAGAAATTTTCCTTGGCACATCGCATCGTTTCCTTTGGCATCCCGTTGATGAAAGTTTGGATTAATAACCAGTATTTCATTACCGACGAGCGTGGCCCTTCCGCGGCATTGATTGACGCGCACACAGATGAAGTGCGAAATCATGACGATACCATATTCCCAACGGGAGAAGGGGTGTCCTGCTCTCGTTTCGTTCTCCAACAACTCGCGGCGAGCGCGGTTTCACCAAACGCAACGCCACTAGTCGAACGCTGGCTGCGCCGGGAATGATCACCTAGGAAAGCGTTGAAACGCTCGCCTCATGCGACTGCGACAGCGTGATGGAACTGGCCGTGTATCGTCAGGCGTTTCGGGCCGCGCGCTGGCACAACTCTCCCACAGCATTCGAAGCCTCGGTCCAAGTCTATGTCACCGTGTCTCGGACGGCACTCTGCTTTATGTTCAGCCGTTTAATTATCGCACGAGAAAATATTCATTGGGTCAATGGGCTGACCGGGATGCCCGCCGATTCCGGGCTGAGCTCGAGAAACTCCGCAGGGAAGCCGCCCGGGCCATTCTCGAGCAACTCTTTTAGCGAACCCACTCTTTTCTTCAGAAACGGGATCTTAAGCGTCCCTGGACGGAACACAGGGGCCATGAGGCTCCGGGTCAATCCGCGATCAGCTCAGACCTCCGGCAAATCGATAAAACCTTGCAACACTTCCTGGACACGGGCCATTTGCACGCTCGGATTATTCTCCACCAACAACGCCAGGCAGACCCCGTCCGTGCGGGAGGCGACATAAACGCGATGCCCTTCAAAGGTCCAGCAGTACTGTGCTGCCTGTTCCCCGGAGGACAGCAGTGTCCGGCCATCCTGGACGATGTGCGTAAGCATCTGCGCCGTGGACACCGGATAAAGCGATTTACTTAAGCACTCCGAAACGAGCACCGCGTTGGGCAACTCCACAGTGTACGCGGCCAACCCGCCGATCGGCAGAAACGATGAAAGGAATGTTTCGACGCTTTTACTCATGGTTGCATGGTCGGTGCCGACAGGGCGCTCCGCACCAGGAGCTTGTAGGTTGGTTGGATTTGGATCAGAAGGCGATGGGCGCTGGTGTCCACCGACACGCGATGGAATCGGCCGCTCGGCGTGCCCTTCGAAGCTTGCATCATTTGTTGTTCCAGCTTCTGGAACAATTCCAGTCGGGCCTCGAGCGACTCACATTTTGACTGGTGGAGCACCTCGCCCGCGCTCGAGCAGAGCAGCGTTTCCTCAATCCGGACACCACGCGCTTCAGTCGGCGGTGCGCTCTCCAGTGCCGCATGCAAATCCTGGCTGCCCAGGCTGCCAATTTGCGGCAAGGACGATGGACTGCCCTCGTCCCGAAGGCGCGCGGCTTCCATCAGCAGAAACTCGTATTGACCTGAAATTGTCCGGTGCGACGGCTCGGTATATGCAAGGAGATTGAAATCTCCTCCTGACAATCCCAACAAACCGTAAAGGGCCATTTCGCCCTGAAGCTGGCCGTACTCGGCATGAATAATGTCGCCATTGTTGATGAAGATTTGTCCCTTCCGGCCCCCGGCGGACACCCCCAGGATCGAAGACTTGCGCCCCAGGCACTCCATTTGCAGCACGTCATGGAGTCCCACTTGCATCACGCCGCGGAAACCGGATTGCGCTCCAGTCGTCGTGAGCGCCTCCAGGGCCGCGAACAGGCACTGGAAACCCTCCGGGGTCCTCGGTTTCTCCAGGTACAAAACCGCGCCAAGCTCCATGGAAGTCTTGCGCGCCGCTTCATCCCCCACGCGGGGGGAGAGCATCACCACGCGCTGGCCCGGATGCGCCTGCCGGAGCAGGCGCAGAAACTCGATGCCATCCATGACCGGCATTTCGATATCAAGCACGATGATCTCCACCGGTTGCGCCTTCAACTCTTCCAAGGCCTGCAAATGATTGGTCGCCGTCCGGAACGCCCAATGCGCCTTGGAGCTTTGCTTCGACTGCGTCACAGTCGCGAGAAACTGTGGGTCATCATCGACGAATAGAAACTCGTGGCGTTTGTTGGTTTCTTCTGGCATGGCTTCCTAGGTTGTCGATTCGGCCGCGACCTGGAGCGCCATTTGCGCCGCCGCGGCCACATCCCCATCCGGGTCTCCCGTCGCGCGCTTCAGGGCCTGTTTTGCGCGCTCGCCTCCCAACGTGCCCAGCGCCTCCGCGGCCGCTTGGCGGACGTCGCGATCGCGATCCTGCAGCAGAGCGACAAAAATGTTGGTCCCCATCCGCTTCCGTTTGATCGCCGGGGACGCCAGTTGGTCTTCCGGGCTGAAGCCCTGCAATGCTTCGGGAGACATCTCACCCAGGTTCACCAGGAACTGGGCCACAAAAAACCGAACTGCCGGTTCGGCGTCCTGAATGGCGACCTTCAATTTTTCGGCCGCCGCGCGCGTTTCCGGCAGCGAAACCCAGTCCCGATCAATGCGCGCGAGACCCGCCGCTGCGATCCGGCGCACCCCGCCTAATTCGTCTTTCAACGCCAAGATCAGCGGGCCGACCGCCCGGCGGTCGCCCGTCTTGCCGAGGGCCACAGCTGCAGCTTCACGGACGTCGCCGTCTGGATCGTCCAAAACTTTTGCCAGCGGTTCCAACGTCTCCGGATTGTTCAACTTTCCCAGGGCGGTGGCTGCCGCGCGGCGAACCTCCCATTCTTTGTCGTCCAGCATCAACGAAATCGACACGCTCGCCTCGGTTGCCCCCAGGATCCCGAGCGCGCACGCGGCCTCCGCGCGCACCTGCGTGTGGGCGTGCCGCAGGGAGGAAATCAACGCTGCCACCGCCTCACTGCCGCCGACCTTGCCAAGCGACTCGGCTGCGGCCATGCAAACCGCTGGCTCGGCGGCATGCAACGATTTGCACAAGAACTCAACCACGCTCGGATCGGGGATCTTTGCCAGCACTTCGACGGCTCGAACAGCAAAGCTCACTGGCGCGGTTTCCGCCGTCAATTTAAGCGCCGGTATGGCTTCGACTCCTACAGCTGCCGCCCGCTCAAACCACCCTTTGGCCACGCAAAACCAGACTCGCTCTTCCTTGGCGGCTGGCGTCCACCGGACCGTATCGATCGTTTGCGCCGTGCTGGTTCGCACGGTGAAGTTCGGGTGGCGTAGCATCGGTAACAGACCGAGCATGACTTTCTCGTCGCTCGTCCCTCGTAAACCGAAGATGGCGGACCTGACGACCTCAGGGTCCTGATCGCGCAATGCTTTGACGAGTGGATCGAGACGTTCCGGGACCTTCAGCCGGCCCAATGCTGAGGTGGCTACCTGGCGCACTTCGGGATCCGGGTCGGTCAACGCCGCATCAGCCAGCACGCCCAAGGCGCGAGGGTTCGCTTCCTTCCACAGGTCGGTGGCGGCTTTCTTGCGGGCCTTTGCATTCCCGCTCCTAAGTTGTCGCGTGGTGAGCCAAAACATACGGGCGCAGCTTGGCGAAGGAGCAAGCAGGTTTTGGTCCGATTTAGGGATTCCGTCTCAAAAACGACCACTGCCCAGATATCAGATTCTGGAAGGACTTAGCGACCATTTGCCGTGTCCTTGCCGTGTCCAGCTTTTGGACATTCGAAAGCAATCTCGGCTTGGTTCTGTACGTGCAACCTGTTGGGGTCAGATCTCAACGCAAACGAGTATGACACCGCCCAAACAAATCACTGGAGCAAACACGGGTGGGTCGCGTCAGTTGACAATGTGGCCGCGCCGGGCCGCCCGCGTCGCTCAGTTTTGGCGATCCTTTGGTGTCGCCTAAAATCCGACGCAGAATTCGAGCGTTAGCGGCGATTTTGGGGCCGCTTTCTTGCTGGAACGGAGGGCAGAACTTTTACAGTGATTGGGCTGAGTCGCTCACGAACCGTCGACGGACATGCCCGAGCCGTTAGCGCGGCCCTTCAGGCCGCCGGCCTCACGCCGCAGCGTTCTTGCGAGGATCGACAATCCTGCGTATCAATGGCGCCTCACGCAGAGCATGACCGTGGCCGGTGTGGCGAAATGGCAGACGCAGGGGACTTAAAATCCCCAGGGCTTTACAACCCGTGCGGGTTCGAGTCCCGCCACCGGCACCAGGTCGATGGTGAAATAGCCGATAGCCGATATAGCCGATAGCCAACCCGCGCCATTTTCATGTTTGTGATTGCCCTTGTTCGCGGGAGCGTGGCGCATTGGCTTATGCCTTTGCCTTTAGGAAGTGGACAGCGGGACCATGAAGCCGCGGCGCGCGATCTGCCCATGCCTCGTCGCCTGGTCACGACGTTGTTCATGCTGTCGGTTTGCACCCCGACGCCGAAGCCATTTGTTTTCTATGCGGACCATGACGATTGGATTACTTTCTACGCGAACAAAACCGCGGCGGGCTTCTTTGACGAACAGCCGTGGTGGCGAACAGTATTTGAGAGGAGTTGGAAAGGTATCTATCGCGACGCACGCAAGGCCGGTCTGACGGAAGCTGAAGCCAGGCAACTTGCCACAAGAATCCTGAGAGTTACCTGACAACGATGAATCCTAAATCTGATCGCCCGTTGCAAACGGAAGCGGACGCGCTGAAGCGACTGCAAGCCGAGACCGCCGCCGAGTTGGACGCCCTGCTCCCCGCAATTTTGGATCGAGCATTTAAGGGGGGATGGTGAGAACGCTCTCGGCTCACAGGAGAACTTTGATGCTTCGCGTGATGACTGGTCGGACGGTGACACTTGCCTCGCTGTTACACCTGACATCGCAGGCGGGGGATTGGCCCCAGTTCCGCGGGCCGAACCGCGATAGTGTCTGGAACGAAGCCGGCATTCTGCGAACTTTTCCGGCCGAAGGATTGAAAGTGCGATGGCGGGCGCCGGTGGGGGCGGGATTCTCTTCACCCGCCGTGGCCGGGAGCCGCGTCTATGTCACTGATTCGGAATTGCTAAAGCCCAAGGCGTGGGAACGCGTTCACTGCTTTGACGAGAGAACCGGGAAGGGGCTCTGGACGTACCATGACGAGGTGGTGTACGCCGAACAAGCCTTCGATCAACAGAGGCAAGGCAGTCCGCCGGGGCCGTGTCCGACACCCATTGTCGAGGGCCGCCATGTGTTCGTTCTGGGCTCAACGGGTCATCTATTATGTCTTGATGCACGCAAGGGCACGGCAGTCTGGAAGAGGAGTCTAAGCGAAGACTACCATTTGATCGAGTCACCGAACCTCACGTCGTGTCCGTTGATCGAAGCGGGCCTGCTGATCGTCGTCATTGGCGGCAAGCCGGGCGCGTGCGTGGTCGCTTTCGACAAGCGCACCGGCAAGGAAATCTGGCGTGCGCTCGACGATCCGCCACGCGCGTTCAGTTCGCCCATCGTCATCAGTGCCGGCGGGCAAAGGCAATTAATCGTGTGGACGCCCAAAGCGGTGACTTCGTTGAATCCGGCCACGGGCCGGATCTGGTGGCGAGAGGAACTCGTCACTCGCGAAGATTATGCCGTCGCGACTCCGGTGCATCGAGGCAACCAGCTTCTGATCAGTGGACTGATGTTTCAACTCGATCGGAACAGACCGGCTGCGTCCGTGCTCTGGCCGGAGACGAAAGCCTTGTCGCTCCGGGTCCTGAGCCACACGTGCATGCCGTTGATCCTGGGTGAGCATGTGTTCGCCGGCAAAATGGGTGGCCGTCTGGTCTGCCTGGAAGCGCGCACCGGCAAACAAGTCTGGGAGACGGACAAAGTGACCGGACTGGCCAATGCCGCGACGATTCATCTAACGCCCAACGGTGATTCCGTTCTAATTTTCACGGACCAAGGCAACCTAATGCGCGCCCGGCTTGATGGGGAGGGTTATCGTGAACTGAGCCGCGTGCGCCTGATCGAGCCGGATTACCAGTTTGGTGATAGAAAGGTAGCCTTTGCTCCGCTCGCCTTCGCCAACCGGCACGTCTTTGCTCGTAACGACCGCGAACTGATCTGCGCCTCCCTGGCGGCCAAGCCATGAATAGCCCAGAGAAATGGCTGCGCTGAAAGGAAGTGTTTTTGGCAAATCGATGGACGTGTTGCAACCGGAGGTGGACGGCCGATAGCCAATAGCCAACCGGCGCCAGCGACGGAAACCAGCCGCCGGTGACGTGCGATGTCGGGTCATGGTGGGAGGACGCCCGGTTCGGGGGTGCTCATCCTCGTGGATGCGTCGGCCATCGCAGCCCAAACGACCCAACTCAGAAGTTTACGAGATCGGCGAGCACCTTGTAGCCCCAGACCGTAGACCGAGTTCTGAATTGCTCACGCCACGCTTCGCATTCTCCTTGGTCAAGTTTATCACTGACGTTGCCGAGAATGATAGATTGGGTCGCCTCGAACGTGTTAATCGTAGTGATTCCGACGGAATGAATCTCGACGCCCTTTGCAGTCATTAGTTCAGAAGCGCCCAACTCTTTGAGAACAGCCACGATCATTCCCGTCCGTCATGTGTCATAAGGCTTGCGGTTCAATAACGCATCCAAGACGCTCGTGCTATTCAATAGACGCCGCGGTGGACCCAAATTGTTTGTGATTGCCTTCTTCACGGGAGCATGGGCGCACTGCCCCATGCTTTTGCGCTTGTTCATTTGGTTGGCATGCGTTGGAACTGCTTCGGCCGCGGGGCTGCGCACGATCATTGTCACCAACGATCTCACGCTGGAGCCGGGGGCAGTTCTGGATGTCTGTCTGATCGTCCGGGCCAGTCATGTGGTCATTCAGGGGCGTGGGGCGACGTTGCAAGGCCCGGGCGTCACGAACAATTTGGCGTCGTTGGAACGGGCCGGGACCGGCGTTCTGATCGAAGGGGCCGGCGACGTGACGGTCCGTGACCTGAAGACGCGCGGGTTTGCCACGGGCCTGGTGGCGCGCGATGCGCGGGATCTGCTGATCGAGAGCTGCGATTTCTCGGATAACTACGACAACCCGAAGCATGGCTGGGGCGAATTACCGGCGCGCGGCGGGATCCTGCTGGAACGCACGCATCGAAGTGTCGTGCGCCGCAATCATGCCAACCGCGTCTGGGATGCGCTGCATCTGATCGATTCGGACGACAACACGGCCGAAGAGAATGATTTTTCGCATTGCTCCAACACTTGCGCCAAGCTCTGGCACGCGTCCCGCAATCGGTTTTTGCAGAATAATCTTTCCTACGGCATCCGCATTGATCGCGCCGCCGGCGAGGTGCACGCGCGCGATTCGACCTCCGTGCTGATCGAAAGCGGCTCGGATGACAATTATTGGTTTCGCAATGACATCACGCAGGGCGGGGACGGCATTTTCGTCCGCGTCTTGAATGGCTGGGTATCGCGCGGAAACCTTTTCGTGGAGAACGACACGTCGTATGCGAATAACAATTGCATCGAGTCCTGGAGCCCGGGCAACACCTACATCCGCAACAAAGCCAACCACGGCAGTTACGGGTTTTGGCTGGGCGGCAGCGATCAGACCGTGCTGGTGGGAAACGAGGCGGCGTTCAACGGGTTGACGAACGGCAATCATAACGCGCCTGAACCCGGCTTCGGTCACGGCGGCATTGTCATCGTGGGCGGGCCCTCGAGCCACAGCGTCCTGAGCGGCAATTGGTGTCATCACAATAACGGCGGCGGGATTGTGTTCCGCGGCGATGTCGGCTCGCGCGGCGGACGCTGGCGCACGCATCATTGGATCGTGCAACAGAATCGGCTCGAGGAAAATCGGTGGCCGATTTGGGGACGCTGGGGCGACGAACTCTGGATCGCCAACAATCGCGTCACCCACAACAACGCCGACAACTGGCTGACCAATGTGACCAATCTCCACCAACCTGCTGACGAGCCGAATATCACACGCGCGCCCCAAGCCGTGCTGGACGGCCCGACCCGCGCGCTGGCAGGGCAACCGGTTCGTTTCGACGCCAGTGCCAGCCGCGATTTTGAAGGGCGCGCGCTGCGGTTTCGGTGGACGGCGAACGCGTTGAGCGGAGACCAGGCGTCGTTCGAACCCACCTTCGCACAGCCCGGATTCTATCGGCTGGGGTTGACGGTCGATAATGGAGTGCTGGCTGATCTGGCCTGGCGCGATCTAATCGTCACGGCGCCCGTGGCCGAAGAGCTCGGCACCGAAGGTCAGGCCATTCGGTGGGGCTACGACTTGGAAGGCAACGGGGACGGACGTGGGCGCATGCATTTCGCCGATGATCCGGACTCGGTCATTGGGAAAAGTTCGCTGCGCTTCACGCCGCGGCCGTACCCGGGACTTTATGCCACGGCCATTTATCCGAAGGGCCGGGAGGCGGACTGGGATTTTTCGCAGAAGAAGGCGGTGCGCTTTTGGATCCGAGTCGTGAATCCGAATTTGCCCGGGTTTCAAAACGCCGGGCCGGTGATTTGGCTGTATGGAGCGGGTGACAACGGGACGATCAAACTGGAGCCGATGAAAGGCCGAAACTTATTTGGCGATCTACCGTTCAGCGAAGCGCGTTGGACCTGGATGCCGGTGGTGGTGCCGCTGGCGGGCGACGCGGAGTGGGCCCGCAAAGATACCGGTCCAGTGGATCTGCGTCATGTGAGCGGCATCGGCCTTGCGCTGGATTCCTGGGGCGGCGATCCGTTTACGGTGTGGATCGATGGGCTCGCGGTCGAATAGGCCATGTTCAAGTTTCAAGCGGTTGGGCTTCACGGTGAGCGGAGGCGATAGAAGCGTTGCTGGCCGTTCATCGGCAACGTGACACAGTAGCGACCGTCCGCGGTCGTCGGCGTCGTGCTGACTGGCGACCAATGGACGGGCTGATTCAGTTCGGCCGTTTCCTCCAACAGGAAAATTCTGCAGGTCGCAGGCCAGCAAATCATCACCCTGTCCCCCTGCCGCTGGATGCTTAGCCTCGGCTGGACTTCCTGCCCGGGCCCAACCGGGACCGTGAACTGGCTGGTTGCCGTCACCGCATTCGGGCCGAAATGGGCGGTCGCCACAGCCAGGTTGGTCACGCAGGAACTGCATAGAGTGGGGATGAAGACGGGGATCTTGGAGGGCGAATTGTGTTGATCCGCAAGGGTCACACTGCCGAAGCCCGTGGCACCAAAGGCGGCGTTACTCACCACCACCGTGTAGGTCATCCGGTATTCCCACAACGGACTGTTCGGATCGCTCAAGGCCGGGGAGCTGTTGGTATACTGAGCCAGATTAGACAGGAACGGGGGCTTGTTCAGGTTCTCGGTCAACGAAGTGGAGACAAACACGACGTTGGCGGCGCTGCCGATAGTGACACTGCCATCGCCGCCTGTAACGCCCCGCGTTCCGTAGCCTGAAGGGTACGCGCTGTTGGCGGTGATATAGTCCTGCTTAAACTGCATCACGATCTGGCCGGCGCCATTCCTGAACTGGAACTCGGCTTCATCGCTGTTAAGCAGATCCTTAAAAGTGTGGCCGCGCGGAGCCGGCCAGCCAATGGCATTAGCTCCATAGGTGTTGTCGTTGACGCTGGTGGCTTGGATGAAGGTGACCCGGACGTTGCCATTGGCCAGGATTTCCGGAATCAACACCCCGGTTTGCGTGCCGTCCGAGCTATTGCACACGGTGGTCGGCAACAGCGCAGTGTGGCTCAACTCGATGCTCGCCCCCGGCGGCAGGGTGGCGATGGTGCCCACCAACACGTCATCCGCCGGAAAGCCAGGTGTCCCGTTGTCATCCACGACCGTCACATCGGTGAGCGTCTGAGCGCCGCAATTGCTGACCGTGTAAATGTAGGTGACGGCGCCACCAAAGGGTGCCGCGGAATGTTCGGCACGCTTGATCAGACCCAGGCAAGGAAGGCAATTGAACCCTGGATCATTGATCGTCACGGTGAAGCTGCAACTGCTGGCGTTGTTGCACGCGTCGGTGGCCATGCAGGTCACCGTGGTCGTGCCTTTGGGGAACGTCGAACCGCTGGGCGGATTGCATACCACCGTTACATCGGAGCAATCCGTGGTTGCAACGCTGTAGGTGACATTGCTCTTGCTACAGTGGCCGCTGTCCGTGTTGCCCACGATGTTCGCCGGGCAAGTGATCGTCGGCGGGGTGTTGTCGCGCACGAGGATCGTCTGCACGCAACTGGCGCGGTTGGTGCAGTCGTCGGTGGCCGTCCACGTCCGCCGGATGGTCCGGGTGTTCCCGCAGCCCGGGGTCACGTCATCGCTGAAGGTAATTGTCAGATTGCTGTCGCAAGCGTCAGTGGCCGTGGCCACGCCTGTGGCGTTAGTGGACGTGTCAGCCGGGCAATCCAGCGTGCGGTCAGATGGGCAGGCAATCACCGGCGGAGTGGTATCCACAAAGGTAATGGTCTGCGAGCAGGAAGCGCTGTTGGTGCAGTCGTCGGTGGCCGTCCAGGTGCGCCGGAAGATCCGCACCGCCGGGCAGGTAGCCGGCAGTTCGCTGTCGACGAAGGTGATGGTCAAGTTGGGATCGCAGGCGTCGCTGGCCGTCGGGTTGCCAAAGACCGGCACCGCGCCCGTCACCCATTCATTGGTGCGATCAGGTTGGCAGACGTTCACCGGCGGGGTGGTGTCCACGAAGGTAATGGTCTGCGAGCAGGAGGCGCTGTTGGTGCAGTCGTCAGTAGCCGTCCAGGTGCGCCGGAAGATCCGCACCGTCGGGCAGGTGGCCGGCAGTTCGCTATCGACGAAGGTGATGGTCAAGGTGGGATCGCAGGCGTCGCTGGCTGTCGGGTTGCCAAAGACCGGCACGGCGCCCGTCACCCATTCATTAGTGCGGTCAGCTTGGCAGGCGATCACCGGCGGGGTGGTGTCCACAAAGGTAATGGTCTGCGCGCAGGAGGCGCTGTTGGTGCAGTCGTCAGTAGCCGTCCAGGTGCGCCGGAAGATCCGCACCGTCGGGCAGGTGGCCGGCAGTTCGCTATCGACGAAG
>DATLUX010000057.1:0-4743 GCA_035577805.1 Verrucomicrobiia bacterium
CTTCTTCGTGCCCCGCGAGCGTGGCCACCTCCTGGTGCGAAGCCACGTCCCAAATCGTAATGCGCCCATCGCTCGCGCCGGCGGCGAATCGGCGACCGTCAGAAGAAAGCGCAAGGCAGTGATAGGCACCCGCTCTCGGACTGAGCTTGAGGGCATTCTCGTGGCGAGTCCGGACATCCCAAAAGCGAATGTCTGTTTCGGCAGAGATCAGCGTCTGTCCATCCGGCAGCAACGCCAACCCTCCCACCCACCAGGAATGTCCAGGAAAGGTGACGGCTCCGCTTGGTCCGTCGAGTGGCCAGAGCTTGACCGAGCCTTTCCAGCAGCCAGCCATGAGCGTCTTGGCATCGGCGGAAAAGGTCAGTGACACCGGAAACTCACCCTCGGTGGTAAAGACGTGCGTCTCCTTTCGGGCGCCGACGTCCCACACGCGAACGGTCCTCCTTGGGTCGTGGATGGTGGCGGTCATCTCCGAGAGGGTCTTTGCGCCGTCGGCGATGGCCAGGTGGCGGCCGTCCGGCGAGAAGACCAGCCGGTGAACGTGATTCGTGCTGGGTCGGGCCGAGAACCGCGCCTGGTCCAGCTCTACATTCCACAGCATCACTTCGCCGCTCCGACTGGCGAAGGCAGCCAGCCCGCCGCCCGAAGCCATGGCTGCAATGGTCGTGTTGGAGAACGGGAGTGGATGGTTTTCTCCTTCGGCCAGACGCAGCGTGTCCCACACGCTGAAGGTTTGATTGGTATAGACGGTGAGAAGATGCCGGCCGTCCGGCGAAAGGCAGAGCGCCGGTCCGTAAGTGCTCCATGCGGTGCTGATGGAGTTCCACGCGAACACATGGGCAGACTTTTCCTTCGCTCGTGGCACAAGATCCCAAACGCGAATGGTGCCGTCGTCACTGGCCGAGAGCAGCGTTTGCCCGTCCCGCGTGAAGGCCAGGCTGGAGATATCCTTGAGATGGCCTCGCAGTTCGGGTTTCTGATTTCCAGTCTTAACATCAACGAGGCGGATGACTCGGCCCGCGCCGCCCGCACCACTCATGGCCAACGTTGAGCCATCTGGAGAAAAGGCCAACCTGGCAAACCCGCCGCTGTGATTGGTAAATGCAAACCTCTGCCGCCGCTCGGCCAGGTTCCAGAGCCGGGCCGTCCTGTCGTCGCTCCCGGAAGCCAGCGTTTGACCATCGGGCGAAAAGGCGAGGGCCGTAACCGCACTTTGGTGCCCGCTCAGCCGGCCAATCAGCGAACGGCTGGCGATGTCCCAGAGCGGAATCGCGCCGTACTCGTTTTCGTTGTAAGCCAAAGTGCGGCTGTCGGGAGAGAACGCCAGTCCGAGGAAGGAGTTCAACTTATTAGACGCTGGCAGAGTCGTGACCTCGCGGCGCGCATCGACATCCCATAGACGAAGGCCGCCCCACATGGTCGCGAAAGCGAGCCACTTGCTGTCCGGTGAAAAGGCGATGCTTCCGGGACGTAGGTAGAAGTTGGTGGTGAGAATGGCGACGATCTTTTCTGTGGCCAGATCCCAGAGCAGAACGGGTAGGCCCGCAGCGTCCTTCCGGTTAGCCGTGGCCAGCCAGCGGCCATCGGCTGAAGCGGCGGCGCCAATGACTTCCTCTGCATGCGGCAGCACGCCGATCGAACGCCGGGATTCCAAATCCCAAAGGCGAACACATTTGTCTCGGCCCGCGGAGAAGACCGTCTTGCCGTCCGCCAACAGGCCGACCGCGGTGGCGCCGTTGGTGTGTTGACCGAGAATGAAGCGTTCCTCGCCCTGGCATTGACGCCACAAGTAACGCCACTCCCAGCCGCGCAGGTCTGCCGAAGTGCGAAGTGCGAATTTCGATTGTCGAACTGACTGACCGTCGGAATTCGTCATTCGGAATTCGTCATTCGTCATTCCCCTGGGCCGGTGGCGCTCCAGCGACTGCAGCGCGCGGTAGAAGTCGTCCTCTTGGATCGCTTGGTGAGCGAGATTCATGTCCGAGGCGTAAGCGAACTGGCGGGCTTTGAGCGATTCCTCGTCGGCGCGCTTGAGTTGCACCTGTTCAGCCTTGCGCGCTTGATTGATGCGATAGAGGGCAATCGGCGAACCGAAGAGGATCGCCAGCAGCAGGAGGGCGGTTGCGGCGACGAAGCTCGCCAAGGCGGGTTTGCGCCGGCACCAGCGCCAGGCGCGTTCGGCGCGTGCGACAGGACGGGCGTGAATTGGCTCGTCTCGAAGGAAGCGTTCGAGGTCGTCCGCGAGTTCTTGCGCCGTGCCATAACGTTTCCCCGGTTCTTTCTCCAAACATTTCAAGCAGATGGTTTCCAGGTCGGCAGGAACGGCCAGATTGAGTCTGCAGGGTCGGAGTGGTTCTTCATCCTGCACGGCGCGCAGGGTCTCCGCTATCGTCGCGCGGACGAATGGTGATTGTCCGGTCAAGAGTTGGTAAAGGATCGATCCCAAACCGTAGATGTCCGCGGCCACAGTGGCTTGACGCGCACCGCCCAGGGCGACCTCCGGCGGTAAATAGGCGGGCGTTCCGATCAGCGCCTGGCTCAAGGTCAGGGAAGAATCTTCATCGGTCTGCCGGGCGAGGCCGAAGTCGCTCACGTGCGGCTCGTCTTCGTGGTCGAGTAGAACGTTGGAGGGCTTCAAGTCTCTGTGCAGCACGCCGCGCTGATGGGCGTGATGGACGGCATGGGCGACCTTGATCAAAATAGCGGCAACATGGCGGCAGGCCGCAGCATCGGGCACGCCGCGCGAGACGAGTTGCTGGATGGTCACGCCTTCGACCAGTTTCATGCTGTAGAAGCAGAAGCCGTCCCGTTCGCCGACCTCATAGATCGGCACGATGTTGGGATGGTCCAGGCGCGAGGCGGTCCTGGCCTCCTGGCGGAACCGTTCCCGAGCGTGCCTGCTCGCCAGGTGAGCGGGCGGGATCGTCTTCAGTGCCACTAAACGTCCGAGACCTCGATGACGTGCGCGATAGACCACGCCCTGGCCTCCGCGGCCCAACTCGGCGAGGAGTTCGTAGTCGCCGAAAATTGGCGGCGGCGTGTTCTCTTGAACGGAACTGAGCGTTTTATTGGCTGGAGTTGGGACCTGCGCGCCGGGCGTTTCGGCATCATCGAGGTCGACGGCGGTATCGAACAAGCAGCGGAGACAGAGATTGTCGGGCGCGTCAGCCGGGACGACCGTTCCGCAGCGTTCACAAGTGCGAGTGCTATTCATGACATTGGAGCTGTTCGCGCCCATTCTACCGGTTACTACCGGAAAGGGGTGATGAAAGGGACGGGCGGAAATTCGGTCGCCCTGAATCCGCGGGAAATACTCAACGAACTGCTGCCAACGCCGCGCGCAGATGCCGAAGTTCCTCGTCGATCTGGTCGGGCGTGGCCACGGTCTGGGCGACCTCAGTGCGGAGCGAGTCGCGGAAGCGCTGGCGGAGTCGTTGGACGGACTTCTTGACTGCCTCCTCGGTCAACTCGAGTCGTCCCGCGATCTCGCCCAGACTGAGCGCGTTCTTGTCTCCCCAGACGTAGTCCTTGAGCAGATCGAAGAGTGGCCCACGACCCGCTGTCGCGTATTCGGCACGGAGACGGCTCAAGGCGTTCTGGACCTGCAGCACCGCCCAGCGGTGGTCAAATATCGTCTCCGGGGTGGCCGCGTCTGAGGGTTCGAGCGCGTAGCGTTCCTCAGGATCAAACTCATCGAGAGAGAGAAGTGGCTGGCCGCCGCCCCGTTTGAGAGCCATGGCGCGCTCGTGTTCGTGCGCCAGGAAGTGCTTGAGCGAACCCAGCAGGAAGGAGCGGAAGCGACCGGCCTGCGGGTCCGCCCTGGCGACGAGATGGTGCTCCAGCAGGTAGGCGAAGAAACCTTGCGTCAGGTCCTGCGCATCGGCGGGCGAGTTCCCAAGACGACGGACGAACACGTAGAGCGGATACCAATAAGTCCGGCAGAGGCTTTCCAGTGCCTGGATCGCGTGTGGTGTTTCGGTTTGTCCCGCCGCCAGAACAACGCTCCAATGCGTGGTGGTGAACTCTCGCGCGGATACGGGAAAATGACCGGCTGAATCCGCTTCTGCCATAACGAACAATCGTAACGCTCCCGTCCCAATCGGGAAGAACAAACCAACCACAGGCAGAAAAGTGCGAAACCGCAGCCAGAAAACGTCATGCTGATCCTTCCCGGGATCAGATGCTCGTTGAAGCGTGGTCCCGCGACACAGCGTCCCGTTACTTCCTCGGAAAGTTGATGATATTGGTGAAACGGCCGCGGGGTTGTCCAACAAGTGGTCATCCTGGCCTTTGAGGTATTTGTCGAAGAAGGAGAGCGTGCAGGCTCTTATGATCTCGCGATGAGCACGTGAAATAGAGGTCGGACCATCCTCGAATCTCAATGATGTGTCGCTGTTTTGTCGCCGGAACACACCCGTTGTACGGCTGTGTGAGTGGATCACCGATCGGGCGGGGAACAAAAAGCGCCGCCGATACGGGCCGGCGGCGCTGCCTTCGCGCCTGGGTCGCTTGGCACCGGCTCAGAGTCGATGCGCGACTCCGGAAAGCCGCAAAGTCCTCAACAAGTTCCCCGACGGGTCATAGATTCGGGCCACGGTGTCTCCCTGGAATTCGCTCCCGTCCTCGCTGAGAGTAATCGTCGTCGTGGGCTGGAGCGTGCCGAGGTAGTTCCGCGCCGCATCAAACCGGAAAACGATGAAGGAGTTGATGAACTGCTGGGGCCCGGTCCTCTCCCAGTGCCCG
>DATLUX010000058.1:0-10396 GCA_035577805.1 Verrucomicrobiia bacterium
TCCCCTTTTACCACGCTCGAACCCAATCTCAACCCCCACCGAGGCCTTGAGTGCAAATCTAACCCGTTGTCGGCACCCACAAAGTCGTCCGAAATACCTCACGCTCTCCAAATCGGGAGTTTTCTCTCGGGCACTAACTAGGTTCAGGGTTCAGGGTTCCCGGTTCAGGGTTCTCGGTTCCTGGTTTCTGGGATCAGGGTTCGTAGTCGGGCTGAATGCGGGCCGCTCAACGTTGGACGTTGGACGTTGAAAGTTGAAAGTTCTCTGGCCCAATGAGCAATGGGCGAGGGGATTCTATCGGCGAAGCACCAAGGGCGTTGCCCGGGCGTTGCCCCACTGCCGTTTAGTTAAGGGAGAGCGAAAGATTTCTGCATTTGACGCCAATGCAACGTTCAACTGCCAACATTGACCATCGAATTGAACCTTGAGCGTTGAGCGTTCCCAGCCACCCGCAACCCTGAACCCTGAACCGTGAACCCTGAACCCTGAACCGTGAACCGTGAACCCTGAACCGTGAACCCCGAACCCTGAACCGGGAACCCCGAACCCTGAACCCTAAACCTCCGATCCTTGACTCGACGAGCCTTCGAGCGAGAGGATGCGTCTTATGAACGCGGGCTTCACGGCCAAGTCCATCATGCTGTTGTTCGTCAGCGTGCTAATCCTTTATTTTGTGGTATTTGAAGGAATCGAGTATCTTCGTTATCGTAAAGGGCCTTGGGTCATCGAATTTCAAGGGGGCGCCGACGGTTCGCCCACACTATTGATCTCACAGCCACATCTTCGGTTGACCAACGTGCTGCTCGTGCTGCGGGGCGAGCGGATGACGAACGGGTCTGGGCGCGTCTCCTTTGACCGCGTGCAGCGGCCAGTTCCTTTTGGCCGGATGATTTATGAGGACCTCACTTTTCTTCCGGGCGTGCTCACTTTCGATTTGTATGGGCATGAGGTCGAACTATTGCCGCGGACGCTGGTGATCAACCGGCGCCAGATTCCATGGCGCTCCGGCGCCACCGTGGATCTTTGGCCGACGAACAAACCGCCTGACCCTCCTCAACCGCCTGATCAACGACCACGATGAAGTTTTTTGGCCTCCTTCGAAGCGCGTGTAACCGTGTCCTGTTGGTGACGATCGTTTGCCTGGGTCTGAAGCCGACGCCCCTGCTGGCGCAGGCTCGTCCTGTGGCCGGAGCGGGCGTGCGAGTCTCAGCGGTGCCGGCGCCAGCCGCCCATTCGTCTTCGCGTGAATTAGCACGCAAGATCGCGGAAAGCATCGACGCAGGCGACCTCTGCCCCAGTGTCAATGGCCCCGTCCGGCTTCGCCGCGTGCCAGGGAAGGTCGTGGTACCGCTCGCACCGGAGGTGGCCGTGACTCAGCGCTGGTCCGGACCAGGCCGGCCTCTGGCCGGTTACCGGATCTTGACCAGACCGGCGCGTGATCTTGCGATCCTGGCGGCGCCAGAGGAGGAAACTCAACGGCAACGGACGGAGCCGGCTCGTTTGCGGCAATCGCTGGCGTCGGCGCGAGCGCAGGTGAGCGGCGCCAACGTCAATCCCGTATTCCTGGATCCGGTCAACGGACTGGAATTGATCGCGACGGATCGTCTGGTGATAAGTCTCAAGCCCGGGGTGGATGCTCGCCGTTATTTTGGGCGAGCCTGGAAACAGGTAAAGAGCGTCTGGGGCGCCACGAACGAGTTCTTATTGACGCTTCCGGGAATGTCGGCGGAACGCGTGTTTGCCGAAGCCGAGCGGCGGCGCCAAGAACCGGCCGTCGCCTGGGTCGAACCGGACTTTGTCCGGCAGGCGGTGAAATCACTTACGCCGAACGATCCAGATTTCGCGACCAAACAATGGAATCTGTCGAACACGGGCCAGGGAGGCGGGCGGCCGGGAGCGGACGCCAAGCTGCCGGCAGCCTGGGATCTGGTGACCGGCAATCCGAACATCGTCATCGCCATCCTGGACGATGGAGTTCAAATCGCCCACCCGGATCTAGCTCCATCGCTGTTCCTCAACACCAACGAAACGCCGAACAACGGCGTGGACGACGATCATAACGGAGTGATCGATGATCTGCACGGCTACAATTTTTTCTCCGGTTCGCCGGACCCATCGCCGACGAATTTGGAGGATTCGCATGGGACATGTGTGGCTGGGATCGCGGCGGCCGCCGGAAACAATAGTCAAGGGGTGGCCGGGGCCGCCTACGGATGCCGATTGCTGCCCCTGAAGATCATCGAGGGCGAGTATCTCGTTTCCGACAGCACGCTGGCCGCGGCCTTGCGTTATGCCGCCGGGCTCGGCCACAACGGCCAACCGGTCTGGCGCGGGGCGGATGTTCTGAACTTAAGCCTGCTGTTCTCGCCTTCGTTCGTGATCAATTCGGCCTTCACGGATGCGGCTACGCGCGGCCGCAACGGGCTCGGGTGCGGCATCTTCGCGGCGGCGGGCAATTTCGCCTCCGCCTGGCAACCTTATGAGCTGACGCTCACGCAGGCGGGCACGCACACCTTGCGCTGGGAATACACCAAGGATGGTTCCCGCTCGGATGGTGACGACACGGTTTGGATTGATGGATTGACCTATCCCGATGGCACCACGGAGTCGTTTCAGAACGGTTTGCCGGCCGGATGGACCACGGGAGGCGCGGCTCCCTGGACCAGTGTCACGGAGGGAGTCAACGGCAACCGCGGCCTGGTCGGTTGGGATGGTCAGGCCGCCCGCTCGTTGCGAGCCGGGGCGATCAACGCAAATCAAACAACCTACGTGGAAGTCATTAAAACCATAGGACCCGGCGTGTTGCGGTTTTGGGCCTGGGTCTCCACGGAACGGAATTATGACATCTTTACGTTTAGCGTGGACGGGGATTCAGTCTTTACCGATTCGGGCGTGCCCTTGCCGGACACCGCGGTCGGTTATCCGGCCAGTCATGCGGCTTGCTTCGCGGTGGGAGCGAGCACCGACTTTGATTACCGGGCCGACTATAGCCAATACGGCATCGCCCTGGATTTCCTGGCTCCGAGCGATGGCGGCGCCAGCACCATCTTCACGACCGACCGGACTGGAGTGGACGGTTACAATACCGCGGCATCACCGGCGGGCGATTATGCCGCAGACTTCGGCGGCACATCGGCTGCCTCTCCGCTAGCGGCAGGAGTCGCGGCCCTGATCTATTCGGCGAACCCTTATCTGACTTCGGGCGATCTGCGGGCGTTAATGCGCGCCACCTGTGACAAGATCGGCGGCGTGACCTACGACTCGGCTGGTCGAAATTTCTTCTACGGATCCGGCCGGGTGAATGCAGCTCGCGCCGTTAGCCAGGCCAAGACCGATGTGCGCGTGACGGTGGTTACTTCTGCCAGCTTCGCCAACGTCGGTGACGCCACCACCTACACCGTGAGCGTTCAGAACATTAGTCTCTCGCATTCGGGGCCCATCACGCTGACCAACCAACTCCCGGCCGGCGTGACCTATGGTTCGGCCACGCCTGCTCCCTCCAGCCAGTCCGGCGCCCGGCTCGTGTTTAGTGTTCCCAGCCTGGGGGCCGACGAGATCTTTACGGCCACGGTCCGGGTGACGAATACGTTGGCCGGCATCAATGTGTTTCTGGCCGGGGCCACCGCCGCGGCGCTGGAGTCTGATCTGAGCAACAACACCAACTCCGCCAGCCAGGCGATCTATCCGTTGCCGACCGTTTCCATCGCTGACGCCACTGTCCTGGAAGGAAACTCGGGCACCACCAACGCGTTGTTCGCGGTGACCTTGTCTAATCTCAGTTCAGGACCGGTCAGCGTCGGGTTCGCCACCGTTACGAATACGGCCCTCGCCGGGACGGATTACACCGCCACGCGCGGCGTGCTCAGCTTCGCGCCTGGCGAGACGAACAAAACCATCGCGGTTCGGGTCATCGGCGACACCAAAAATGAGGGCGATGACAGCTTCTGGGTGGTGCTGACCAACGCGGTCCGGGCCACCTTGGGACGCGCGGCGGCTGCCGGAGTGATTCTCAATGACGATCCTTTGCCGACCCTCTCGATCACGAACCTGGTGGTGACAGAGGGAAACAGCGGCCTGCGCAAGGCGACCTTTAAGGTGGTGCTCGCTCCCGTCAGCGGCCGGCTCGTCACCGTCGATTACGCAACCGCCCCCCGCACGGCGGTGGACGGCGTGGATTTCCTGAGCACAAACGGCTCGCTGATTTTCCTGCCCGGCAAGACAACTCAGAAGATTGTGGTGCCCGTCGTGGGAGATAAGCTCCAGGAAAGCAACCTGACTTTCCTGGTCAACCTCAGCAACCCTGTCCATGCGACTCTGGGCCACGCGCAAGGAATAGGAACTATCCTCAATAATGACAAGCCGCCGCGCGTGTTCATCAATGACGTTACCGTCACGGAAGGGGACATCGATCCGACCAACGCCCTGTTTCAAGTCCGCCTCTCGACCCCCAGCGGTCTGCCTGTTTCTCTGACCTTTACGACCACCAATGGCTCAGCCACCAGTGGGCTGGATTACGTCGCTACCAATGGCTTAATCCTGTTTACACCCGGACAAACGAACCAGACGATCGCCATCCCCGTGCTGGGGGATCTGCTCAGCGAAAGCAACGAGACCTTTTCCGTCTTGCTGGGCAATCTTACCAACGCTCTGGCAGGCGATCTGGTCGGGCTGGCGACGGTCCAGGACAATGATCCGCTTCCGTCCTTGACCGTGCAGACGCCCGCTGCCATCGCCGAACCCAGCGTCGGCACGACCAACCTGACGTTTGTGGTGTCCTTGTCGCAGCCCAGCGGGCGTACCGTCGTGGTCAAATACGCCACCGCGAACGGATCCGCGGTGGCGGGTGCGGATTTTGTGGCTCGCTCGGGGTCCCTGTTGTTTCCTCCGGGCACGACGACCCAGTTTGTGGATGTCGCGATCCGATCCGACGCACTGGCGGAACCACTGGAGACGTTCTCACTCACGCTGACCACTCCAGTCAACGCCACGCTCAATGTGTCCTCGGCGGAAGGTCAGATCATCGACGCCAGTCCGGCTCGGCTGTTGGCGGCCGCCTCCAACTCTCCTGGGCCATTCCTGGAAGCAACGGTTCGGGAGGCAACGGTCTGGATCCGGTTTCTAAGCAAGGCCGGTGACCACTACGCGCTGGAGTGGACCGATGGCGAAGGGCTCAGCGAGGGCCGCTGGCAGCCGGTTGCCGGCGCCGCCGATGTCCTGGGCACCGGCCAACCGATCGAACTCACTGACCCAGATTCTGTCGGGCGGCCGAACGGCTTTTATCGAGTGCGCCAGCTGCGGTGAACGGCCTGCGAAGAACAGTTTCCGAGGACGAGGGACGAGAACGAGGACAAGGAAGATTGGTTCAAGGCCCCAATGCGCGTCCGAAAGTTGGAGGTCCGTCCTCTCCATGAACCTGACCTTCGGGAACTCGAAACTCTTGGCCTTCTCACCCCTCACCCCGGCCCTCTCCCCGTTAAGGGGAGAGGGAGCAGTTCAAGGCCCCAATGTGCGTCCGAAATTCGGAGGTCCGGGCTACCCATGAACCGACCCTCTCAGGTAGCAGCCGACGTCAGGAGGCTCACTCTCACCCAACGCGTTCGTCCGAAAAGAGATCAGTTAGCGGAAGCTGACGTTGCTGGTCTCGTTAGTGCCGGTCAAGAAACCGGCGCCACGCGACTGCTTCTGGAGCAACGCGCCCTTAAACGAACGGGCGGTGCCGCCGCCGGGCGGCGTTACGGAACCGGTGAAGAGCCCTTTGCTGGTCTGGATGCTCATGCTCAGGGCATTGGCGCTGTTGTTCTGGATGTGGTTGTCGGTGCCGAGCGTGACGTTATTTCCGAAATTCGCCGTCAAGTTGCCGTTGGTGAAACCGACGACACCATTGGGGATGTTAACCACGCGGGTGCCGGCGGGCGGCACGACCCAACGGGAGCCTTCCGCCACGACTTCGTTGGTCAAACCACCAGGATAAAACTTCGCGGCGGGCTGCGATTGTTTAAACCAATTCAACAAACCGCTCAAATCGGTGGTGGGCTGGTTGGTATCGAACATGAGCCAACTCACCAGCGCGCCGGCGCCTTTGTAGAGCGGGATGTAGATGGGCAGAGCGCCGTTCTTGGAGACGGGAACTTTCTGAACGGCCTTGGTGCCGTCGGCTAATGTGCTGGTCAACGAGACGGCTCCGGCCGTGGTTACGGCTACGGTGGCAAATCCGTCCCCATCCGGACCCGCGGTGGAGTTGGTGTCAGCGGGGATGATGAGCGTGTAATTGCCGGCCAACGAGGTGGGATTGGTCTGGGCATTGAAGACAGCGCGATCAGCCATGATTTCGGCTGACCAGGAGGCGTTGGTATCAATGAACGAGATCTGATTATTGGTCACGGAACCGATGAGGTGGTCGCCGCCGAAGAGGTCCACGGCCATGCGGACCAGCAAGGTGTTCGTGCCCGTGCGGTCGATGAGGTTAGTGGCCCCGCCAGTGGTTGAAAAACTTCCGCTGAACCGGTAATTGCGTCCATTCATATAGAGCCGGGCCGAATAAGACCCCAGATCTCCCAAGGTCAACGTGAGGAACCCGGAGCTGCCCTGCTCGACTATATTCGTGTTGTAGAACAGGCCGTTGTAACTGCCTTTCGCGCGCGGGAACTGGTTGGTGACAAACAACGCGGTGACCGCAAAATTGGATTCCATCAGGAACGGCAAGGTGGCGCTCAACTGGCTGACGGTCCCGGTATAACCGGCAAACAGGTACCCTGGGGCAGGTTTGGCGACCAGCGTATAGCCGCGGTTCACTTCCAGGAGAGCGCCATGGGCCGGGCCGGTGATCGTGCCGCTGCCCACGGTCTGCAGGCTCAACGGCGCCAGGACGCTGTGGAAAAAGGTGCGCGTGGTCTGGGCGCGGTTGCCTGACGAATCAATCGCTTCCGCCACCACCACGTTGGTCCCCGCCGGCACTCCGCTAAGCAACGCCGACCAGACGGCCGTTCCGGAGGCAGTCACGGGCGCGTTGGTGTTCAGATAAACGCGCACCGTTTCAACCGCGACGTTGTCCGAGGACGTCCCGACCACCGGGATGATATCGCCGCTGACGCCCGGGCTGGTGGGAGGAAAAGTAATGGCGACTTTGGGCGCCTGGACGTCCGTGGTGCCATTGAGCAGGATGACCTGGACATTAAAAAGATCGCTATACCGCACGCAATCCAGCCCGAAGAAACCGACCGGGAGCGCATCGAAGCCGATATTGATCCCATCCGGCAGGAGGTAAAGCGGCGGACAAAGGCCAAGATGAAAATCGTTGGTCATGTTTTGCACGCCATTGTCCTCCGTAAACGTGTTGAAGAAGGCCAGCACATTGGATCCTTTGACCACGTGCCCGAAGACGGTGTAACCGCCCAGGGAAGCATCGAGATTCGTCACGCCAAAGCCGTCGCCGTTGTTGCCCAGGTTAAAAAACCAGGACGCCGAAGCCGAATTGGTGTCGCCGGCATTCTTGGCCATGGCGAGTGTGCCGAAGGCGTTGCTGCGCGGGGCGCCCACGCCGACCTCATTGGGCACGGGCGCGTTGGTGGGCACGCGCGTGATCAATTCGAACGGTTCATTGGAATAGGGATTGCCCACCGAACCGACACCGCCTTGCACCGTGTAGCCGGGGCGCAGATCGTGCAGGATGCTGTTGTCGTAGATCCCGCTGCCGACATTGGCGAGAAAGTTTGCGACTGTAAGCGGCTTGTCGTCGAACAACTCGACATCGACGTCGCCGAAGAAAGTGGACCCATAAACGAGCCGAAAACGAACGAGGCTGTTGGTAGAGGAGGATTGAGCGTCTGCGGCAATAAGGCACACCGCGACCGAAGCGAGAAACAGGAATTTAAGTTTGTTCACGTGATTTGGTTAAACTACGCGGCGGAAGCTACCGCAGGACCCCCCTCGTTGACAACGGGATCTCGAACCTCCGTTCTTACGGGTCGGTCTCTCGGGGATTTACGGAGTCGGCCAAGCCCACGGCTTGGATGGAGGGGGTGCCCAGGAGGGTTCGGCCCGGTTCAAGGTCGCTTGCGGACCAGGTAATCGCCGATCGCCAGATTTTGCAGGTCGCTGCCGTAGAACATGTTCAGCGCATCTTCCGGCGAGCAAACCATTGGTTCCCCCCGCCGATTCAGCGACGTGTTCAGCAGAACGCCCAGGCCAGTGCGCGCTTCGAACTTCTTGAGCAGCTCATAATACCGAGGATTACTCTGCGCGGTCACAATTTGCGGTCGGGCCGTGCCATCTTCATGGACCACCTCCGGGATCCGCTTCTTCCAATGTTCAGCCACATCAAAGGTGAAGGTCATGTACGGACTGGGATGCGGGCTTTGCAGGATGTCCGGAGCCACCGTGTCGAGCATCGAAGGGCAAAACGGACGCCAGCGTTCGCGGTATTTGATCTGCGCATTGATGAGATCGGCCACCCCCCGGCTGGCAGGGTTGCCCAGGATGCTCCGGTTGCCCAGCGCACGCGGGCCGAACTCCATCCGGCCTTGAAACCAGGACACTACTTGCCCGTCCGCCAGCAAGCCGGCGGCAACGTCGGTAATCGAAGCACAACGTTCGAAAGGCACATTCCTGGCCTTGAGCACCGCTTCGATCTCGGCATTGGTGTAGTCTGGGCCCAAGTAAGCATGCTGCATCGGTTGGATCACATCGCCCAACTGACGCGCCGCACAAGTGGCCGCCCCCAAGGCGGTGCCAGAGTCGCTGGCCGCCGGCTGCACAAAGACTTCGTGGCCGCTTCCCAAAGCCTGAATGATGCGCTGATTGCACTTCACATTGAGGGCCACGCCGCCCGCATAGCACAATCGTTTCGTGGCCGCCAGGTGCGTCCCGAGATAATGCTTCATCAGCGCGAGCACGATCTCCTCGAGTTCCTTTTGCACGGCCGCCGCGATGTGCACGTAGGGCTCATCGATTTCATCCCCGGAACGCGCCGGTCCCCACAGGTCCACCAGCCGTTGGGCAAAGAACGTTCCTTTGCCATCTCGCTTGTAACGTCGCCAGCCCACGCAATTGACCAGGCTGTTGTTGATCGTAAATTCCCGCTCGTTCCACTGAACCAACGGACCCAAATCAAACCGGCTGGCATCGCCGTACGGCGCCATGCCCATCACCTTGAATTCGCCATCCAACATCTCGAACCCCAGAAATTCCGTGACCGCCCCGTACAAGCCGCCCAGTGAATCCGGCGCGTAAAATTCCTTCAGACAATGGATGACTCCGCCTTGGCCGTACCCAAACCAAGTGGTGCAATACTCGCCCACGCCGTCAATGCTCATGATGGCCGCGTCGGAATAGCCGGACAGATGATACGCGCTGGAGGCATGCGCCAGGTGGTGTTCGACCGGCACGAACCGGATCCGATTCGGGTCGATGCCCACCCGCTTCAACATCGCGAACACATTCCGCACGTTGCGACGATAACGGCGGTTGCCATTCAACAACGCCACCAAGGCCCGGTCCGGCGCATACCAATGCCGCCGCGCATAATGCCAGCGGGCCGGCCCAAACAAACTCACCGGCGCGAAGGGATACGCCACCACTTGAATGTCCGCAGGTTTGATCCCCGCCTGTTTTAAGCAGTAACGCGTGGCCAGTTCGGCTTGCAGACCTTTGGCGTGTTTGTTCCGATTAAACCGTTCCTCGTCTGCGGCCGCGATCACCTGTCCGTCTATCACCAGCGCGGCAGCCGGATCGTGGCCCACCGCGCCTCCCAGTCCAAGCACAATCATCGGCCTGCCCCCCGGAAACCCAGCCAACCATACGCCCCGCCCATGCCAAAAAGAATATCCACGGGCGCGACTCCCTCTTCCCTCAACGGGGAGAGGGCCGGGGCTTGCCACGCCCGTAGCCCGCAGGGCGAAGGCGGGTGGGGTAAGAATGGCCTGCCGTGAGCCTGTCGAACGGGCCTCGACGGCCTAGCAAATGGCCATGGCTGTATCCTACGCTCAGACCCGAAACACCATGAAGCGGCCTGAAGGCCGCGCCCTCCCCCTTTCTCTGGATTGTCGCTTCTAAGATACATAGATGATGCGTCAGCTGTAGCGGGAGGCCGACTCTATGAATTGACTCAGCCGGTGGCAACGGAGTTCTTAGCGCGCCAAAAACTCCCTCTCCCCTTAACGGGGAGAGGGCCGGGGTGAGGGGTGAGAATGGCACAAAGCACTCGCTTCGTGAGCCGTTGGATCAATCCTTCGTCGGCTCGGCTGTGGACACGGTGTGAAAAGCCAAACAATTACGCGGTCCAGGACCGCCGCTCCAGCATGGTCGTGCCACCCTCTCGTTGCGGACCGTCAAACCTTAATCTGCACTTCGCCGTTCTTGATTCGAGTCGGATAGGTTTTCACAGGGCGATCGGGGCGGA
>DATLUX010000059.1:0-7676 GCA_035577805.1 Verrucomicrobiia bacterium
CGCTGAGTTTCGCCGATGAACCAGTCTGGCGTGAACTGGTCGATGGGCAGGCCGCCAGGATCCCAGCGGTTTTCCGAAAGACCGACCTGAACCTGAGCCCTGTCGCTGCTCTTGCGGTAAGCCGATCCCTGGGCGAGATCACGCTATCCTGGCCTGTTTCCTCGCCAGACTTTGATCTTTATTCATCCGCCACTTTGGAAGACGCCGCATGGAGGCCGGTTTTATCGAGTCCGAGCGTTGTTCAAGATCGCTGGCGGATCTCTATTCCAACGACCAATCACCAGCAATACTTTCGTCTCATCTTGCGCGCTCCTTAGTGCTTCGTCGGCAAACGACCGTTTACCGGGACACTTCTTCGGTCACCAGATCTTCACCTGCATGGCGGGTGGGCGCCACATCGGTTGGTTGGTTTTGACGCCAAAGGCGGCGTGGAATTCCGGGATGTTAGCCAGCGGCCCGAGCACACGCCATGGAGCCGGAGCGTGCACGTCGCTCAGCAGATTACGCCGCAACCGCGCCTCCTGCTGCTGAAACAACCAGCCCAAAGCGTAACCGAGGAAGAAGCGCTGCGTCGCCGTCAGTCCATCGATGATTTCGCCGCTTTGGTATTGTTTTGTCTTCTTGAACGCTTCGAGGCCCAGCAGCACGCCTCCATAATCGGCGATGTTCTCACCCAGGGTGGCCCGGCCGTTGATGTGCAGTCCTGGCAGCGGTTCATACCCAGCAAACTGTTTCACCATCGCTTCAGCGCGTTCCTTAAACTTGGCGGCATCCTCTTCGGTCCACCAGTCCTGGAGGTTCCCGGCGGCATCAAATTGCCGGCCTTCGTCATCGAACCCGTGCGTGATCTCGTGGCCAATGGTGGAGGCGCCGGCGTAGCCATACACGACCGCGTCGTCCACGGCAGAATCCGCCACGCCGGGAATCGCGAAGATCGCGGCCGGCAACACGATCTCGTTATTCTCCGCTTTGTAGTAAGCATTGTAGGTCTGCGGTGTCATCGTCCATTCCGTCCGATCCACGGGCCGGCCGAACTTGGAGATCATGTCATCGAAACGCCAGCGGGCCGCGTTCTTCAGGTTCTCAGCATAAGAGTTGGTTCCCACCACCAGCGCCGAGTAATCCTTCCACCGATCGGGGTAACCGACTTTGGCGTGGAGCGTATCCAACTTTTGGCGTGCTTCCGCCTTGGTCGCAGAACTCATCCAGTCCAATCGGTCAATCCGCTCTCGGTAGGCGGTCCGGATGGCCTCGACCAGCGCCGTGTACCGTTGCTTGGTGCTTTCGGGGAAATACTCCTTCACGAAAAGTTTTCCCAGCACCATGCCCATCGCGCCATCCTGCACATCCAGCACTCGTTTCCAACGCGGACGCGGCTCCTTTTGTCCCGACAACACCCGATGATGAAAGGCGAAAAATTCCTCATCAAACGTCCGGTCAAGACAAGGTGAAAACTCATCGACCAGATGGAACCGGAGATAGTCTTGAAGCACCGGGATCGGCGTCGACTTGAGCAAAGCGTCGAGCGCGCTGAAAAATTCCGGCTGGCCGACGATGACATAATCCGGGCGCAGGGCCCAAACGCCCAGACGCTCCGCCCAGGGGATCGCCGGTGTATGCTTCCGGGTCAGCTCGTCCGGCGTCATCTTGTTGTAGTTGCGTTCTGGATCCCGGAGATCTTCAAGCTTGCGCGACGCTTTGGCCAAAGCCGTCTCGAAGGCCATGATGTTGGTGGCCGCGGTGCGCGCGCTCTCCTCGGTGCGGCCCAGCAGCTTCAGGAGACGGGCCAGGTGAGCAACGTATTCCTGGCGGATGATCGCGATACCTTGTTCCGGGTTGAAATAAAAGTCCCGTTCCGGCAGGCCCAAACCGTCCTGCGCCAGGTGCACCGACATCACATCGCTGCGCTTCTCATCCTGGCTGATGGAGAAGCCGTAGAACGTAGTGATCTCCAAGGGTTGAAACGTAAAGGCGACATCCAGCACATCCGCCAACGTTTTGACTGCATCGATTTGTTGGAGCTCGCCCCGGAGGGGGCTCAACCCCAGTTGATCGGCCTTGGCGACATCCATCGCTGTGGTCCAGAAGTCGCCGATCTTTTTCTGTTCGCTCCCGGCCGGGCTGGCGCTGGCCGCGGCCTGCCTATTGAGTTTGCGAAGATTCGTATAAAGCTCCTCCCGCACAACGTTGCCGATGCCCCAGGCGGATTCGGATGCGGGGATAGGGTGGCGTCGCAGCCAACCCCCGTTGGCATAAGAAAAGAAGTCCACCCAGGGATCCACTGCAGTGTCCATGTTCGCCCGCAGAAAGCCCGGGCCAGCGGATGCGCCTGCTTCGGCCGGCCCAGCCGCAGCGGCGGAGGCTGATTTGGCGATGGCAAAGAGAGTGCAGAGCAACCAGAAAGCGATGTCGGCAGATTTCATCTTGAGCAACGGCCGTCGAGACTCTGCGTGCCCCGCGAAAAAGGCAAGGGCAACGAAAGGCCGCGGGTGAGGCTGGGCTCGCTGGGTTGGCCGCGAAACAATGGGAAATCCGTTGACGGTTGGGGGATCGGTTTGTATTTTACGCGCCACTTTGGGTTCCAGAGTAGCTCAATGGTAGAGCACGCGGCTGTTAACCGTGTGGTTGAAGGTTCGAGTCCTTCCTCTGGAGCCATTCGACTTCGGCCTGCGCTTCGCTCCGGCCTTCGCTCATGGCAGGCCATTCTGACTGCAATTTATCCTCCTCAACACATTTCGCAGGCCGAAGTCGAATGGCTTACATTTCACTAGGCCGGAGTCCAAACCCGCCGCATTCTTTGCCGCACGAACCCAAGGAGGTTTATATGCTGTGGTATGTCTATCTGCTGCGTTTAAGGAACGACTGTATTTACGTCGGTTCCACCGACGATCTTGAGCGACGCCTGAGCGAACATATGGGAGGGACGGGGAGTAAGACGACTTACGAGTCACGCCCAGTCGAGTTACTCCACTCCGAATCATACGCGGACCGGTCCGTTGCATTGCGTCGCGAGCAACAGCTCAAAGGGTGGAACCGGGCCAAGAAACTGGCGCTAATCGCTAGCAAGGTGCCTGAGTTGCGGATCCTCGCCAAATCCCGCGAGGTAGCCGAGAGATCATCTGCAAAGGAGTAAACGAGGTCCGCAATGGTCGTCATGCCAAGCGAGCACTCTCAGGAATCGACGGGAGCCCAAGCCCCGCTCATCATTCTGGCGGATGATCGCGAGAGCGACAGCGGTGTGATCGAGGCTCCCCAGCACATGCCAGGCATCCAGGTTCAGACACAGCGCCTGGCCTTGGGCGAATATGAAGTCAACGGTGGCTGCGTGTTCGAACGCAAGACGATGCTGGATCTAGCGGAGTCTCTCAAGGATGGAAGGTTGTTCAGCCAAGCCGATCGACTGGTCAACAGTGGCGGTCTCGTCGCCCTGATCCTTGAAGGCCGAGGCAGCGACCTGAACGATTCCCAGATGTGCCGGGAAGCGCTGCAAGGCGCCATTGTTTCGCTCACCCTGGTGTTCGGGCTGCCGGTGCTCCGGTCATTCGGGCCCGAGGAAACCGCCCGACTCATGGTCTATGCCGCCAGCTAACTTCGTCGCCATGCCAGCGATGTCCGGCAGAACCACGGTTCACGACCGCGGACGAAGCGACGGAAAAACGACTTAACCGGCAATTACTTAAAGGCCAATTTTTGCGCTGTAAGCCAATGGAAGGCCGGGTAAGCTTCGATCATGGGAATGGAGGAACAATCACACTCGACAGCTCTCATCGGTTCCGGAACGGATGCAAACCCTGGCGGGTTGCCTGGAATGCCTAACGGTTATCGATGAAAACGAAAAATGAAAAAGGGATGGTGAATATGAAGATTGCGACCCTGATGGCACTATTGTTTTCCGCGCTCGTTTTCGTTCTCACAACCGCCGGTTGCCACAAAGGCGGCAATAAGCTCGACTCGCAAATAATGGCCAAACTGGATTCCACCCGTCAGGCAGGCTATCCGGTGACGCCCGCGGAACATAACGACTGGTATGCCGAACCGCCGGCCGCGGAGAACGCCACGAGCCTTTATCTCCAGGCGTTCGAGGCGTTGGTGCCCAATGACTCCAAAACCATGTCGCCCACCTTCCTGACGAAGAATCAGAAGACGCTCGAACTGTTGCACCAGGCGGCGTCCTTGAAGAAGTGCCGTTATCCCGCGGACCTCGGCCAGGGAGTCAACGTCACGCTGCCCCACCTGCCAAAGCTGAAGGAATGCGCGCTGTTGTTGTTACAAAGCACCGAGAGCCACGCCACCAAAGGTCAGATGGACTTGGTGGCGCAGTCGATTCTGGATGGTTTGCGCCTGGCTCGTTCTCTGGAAGACGAGCCAATCCTGATTTCCTCGATGATGCTGATCGCTGCGGAAGCGATGGCACAAAAGAGTGTGGAGGCCGCTCTGAACCGCAAATCGCTTTCGGACGAACAACTGGTGCGATTGCAGGCCGCGTTCAACGAGGCAGAGAAAGGCATACCTCTCACCCGTGTGTTGGCTGGTGAACGCTGCAATGGTATCGCGGCGTTTCAGGGACCCCCTGAGGACTTGGCCAAGGCGATGAACCTGCTATCCGGCAATTCGGGGACCATCGACTTGATCGCGCACCGAAAGAGTCCCGCCTTCCAGCAGGACTATCTCTTCTACCTCGACCAAATGGAGCAGGCAGTCTCCATGAGCACGTTGCCGTATCCGAAATCTCTCGAGGGCCTAAGCGAATGGGACAGCAAGCTCAACGAAGCAAAGACGAAGGGTTACTCCATTTCCGGCATATTCCTGCCCGCCATCAAGCTGTCCATGGAGAGGATGGGGGACGCAGTGGCGCGAATGCGCATGGCATCTGCCGCGCTGGCGATCGAACGCTATCGGGTGGCGCATGCGAACGCCTTGCCGGATTCATTGAGTCAATTGACGCCCCAGTTTCTTGACGCGGTTCCGGCCGATCCGTTCGATGGCCAGCCGTTACGTTACGCGAAGCTATCGCCTCGTGGTTTCACTGTCTCCAGCATTGGCAGGAATCGGACCGGCGATGGCAAACCCAAGTCTCTTAACCCACTGGATGTTGCCTTCGAACTGAAGTTTGTCATGCGACGCTGATCGGGAAATTCACGGGATGGCCTCGAATTTGCCTGCGCGACCGCGGCTGCACCGTTGGGTGAAGACAAGACGTTGTCAATTGGCCTTAGTGTTCCTCGCGACAGCACCGGGAATGTCCTTCCTCTGAAGCCAACTCCCTCAGTACACCGCAACTATCCGTGGACAACTCACTGCATGCCTGCATGCTTGCCACGCGATGTTGGCTTGACTTGGGTAAGACTTGGTCAGCCGTTTCGGAGTAGGACGAACTCCCCTGCCGCATTTCAATGCAAAACGAGTGTAAGGTCCTTCCTCGACTGACGGTTTAATTCAACAATAAGATGCGACCTCGACACCGGGTACACAGAACGACGCTTGGTGGGGCGAAGCAGTATGAGTCAACATCGCAAACCTGACGATTGTCCTGAAGAACTGATTCCGACGCGCAAGAGCTTGCTGGCGCGTCTGAATAACTGCGAAGACAACGAGAGCTGGCGCACTTTCTTTGATACGTACTGGCGACTGATCTACGGCTTCGCGGTCGGGCGCGGCTTGAGCCATGAGGAAGCGCAGGAGGCGGTGCAGGAAACAGTGGTGGCAGTCGCCAGGAGTATCGGAAAATTCAAATATGACCCGCAGGTCTGCGCTTTCAAAACGTGGTTGCTCGGCGTCACTCGCTCGAAGATTGCCAATCAATTTGCCCGCCGCGCGCGACGGCCAGTCATCGCCCCGAGTGCGTCTCCGGATGATTCCCGCACCACGAGCCTCGTCAGTCGCATTGCGGATGAGCAGGCCGGCCAGTGGGACAAGGTCTGGGATGAGGATTGGCAAAAGAATCTGATGGAAGCCGCGATCCACCGGGTCAAGCGTCGCGTCTCCATCGAGCAATTCCAGATGTTCGACCTGTTTGTGCTTAAGGGCTGGCCGGCCCGCGACGTGGCCAGCACGCTCGGCGTGACGGTAGCCCATGTCTATGTCGCCAAGCATCGCATCTCCAAACTGGTCCGAAAGGAAGTGGCCACCCTAAAGACTCAACCCATTTGAGAAATCCATTGAAGCTGGAATTTCACAGCAAATGGGTGCACCTGCGGGTTGAATTCTTCCCGCGGTTAGCAGCGATCCGCCGCTATCGCGTGATGTCACAGGCGCTGGACACGTTTACTCAGCGCAGTTTGCGCCGGCGGATTTCCCGTCGCCTTCGGCACTCAGCGCAGGAGGCGGCATGAAAGAACCCTCTTTACCTTCCGAAACGCCGTCCTGCCCCGGCGGCGCCGCGGCTGCGCCCAGTCTGCCGCTTCCTCCGCCACCCATTCCCGATCACGAGCTTCTCCGGTGCATCGGGCGGGGCGCTTACGGCGAAGTATGGCTGGCGCGCAGCGTTACCGGCGCATTTCGCGCGGTGAAGATCGTGCGACGGAGTTCCTTCGATCACGAACGACCGTTCGAGCGCGAATTCGAAGGCATTCTGAAGTTTGAGCCAATCTCCCGCACCCACGACAGCCAGGTGGATATTCTCCATGTTGGCCGCGGCGAGGAGTATTTCTACTACGTGATGGAGTTGGCCGATGATCAGGCCACGGGCGGTCAAATCAATCCCGACAACTACCAACCACGCACGCTCAAGAGCGACCTGCACTTCCGCAACCGACTGGCCTTCGAGCAATGCATCACAGTTGGCATCGCGTTGAGCACCGCCTTGGAACATCTCCACCAGAATGGGCTGGTCCATCGCGACGTGAAACCATCGAACATCATCTTCGTAAATGGCGTGGCGAAGCTGGCCGACATCGGTCTCGTCACCGGCTTGGACACGACGCGCTCCTATGTGGGTACGGAAGGTTTTGCGGCGCCGGAAGGACCGGGCAGCCCGCAGGCAGATCTCTTCAGTCTCGGCAAAGTGCTTTACGAAATGTCCACGGGGAAAGACCGGCAGGAGTTTCCCGCGCTGCCGACCAACCTGCGCGAACACCCCGAACGCGAAGGGTTGGTTGAACTCAATGCGGTCATTACCGGTGCGTGCCGCCACGACCCGCGGGACCGCTATCCAAATTCCGGCGCGATGCGCGCCGATCTTGAGTTGCTGCAAAGCGGCAAGTCGCTGGCGCGGTTGCGGCGGACCGAACACCGCCTGCGGCTGGTGAGCCGCGCGGGCGCCGTGGTTACGGCGCTGGTCGTTCTTGTCCTTACCGCTTGGTTCTATCAACGCACTCAGACTCGCGAGGCTCGCGAATTGGCGGAACGGAACCGCAAACTGGCTGCGGAAAAAAGCGCCCTGGCCGACGAGAACCGCGAGAACCTCTACGCCGCCGACATCAATCTGGCGCAGCAGGCTTTGGCAGCGGACAATTTGAAACTGGCGCTTGAGCTCCTGCAAAAGCACGTCCCAAAACCGGGCGAACCAGACCTGCGCGGCTTCGAATGGCGTTATCTCTGGAAACAATGTCGAAGCGACGAGCTCTTCAGTTTGCAGGGACACGAAAAGACTGTGCCCTCCGTCGCATTTTCACCAGACGGACGCCGTTTGGTGACTGGCGGCTACGATGGCACCGTGAGAATCTGGGATTTGGCGG
>DATLUX010000060.1:0-10506 GCA_035577805.1 Verrucomicrobiia bacterium
CCTCACGTCGCAAACATTCGATGTTCTCTATGAACAGGCCCGGGTCACGAAAGCGCTCATCGGCGCCTTCAAACGTTCCCTCAAACACTGACACCTGACACCTGACACCTGACACCTGACACCTGAACACCTGACACCTGAACACCTGACACCTGAACACCTGACACCTGAACACCTGCTACTGCGGCTTAAATTCGTCCCAGTTTTCCTGGATGAATTCGCGGATGGCGGCTCTCCGGTCTTTAAAGACGAAGTGGAAATAGATATTGGGCGGCACCGATAGGCCAATGATCAAACCGACCAGGTCCAGCAGGAACGATTCGCTCAAGCGCATGGCCGTGTTGAAGAGCACCGAGGCGCAAGCCATCAACAGCACAATGTGCAAATAGATCTTGGGCCGGCTAAAGGGCGTGCACCCGCTCCACACTTTCAACAATTGCGCGCCATTCAACCGACGCAGTTCCGGGATGGTGAAGGCAAAGAAACCAGCGAGCTTCATGGAGTGCAGCGTGCGAAGTGAGATGACAACCGAAGTGACGAAGCGCGGAGTGAGCCGCGCTCGGCCGTGAACAAAGTGTGCTGCCTGCCTGCGGCTGCTACGGGATAGGAGGCCATGCGCGGAGCCTAACGAAGGGCGCCCAGAGAACCAATCATAAACTCCCGCCGCCGCAGGTCTCCCACCGCCGCAAACCGACGCCCACTGACAGGCCCTCCCTTGGCGATTTTCGATTGGTGATATTGGTGATATTGAAAATCGAGAATTGAAAATCGAATCTGTGGGCCAACTCTCATCTGCGCTCATCCGTGGTCACGTCCAAAACGGGCGGAGGACATTCCCGGCCGTGCGCAGGGCGTGTTGGCGGCCCTCGAGGCTGCGTCCAAATGTGTCGTCTTCGACCTCGATGCAAAGCGGGCCACGATAACTCGTCTCCATCAAACAGCCGAGAAAACGGCTCCAATCGATTTCGCCATAGCCAGGAATGCGCGGCTGATGCCATTCGAGGGGATACGCGAAGATGCCGACTTCGTTGAGGCGTTCGCCGCAGATCTTGACGTCCTTGGCATGGAAATGAAACAGCTTGTCCTGAAATTCCTGCAAGGGACTGGTAGGGTCCATGTGCTGCAAGACGAAGTGGGACGGGTCATAGTTCAGGCCGAAATGTTTACTTGGGATATCATGGAACATGCGGCGCCAAATGACCGGGCTGGTGGCCAGGTTCTTGCCGCCCGGCCATTCATCCTGGGTAAAGAACATCGGACAATTCTCGATGCCAATCCGAATTCCCTGATCCTCGGCAAACGCAATTAACGGCCGCCAGGTCTTGAGGAAACGCGGCCAGTTCTCGTCCACTGAGCGGGTCCAGTCGCGTCCCACGAAGGTGTTCACCGTCGTCAGCCCAAGTTTCTGGGCTGCACGAATCACTTTTTTGAGATGATCCACGCAACGTTTGGCCGCGGTTGGATCCGGGTCCAGCGGGTTGGGATAATAGCCCAGCCCCGACAAACTCACCCGGGCGTTCGCACAGAGGGCATTGACGTCGTCGGCCTGCGCGGCGCTGAACTCGGTCACATCGATGTGCGTGACGCCGGCGAACTTGCGTTCCGCTTTTCCCGCCGGCCAGCACATCGCCTCGATGCATTGGAAACCTTGCGCCCGGGCGAAGTTCAGGACTTGTTGGAGGCTCAGCTCTGGAAGGATGGCGGAAACAAATCCGAGTTTCATGGGTTCGGGGTTCGCGGTTCTCAGCGCATCGCGCACAGATACTCGAGCAGATCGGCGGCTTCCTGCGCCGTCAACGGCGCCAGTAAACCTTCCGGCATGGCCGAGAGCGTTGAGACGCGCGTTTCTTTGATCTCACTTACCTTCAGTTTTCGATCCGCGGCCGTCTCATCGCGAAACTCGAGTTCATCAGGAGTCCGTCGCAGCACGAAGCCGGTTAGTTCCGTGTCATCCTGCAAGGTGATCACAGTCGTGGTGTATTCCGGGGCCACGGTTTTCGACGGAGCCAGGATCTGATCCAACAGTTGGGCCCGCGGATATTTGCGTCCGATCGCGCTCAGGTCGGGACCGAATAAGCGTCCGGCTTTTTCGCAGAGATGGCAGCGGGCGCACTGGGCTTGTCCGTGAAAAAGTTGGCGTCCGCGGGCGGCGTCGCCGGCCAGGGCCAGGACATTGGCTGGGCGGATGGCGGTGCCGAGGGTGACGCGCCGTTGGTCGGGGGGAAGAAGGCGTTGAAAGAGGTCGCGAACCATGGCGTTGGTGTGGGTTTGACTGGCGCGGGCGACTTCCGCGATGGTTGCGGCTGGCCAGTTGGAGGCAGTGATGAGATCGAGCAAGGCCAGGCTGCCATTCATGCTGGCGAGCACATCCGCAAAAGCATTGGTGTTTTTAGCGAGATTCTCCGGAGAGGACTTGGCCAAACGGCCCGCGATCTCACCGGCGAGTTGGCCGGCGCCGCCCGGGGTTTCCGCTGCAGTCGCAGTCGAGGCCGAGGGATTACCCTTTGGCGGCAGTCCACGGATCCAATCCCGCACGAGTTGAACGCCGAACGGATCGACCAGACGCGAACCCAGGTGAGGCATGCGTCCGGCGCCTTCCGTGCTGATTCGATAAAAGAGAGTGGATCGATATGGATCGCCCGACGCGATAATGCGTGCCCCGGCGAGGCCGAAGTCGCCTCGGGTTGGTTTCTCGTCGATGGCCCGCCATTCGGCAGGGCCTTTGTCGAAGTTCAAGTGCAACGCGGCGGCGCCGCCGGCGCCGAAGCGATGGCACGCAGCGCAGTTGGCATGTAACCAGGAGCGCGCGCGCTCGGGCAGTGGCGCAGAAAGTTCGTGAGGATCCACCATGGCCCGGAGTTCCGCGGGCGGTGGCGAAACAATTCTCAGAACGCCCAAGCTTTGGAGACGGGCGAATTCGGAGTTGGTGCCGGGCGCCGGCGAGCCCAGTTCGGCATTGAACCTGGGGCCGGAACCGGGGCCGCGTCCAAGTTGGAGCCAGTTCAAAGTGATGGCATCCCCGGCCCAGGCATTATGGCAACGCAAACATTCGGCGCGGCTGGCAAACCGCCAGGGAGTGTGGCGTTGTCCGCCCGGCGCATCGGGATCGAGCACCACGAAGAGATCGTTGGTGCCGTCGGGTCCGACGAGCGACGCATCGGATTGGGCTGTGTTCCAGCGATAGGTGTAGGGGTTCCAGGCTTGGCCATCCCAATGAAGCACTTGGGTCTCGATGCGCCGTTCGGACCTGCGATCGCCGGAGCGCATCGCCAAGGTGAGCGTTCTGGCCAGGACGCTGTTGGTCGGGAAATACCAGGTCGGACCAGTGATGTTGCCGACGCCGCCGGCGGTTGCGATCGCGCCATCACCGGGCACGGCCAGGAGCCAGTCGGCACTGGCATGATCGTTCCACATGGGGGCGTTGAGGTGGTACGGGACGGTGCCGGGGGCCGGTTGAAATGGTTGCAGCGACGCGTAGATCCCAGTCTCGCTAAGCCGCCGCGGAAACGATTGATTGGCGGGCGCTGCGTTATTGGGGATGAGCCGATAGAAGCCGCCGTTGTAATCGAGGATGATCAACTCGCCATCCGGATCGAGGACGAACGAAACCGGCTTAAGCGAAGTGTCACAGAGCTCGTCGTTGGACAGCAGTTGGTCGCCGCGATGGCGGAGCGCCCAAAACTTTCCGGTCTCCCAATCCCCGTAAAGATAAGCGCCCTGGAGTTGAGGGAGGCGCCGTCCATGGTAGACGTGTCCACCGGTGATGCTGGCGGCGTCGGCGTGGGTCAGCGCCACCATCGGCGGCAGGATCGGAGTGGGCCCGGGCCGAACATCGGTGCGCACGGCGGTGTTCGGGCCTTCGACGATCGACCAACCGTAATTCCCGGCGCGGCGGACGCGGTAGATCATTTCGTACTGTTCCCAGCCCACGTCGCCGACCCACAAATCTCCCGTGACGGCGTCGAAGCTCATGCGGAATGGATTGCGGAATCCGTAGGCCCACACTTCCGGCCGGGCGCCGGCGAGCTGGGTGAAAGGATTATCGCTGGGAACCGCATAGTTATTGGTGCCATCGGCGTGATCCACATCGATGCGTAAGACCGACGCCAGCAGGTCGCTGATGTCCTGGCCGGTGCGGAATGGGAAGTCTGGCGGATCGGGATTGGCCGCGTCTCCGGTGGAGATATAGAGAAACCCGTCCGGGCCAAATGCCAGGGTGCAGCCGTTGTGTCCGCCGCTCAACCAGCGGATGATGACCCGTTCGCTGGCCGGATCGAGGCGCGGCGGGTTGAGGGAGGAGCAGGTGAACCTGGATACGAAAGAGCCGTTCGTGCGGCCTCCGGGTTCATTGTAGTTCACAAATACATAATGATTGGTGGCAAACCCGGGATGAAAGGTGAATCCCAGGATGTCGTCGAACGGCCGATGGTGCCGGCTCAGATCCTGAACCAGCTGGGGAGGACGACCGCTCGCGTTCGCGCTCGTATCGAACGCGAATATTTTCCCGCCCTGTTCCGCGATCACGAGCATGCGGCTTCCAGGGAGGAAAGCCAGGTCGACGGGGTGCTCAAAGCTCAAGTCGCCAAGCAGGCGCTCCACGGTGTATGGCGAGGGCGGGTACGGGGAGCCGGTGACGTGGCTGGAGGTCCAGGGGACGCGCGAGGCGGCTGCGCCTGGCAGGGTCAACCCGAGCCACAATAGGATGCGGATGTGCGCGTGGAAATGGTCCATGCTCTGCGTTCGCGTCGGCTCGTTTTCGGAGTGTGCAGGTACGGCCCGCAGCTCAGCGGCGGGCGAGTCCTAGTGTGCGAGAAGAACCAGCCGGTTTCAATCAAGTCCTTGCTCTCTTCGATCTTCCGACCAATTAAATGAATGTCCCCTTCTTGGCGGACCGGACATTGTATGGATGGCGGCTATGACGGACGACTTGAAACTACTTCGGGCGTATGGGACGCACGGTTCGGAGGATGCCTTTCGGACTCTGGTGGAACGTCATCTCGGTCTGGTTTATGCCTCAGCGTTACGGCAGGTGGGCGACAAGCACTTGGCCCAGGATGTTGCGCAAGCGGTGTTTCTGATTCTAGCGCGCAAAGCCGCGACGTTGGGACCTGGCATCGTCTTGTCCGGCTGGCTCTTTCGCACGACCCGTTTTGCATCCAACGCGGCCCTGCGGACGGCTAAACGACGGCAGCATTGGGAACAGAAAAGCGCTCAAATGCAACCGACCATCACAGAGTCTTCACCCGATCCTTCGTGGAGCGAGATCGCCCCGCTCCTTGATGAAGCCATCTCCAAACTCGGCGAAACCGATCGCCACGCCATTCTGCTCCGGTTCTTTGAGTGTCAGGAATTCAGGGAAGTGGGCCGCGCCATCGGCAGCGGGGAGGATGCGGCCAAGAAACGCGTCAGTCGCGCTCTCGAGAAGATGCGCCGCTTCTTCGCGCGGCGGGGGGTAGCGCTTTCCATTACCGTTCTCGCTGGAGCGGTGTCGGCGCACGGCGTTCAAGCGGCTCCGGCCGCATTGTCCGCCGCGATTCCGGCGCTCCTGGCCGCTCCCGCTTCCACCACACTGCTCGGACTGATTAGTCAAACTATGAAAGCCATGTTCGTTAGCAAACTCAAAACTGCCGCTGCCCTGACTTCGGCTCTCATCGGCCTGGGTGGCGCCGGCAGCCTGGTCGTCGCCACCGTCGCTCGCGGCCCGACCGATACGTTCGTCCTTTCTGATGGGACTCAGGCCAAGCTGCTCGGCGTCACTGTCGGCACCAACACCACCTTCCGTTTTGGCAGCGTGTTCGAACGATTACAAGCCCGGTTACCCGGCCAGGCTGGGGCCGGCGCCGCGGCCAGGATTTCCGCCCGGACGGATCCGGACGTCCAGGCCAGCGTCGTGTTCTGGTTTTCCTACGATCACCCTTCAAAAAGCCCAAACTGGATCGAGGTCAACTTCGCCCAGGGTGGCCTCGAACAATTTCTACTTTCCTGGCACGTGCCGCCCAAACGGCTTCCCAACGGAGAAATGGTGACTTACTGCGGCCACCGGATCTGGCCAAGACGCGACAAGGTGTTCCAGCTCCGCGTGAGCGAAGCGTTGCCCGGCGGCGGGCGCCGGCCCCTGGGCCAAGCGCGCCTGTCCAACCCGGCTCAGGTCGCTTATCCGGACTGGACCCCGGAGCGGCTTCCGGCAACCGCCAGCGTTGGTGACGTTGGGTTTCAGTTGGAAGAAGTGGACTTCACCCGTGGGTTGCAGGAATTCAAGGCACTCCGTCCCGGCGGACGGGCGGCGCCGCTAGATGTCCGCCTGCGGGTCAGTGATCGCGGCCGGCCCAGCACGGACTGGGAGGCGTGGAGTTATCAGGTGAAGGATGCGACGGGCAATTTATATCCTGACCTGCGCGCGCCTTGGTACGCTCCGCCCAAGCGAATCGGCGCCAATGCCAAGGGACAGTTGCAGCTGCCCATTCGCAGCTACGTGTGGCCGGCAGAGAGGGCATTCAAACTTGGCCTGGAAATGGTTTGCGCCCGAGGTTGGACGTCCAACCAGGTCTTCGTCGTGCGCGGGGTGCCGGCCCAGCCGGATGCCAAGGGTTATTATCGGAAGTGGACGACCAATACGCCCCAAGGTGTGGTGCGGTTTTGGGTGGGTCCCGACGCGGAAGAACCCAGCCAGCGGCATTGCCTGACTGAGTTTGAGCCGGAGCGGATTGAGTTGGACGCGCGCACTTACGGGGTCCCGCGTCTGCTTATCCTGGGGGCGACCGATGACCAGGGGCGGAGCGTGGAACCGTTCGAACAGCGGAAGCTGTTTATCCCTGAGGGCGCCACGACGCTGGATGTGACCGTAGTTGCGGCAAGGCGGGAATACGTCGAGTACATCTTGGAGTCACCTTCGCGGGATGGAGTCCGTTAGAAGTCTGCTCAGGGGTCCAACCGTGAGAGGCAACGGCTGAATCTCGGCACGTAATGATGATGCTTGTCGAAGGAGAGCAGAACTCTCTGGGACCGGCCTACAATCGCGCTCCGATCGACGAAACCAAAGTACCGAGAATCAAAACTGTTGTCGCGCGAGTCGCCCATTACAAAATATTTCCCCTCGGGCACGGTGGTGGCGGGGAAATCCCGCAGGGCACTACGGGAAGGAAAGGACATCACCAAATGTGGCGAGCTTGGTCCGTGTTCCTGGGCGATGATCGGGTTGGGATCTTCGTAGGTCTCGCGAGCAAAAGGGCCCGGGTCCAGTCGATCGTAGTCCATTGGCTGGGTGTTCAGAAAAAGGGTGTTGTTGCGCAGTTCAACGGTATCCCCGGGTCCTGCGATCAGGCGTTTGACCAGACGCTGGCCGTCGTGAGGAGAAAACAACACCACCACGTCGCCCGGGACGGGGTCGCCCCAGGCGGCCAGACGCCACAAGGTGAAAGGCACCTTCAGGTCGTAAGCCAGCTTGTTGACCAGCACCAGATCGCCTTCCAGGATCGTCGGCTTCATCGACCCAGTCGGCACCCAATTCCAATCGGCGATGGCCGATTTAAACGGCAGCACGATCCCGGCGATGACCGCCAGCGGCTTGATCCATTCGCGCCAGAGATAATGCAGCGAGCGCTTCAGACGATTTTGATTGCTCACAAGGGATATTCTGGCGGATTCAAGCGGCCGGGTCAATCCAGTGCCTCACTCCCTCTGCTAAACACGTACGAACGGGGATGAGAGGTGAGAAAGGTCCATGGTTGCCCGCTTCCGTATGTGGTTGTCATCGTCGAACGCGTGTGCCCTTGACTGGACATGGCCACTGAACTGAGCCTCCTGACGTCGGCTGCTGCAAAGGAGATGAAGCGAAGCAACTTCCGCACTGAGCGCTGAGCACTGAGCACTGAGCACTGGTTACTCGGCCGCCTTGGCGCTGTCCGTCGCCGGATCCATATCCCAGGTGACGTTGTACCAGCCGAGGAACATCTCATCGAATGATTGGTCGCCCCAATGGACGGTCCTGGCCGGGTCCGGGTTGGCGGGGTTGTGCACGGAATTATCGTAGCCGCCGGTCAGCACCGCCCAGGTGCCGGGAACGATCTTCTTGGGCTGACTGAGGGCATAACTGAGCTGCCAATTAAAGTCATAACGGGGAACCGAACAGATGGTTTCACGGCGCCCGTCGGGATAGAGGGTCTCAAATTTCATCCAACGCCCGCGCAGATGCATGTGGGGTGTGACGCCATGGAGGGTGGCGCCCCGTTTGAAGCAGTACATCGCCTGGACCTGGCTGTCGGCGGCGCCGGGCGGGAGCTCGAAGTTGACGTTCACGACCGGGACGCTCTCGAAACGTTTGGCGGGTTTGGATGGAAGCAAGTAGAGCCCGACTTCGGTTTGGTCAGTTTGGGGTGAGCCGTTCGGGGTGTAGTGTAGTTCGAGATCGAAGCGGGCATTCTTGGGCAGGAATTTGCCGGAGCCTTCCGGAAACCGGCCGCGGGACGCGCCGGGGGCCCAACCGGCGAACATCTCGTTCTGACCAAGATGATCCCGGCGGCCGCCTTCCTTAAGCCGGGCAATGACGTGATGAACGACTTTCTTGTTGCTTGGCTTGATCCAGATGCCACCGACCCAGACTTCCTCCGGATTATTGGCGGGGACTTCCACATGGCGATAGTTCAACACGCCGGTCGCCGGAATCTCTTCGGGTTTGGGCAGCCGCAGGATGAGATCCGGTTGGCCGAGCGGCCACTCGGGGGCAGGCGGACGCGCGGTTTGTTCCAGCGGATCGGAGCCTTCCGTGGCCGGAGCGCCTTGATGAATCCAACGCAGAAGGGTTTGTGCCTCGGAGACGGTTATCGAAGAGTCGTTGGCAAACTTGCCGATCGCCGGATCCGCGTCCCAGGGCGGCATGCGTCGGGTGAGCAACACCTCCTCGATCATCGATGACATGCTTTTGACTTTCTTATGGTTGCTCATGGACCAGGAACCGATGTTGCCGGGGCTATGGCAACGCACGCATTTCTGTTCCAGGATCGGCGCCACTTGCTTGGCGAAGGACACCGGAGCATCGTCGGGCCCGTCGCCGCCATCGAAGTGGATGACACAACCCCGGGCGACGGTGCGGGCGCGGCTGACGGGTTGGCCGGCGAGGAACTGGTTGAGGGCATCTTCCAGGTAGCGTTCGGTCGGTTTGGGTTTCTGCGATCCTTCCACCATTTGATCGTCAATGGCTCCGCGATAAAACACGGACCAATCTTTGGTGTTGATGGCCAGGGTTTCGCCGGTGCGGCGCACGCCCAGGTGCCGAGCCAAGCCCTGCGTATCATCCTTGAGCACCGGCAGATAATAGGCGCGTAGCTCGGTCATTTCGGCGGCGATGCTTTTGCGGTCATCGGCGGGACTGGAGTTGATCATCCAGACCTCCACGCCGCGGGCGGAATAAGTTTCGCGGAGCTTACGGAGTTTGGCGGTGCTTTGGCGGGCGACAGGGCATTCGTTGGCCGTGAAGTAAAGCACCACTGCTTTGGCGCTGCTCCGGCGCAGCTCATAGAGGCGGCCTCGATGATCGATCAAAGCGAAATTCAGAACTTCCTTTGGCGTCGGATCAGCAGTGGGCGCTTCGGTGGAGGCGCTGCTCCTGAGCACCCCTCCGCAAGTGAACCAAAGCAACCCTAAGGCCACAGACCGGATGGACAAACGCATGTCAGCAGTATGACAGGAGGAGGTGCGTACGTCACGCGTAATGAGGGTTTGGCTGCGGGGCAATAGCCAATAGCCAATGGCTAATAGCCGAGCTGAAGAGCTAATAGCCGAGCTGAAGAGCCAATAGCCGAGCTGAAGAGCCAATAGCCGAGCTGAAGAGCCAATGGCCGAGCTGAAGAGCCAATGGCCAAAAACCAAGAAACGATTACTCCTGCGCGGGTTCGAACCGAGGCTTCTCAGGAACGGTCAGGCCAAGGTGGCGGGCCAGCCAGGCGTGGAACTCGTAATACCAGTAAATGGAATTCTGCGGGGAAAGCACCCAATGATTTTCGTTGGGGAACACGACCAGACGCGAGGGCACCTTCATGGCCTGGAGAATGCCGTAAAGCTCGAGCCCGTTGCCGGAAGGAACCCGATAATCCAACTCGCCATGGGTGATGAGCGTGGGGGTTTTGAATTGCTTGGCATAAAACATCGGGTTGTTGCGTTGCAGGCCGTCCACGTTCTCCCAGGGGGTGCCGCCCATGACCTGGGCGAAGCCGTGCGGCATGTCGGTCGCAAACTGGCTGTAGGCATTGTTTACCCCCGCATGATCGATGATGCAAGCAAACCGATCCGTATGCCCCAACATCCACGCGGCCATGTAACCTCCGTAACTCCCGCCGGCCGCGGCCAGGCGCTTGGGATCGATATTCGCGAGTTTGCCCAACAAATAGTCCGTGCCCTTCATGATATCGGTGAAAGGTTTGTCGCCCCACGCGTTCAGGATGCTTTGCGAATACTTCTCGCCGAACCCGGTTGAACCGTGGCGGTTGATCCAGGTGACGACATAACCCGGCG
>DATLUX010000061.1:0-21911 GCA_035577805.1 Verrucomicrobiia bacterium
CCCGACACACTAAAGCGCCAGAATAAGTCAGACCCCGCGAAGACCGCCGCCGTCACCCAGGCCGCGCTCTCATCTAAAAGTCGCCGCGTCAATCGGAACAACATCCAGACCACGACAAAGAAGAATAACTGGTTGACCAGCGCGATGTACAGATCAGGCCGGTAAACCGAAAAGTCCCGCTCCACGGTTGTGTCCGGATACGGAAACGGCATCACTTTCAAGGCCCCAGCCAGGACCACCGGATAAACCGGCGCATTGGCCAGATCCGGATGGCGGTCGCCCAACAACGGCCCTGGCCCTTCGGCCTGGCGCCCCGTCAGGTACAGACTAAACGGCCGGATAAATCGAGTGGTATATCCCTCGCCACGACTGAGATTGCGCGCCAGCTGGGCAGCGTCCATCCCTTCGATGGTCGCCAAGTTCTTAAAGGCCGCCAGGTCATACCAAACGGCCAGACCCACCATGCCAAAGAAAACCAGCACGGCCGCCAGGATCCGCGAGCCGGTGCCTTCGGTTAACTTATGGATGATCTCTTGCAGTGGCATGGACGAGCTCAGCGGTCAGCAACGCAGTTGGAAGGTGTCGGGAGGCGAGGTATCAAGGGCAGGTGCAGTGCGGTGACAGTGGGACCGGGCGGGTCGGCGGTGCGTTCAAACTGCCCCTCACAAGTGTTCCAAGCCGTACTCCTTGAGTTTGCGATGCAAGGTTCGGCGGCTCATCCCGATGCGGCGCGCCGCGGTGGTCCGATTGCCGTCCGCCTCTTTCAGAGCGCGGATCATCAGTTGTTTTTCGGCGTCACGGACCGTTTCGGCCGGGATGAGTGCTCCTGGGGACTGCACGCCGGTGCTGGCCGGATCATTTTGGCGGACCTCCGGGGCCAGGTCGCGCAGGGTGATGGTGTCACCCCGGGACAGCACGACGGCGCCTTCGATGGTGGAGTAGAGTTCGCGGACATTGCCGGGCCAACTGTAAGCGGTCAGGGCCTCCATGGCATCAGGAGCTACGCCTTTGATTTTTTTGCCGTTGGCACGGGCACTTTCGCGAACGAACGCCTGGACCAGGAGCGGGATATCGCTGCGGCGCTCGCGCAGGGCAGGCAGTTTGATTTTAACGCCGCGCAATCGGAAATAGAGATCTTCGCGGAACGCGCCGGTTTTGACCTCTTCGGCCAGGTCCCGATTGGTGGCGGCCAGCACGCGCACATCGGCGGTCAAGGTTTTGCTTGAACCGACTCGTTCGAAGGTGCGTTCGCTGAGGAAACGCAGCAGCTTCACTTGGGTGCTGGCGTCGATCTCACCGATTTCATCCAGGAAAAGGGTGCCGCCCTGGGCGAGTTCGAAGCGGCCGATCCGCCGCTCCTGCGCGCCGGTGAACGCGCCTTTCTCGTGGCCAAACAATTCGCTTTCCAGCAGCGTTGGCGGGAGCGCGGCGCAATGGACGGTGACCATCGGTTGCTGGTGGCGGGGGCTAAGCTGATGAATGGCTTTGGCGATAAGCTCCTTGCCGGTGCCGGTCTCGCCCAGGATCAGAACCGTCGCGGTGGGGCTGACGGCTACTTGGCGGACCAGTTCGAAGACCTCCTTCATGGGCGGGGATTCGCCGATGATATTGTCGAGTCCGAACTTGGTGTCGAGCTGCTGGCGAAGGGCGACGTTCTCCTGCTCTAGGGACTGGCCCCGGAGCGCCCGGCTGATGCGCATCTCCACTTCTTCGATCTGCATCCGGCCTTTGGGAAGATAATCGTCCGCGCCGCTTTTTATGGCTTGGACGGCAAGTTCCTCCGAGCCATAGGCGGTCATGAGGATGCAGACGGGAGGTTTGGGCAGGGATTTGGCGCGGGAAATCAGCTTCATCCCGTCTTCGTTGGGAAGCCGGAAGTCCGTCAGCAATACATCGAAGCGTTCCTGTTCCAGGAGTTTCATCCCGGCCGTGGCGTCTTCGGCCACGTAAACGTCGTAGCGCTCCTCCAGCGCAGCCCGCAACCCTTCGCGGGTCGGCTTCTCGTCATCGACAATTAGAACCATTGGTTTACTCATCGGCAGCCTGGAGATTCGCTCGACTGAGGGCACATGATGAACGAGCCGAGACCAGTTGCAACCACCTTCGACAATTCTTCTTCCACTGCCAGAGGGCCTTTGCTATGCAAGGCCTATGATTCGCCGGCTTGTTTTCGTCGCGCTTCCATTTGCCTTCACATGGGCAGGTCTGGCCCTGGCCGGCGGGGCGGGCTATCCGCTGACGGACGGCACGCTTCTGGAGGGGGAGCCTATCTCCTATAACGCCCAAGGCATGGTGGTCAAAAAGCCCGATGGCTCGTTTGCCACACGCGTCGGGTGGACCAATTTCACTCAGGAAGCCTTGAAGGAACTGGCCAAACAACCCAAAGCCAAGCCCTTCCTGGAGCCATACCTGGAGATTGACGAAGCGGACGCTGAGAAGAAACCCGTCCTGGAAATCAAACCCAAAACACTTCGGCGGCTGGATCGTCCGGACCCCAAGGCGGGTTGGGGCACCCTGTTTGCCTCGCCGGTGACGCTGACTTTGTTCCTCCTGTTATGGGCCGGCAACATTTACGCCGGCTGGGAAGTGGGCATCTTCCGCAATTATCCGCCGCCTTTGGTGGCAGGTCTGGCGGCGGTGCTGCCGGTCCTGGTGCCGGTGCTCTTTGTCTGCCTGCCCCCGCGCCTGAAAAAGACCCACGACGAACTGGCGGCGGAATCGATGGCGCAATATGACGAAGGACAACAACCGCAATTGCAGGTCGGTTACCGCGGCCAGCCCGGCGAAGCGGAAGCGGAAGAAGCGGCCGCCAACGCCCAGCCCAAGGTGACCGTCTATCAACGGGGCCAAACCACTTTTAATCGGCGGTTCTTCGAAACCAAGTTTGCAGGGTTCCTCAAGATGGTCCCGGGAGAAGCCGAGAAGGATATGGTGATATTTATTCGCTCTGCGCGTGGAGAACATTCCGGCAGCCGATTAACCCGGGTGCTGCAGAACGAACTGCATCTGCAGGTCAACAAAGGTGACGCCACCGCCGACGTCATCATTCCTTTTAGCGATATTTACGAAATCCAGGTGCGCCCCCGAGAGGCCTGACGTCCCCCAACGCCAACCCTTGAATGAGTGAGCCCGAGGTCAAACCCGTCAAGTTCCGCACCATCCTGCTCTTCGGCGCCCCCGGATCCGGCAAAGGCACCCAAGGCAAGATTCTGGGCGCGATCCCCAACTTGTTCCATTTCGCCTGCGGCGATGCTTTTCGCAATCTGCGCATCGAAAATCCCATGGGCCGTCTCTTCATCGAATATTCCAGCAAAGGACAACTGGTTCCCGATCAGCCCACCATCGAACTCTGGGCTTCCAACATCACAGCCAGCACCGTCGCCGGCGAATTCAACGCCGCCCACGATACCCTGGTCCTGGATGGCATCCCTCGCAACGTCAACCAGGCCCGAATGCTCCGCGATACCCTGGATGTCAAAGCCGTCTTCTTCCTGTCTTGCTCCGATCAGACCAAAATGATCGAACGCCTCCAACGCCGCGCGCTCCGCGAAAATCGCCTCGACGACGCCAATCTCGAGATCATCAAAAAACGCCTCGAAACGTACGAACACGAGACCAAACCCGTCCTCGATTTCTACGGCCCGTCCCTCGTGCACACCATCGACGCCACCCAGTCGCCGCTCGATGTCCTGCGCCAAATCCTCGACGTCATCGCCCGGATCAAAAGCTAATCTGGGTTCGGGGTTCGGGGTTCGGGTTCACGGTTCCAGGTTCCAGGTTCACGGTTCCAGGTTCCAGGTTCCAGGTTCCAACATTCAATTCAATCAACGATCGGTTGAATGTTGAATTGAACGTTGAACGTTGAACGTTGAAGGTTTTTCGAAAGTGCATCGCCTGGATTCAGCATCCGGCAACCAGGAACCGCGAACCGCGAACCGTAAACCCTGAACCGTGAACCCCGAACCGTGAACCCCGAACCGTGAACCAGAAACCACCATGCTAAAGGTCGTCTTCATGGGCACGGCGGAACTGGCTTGCGCCAGTCTCCGAGCCTTATCCAGCGCCACCGACCTGCAACTGCTCGGCGTCGTGTCCCAACCCGACAAACCGCGCGGACGCGATTTGCAGATCCAACCCACGCCGGTCAAAGCAGCCGCCTTGGCCGTCGGGCTGAGCGTCTGGCAGCCGGCGCGCGCACGCGACCCGGCGTTCCTTGAGCAATTGCGTGGGCAGCATCCTGAACTGATCGTCGTGGCCGCTTACGGCCAGATTCTGCCCCAAGGGCTGCTCGACCTGCCGCGCTTTGGCTGTTTGAATGTCCACACGTCGCTGCTGCCGAAATATCGCGGCGCGGCTCCCATCCAATGCGCCATCCTCAATGGCGACAGCGAAACGGGTGTGACGATCATGAAAATGGATGCTGGCCTCGATACTGGCCCCATCCTGACCCAGGTGCGCACGCCGATTGAAGAACTCGACAATGCCCAGACTCTCCATGATCGGCTCGCCGACCTTGGAGCCACGCTGCTCATCCAGACCATCCCCGAATACGTCGCGGGCCGGATCCAGCCGCGACCGCAACCGGCCGAAGGAGCCAGCTATGCGCCCAAGATCTCGAAGGAAGACGGGCGCCTCGATTGGCAACTGCCAGCCCGCGTGCTTTGGAACCGCATCCGCGCCTTCACCCCTTGGCCAGGCGCTTTTACCACCCACCAGGACGGGGATAAACACAAGCTGCTGAAAGTTTGGGTTGCCGAAGTCGATGAGCGCGAATCCGGAATTCCTGGAACCGTGCTGCGCGCGGATCGCAACGGGGTTCTGGTGGCGTGTGGCCGCCAGGCCTTGAGCTTGAAAGAACTGCAACGCGAAGGAGGTCGCCGGCTGGAAGCCGGAGCCTTCCTGAGCGGCCACCCCATCCAACCCGGCGCCAGACTCGGGTAAACCAGCCAGGGTTCAGGGTTCAGGGTTCGGGGTTCGGGGTTCAGGGTTCGGGGTTCAGGGAACGAGGAACCAGGAACCAGGAACCAGGAACCAGGAACCCTGAACCGGGAACCGGGAACCGCGAACCGCGAACCGCGAACCGCGAACCGTGAGTTCCTTTTCCCCTACGCTCCTGGCGGCACGGCCCAGTGACCCTGACGATACTGGCGGCGCACCAGAACGTTGGCTTCCGCATCTCCCAGGATCTGCTCGGCCGCGGGATCGAATTGAAGCGCCCGCCCGAGTCGCGTGGCGATATTGCCCAAATGACAGAGCGCCGCGGAATGATGAGCGATTTCAATGTCAGCATTGGGCTTCTGACCGTTGCGGATGCATTCCAGAAAATTGCGATGATGCGCGGTGCTGTCCGGTTTGCCGGTCATGGAATCCTTCAAAAGATTGCGCGGGCCGAACAATTGCCAACCGCCGGCTTTGCCCAGGATCATCACGCCTTCCGTGCCATAGAAGGCGTTGCCGTTCTCGTGTCCTTCCTGGACATACGGGGACCAGAGACGTTGCTCATAGATCAACTGTTTGCGCCGCGAGCCGCTTCCCGGATACTCGAACACCACGTACTGTGTGTCGGGAAATTGCTGATCGTCGTCGAAGAAGTATTTCCCGCCGATGGCAGTGGCTTTGATCGGATGAGTGTCCACGCCCAGGCCCCAGCGGGCGATATCCAGATCATGGACACCGTCGTTGCCCATATCGCCGGTGCCAAATGCATGCCACCACCGCCAGATGCCTGGCAGCAAGTTGGATTGATAGGGCACCTCGGGGGCAGGCCCCAGCCACAGATCGAAATCCAAATAGTCCGGCGGTGGGGCTGGTTTTGCCCGACCGATGCTACGGCGCAGCTGGCTGTTCCAGGCCTTGGCCACCAGCACCTCGCCGATCGCTCCTTCCCGCAGCCGTTTCACCGCTTGCAAGGCGTGTTCGGTGCTGCGGGTTTGTGTGCCTACCTGCACTACCCGCCGATGGCGCCGCGCTGCTTCCACCATCAGGCGGCCTTCGCGAATATTGTGCGCGCACGGCTTCTCCACGTACACATGTTTGCCGGCTTGGCAGGCCAGAATCGTGGCCGGCGCATGCCAATGATCCGGCGTGGCGATAATCACGGCGTCCACTGATTTATCTTCCAGCACCCGGCGCAGATCTTTGTCCGCTCGCGGCGCTTTCCCGCCCACGCTCTCCACGGTCGCGCGCGCTTTATCCAGCCGTTGCCGATCCGGATCACAAACCCAAGCAATCTCAACGTCAGACTGGCGCACAAACGAATCGAGCAGATGCGTGCCCATGCCGCCCGGGCCGATCACGCCCAACACCAGTTTGTCATTGGCCCCGGCAACGCCCAGCGACGGACCAACCGCCAAGGCCGCTCCTGTCACCGTGACCTTGCCCGTTTGTTTCAGAAATTCTCGACGCGTGGTGGTTTGCATAGATCTGGTTCACGGTTCGGGGTTCGGGGTTCACGGTTCGGGGTTCACGGTTCGGGGTTCGGGTTCACGGTTCGGGGTTCGGGGTTCACGGTTCATTGCTCGCGGAACCAGGAACCAGGAACCAGGAACCGGGAACCAGGAACCAGGAACCCTGAACCGGGAACCCTGAACCCTGAACCCCGAACCATCACCGGAATAGTTCATGGACTTTGCCGATGATCCGTTCCTCCAGGGATGGGGCCCAGGGACCAGGATGAATTTCGCTGTAATCCATCGACGATCGCGGTTCGTAGCCGCCTTCCCGCAGGAGCCGCGCGCTGGGGATGTAAGCCATGACATCGTTGCAGTAGCCCGCCACCCAGAGGGCCGCCGGCCCGGGTAATTCCCGTTTCAGGCGCTGCGCATAATCGACGCAGGTCTCCCCCGCCAGGGCGACCAAGGTCAACTCGTTCCCGAAGCGAATCAGCTGCACAGGATAAGAATAGCGTTCGGGCAGCCGCCCTTCCCGTTCGTAACGCGCCAACATCCGGCGCGCGTGGTCTGCGGCCGGGCCGTTAGTTTGCAGACGAGCCGCGAGCTCCTCGCGGGTGGGCGGCGTCGCGTAATCGATGTCGACTTCGGCAAATACCACCCGTAACGCGCCGGACAACGGACGCGCTTTCGTCACCAGCGCCGCCTCCACCGCCGTGGCCAGGTTTCGTCCATGAGTCCGGGCCAGTTCAACCGTGCCGCGCGGATACGGGTTCTGATCCCCACCGCAACCCTGCAGAAACAAGGCGATGGCGCCGGGATGCGCATTTTGGAGTTCCTGTTGGGCGTAGCCCGCGTAATCCCCTGAAAACTGATACAACGCCAGCGTCGTGTTATGACACGCATAGCCAAACAAGATGGCCACGAGCTGGCCGGCCGGTCGCTCCACCTTAAGAACCGGCACATCGTGATCGACCGGTCCATCCGGGTTGGGGAAGTTTTGGTAAACCCCGCCGACGAGGGTACGCCGATTCATGGCGAAACCGCAGCGCGCATGCTGATAACTCAGTTGCGCCGGGGCCAGATCTTCCATCGCTTTCTGGACGCCTTCGCGAATGCGCGCTCGCAATTCCACCCCATACGCCTCCGCCGACTTGGCGCCTTGGATTCCTTCCTTGCCGAACATGGCCCAGTCCTGGGGCCCGGGCCGGATCCGAAACTCGGGTCCACTGTGGGTATGGCTGCAATTCATCAGCAATTGTTCTGGGGACAAACCGTGATCCGAGCGACAAGCCCGTTGGACTTCATCCCGGAGCGAGCGCGGCACCCCAATTAGGTCCAGCGTCACGATGACCAACCGGTTACTGGCCGAATCCTCCAGAGCCAGAACTTTGGCGAACAGATCCGTCGCCTTGCCTTGGGAAACATTGGTGCGATTGGCGTAACCAGCCATCCACATCGGTTGATCGGGGGTGATCGTGATCGAAGCTGCTCCAGCCTTCCATAGTCCGCCTGGTTGAAAGCCACGCTCCGTGGCCGGCTCCGCCCCCGCACCTGCACCTGCACCCACCCTGCACCCGGCCAGGGCGGAAAAGACCACCAAAAACAGAGCAGTCCAACGGAATGGTGGCGTCATGCGCATAACCGGGTAACTGCTGCCAGTGAAAGACCAAACGCCGAAAATGCAAAGCGCAAAGAAACACCCCCATTTGCCCTTGGAACGTAACCCGCCTGTAATATGGTTGGAACATAGGCATCCGAGTATCTGCCAGAGACTCCTTAAGAGCGGATGAGATGAGTTATGTCAGGAACGACCGAGACAACCGAACAGGGCCAAGATCAACACCCCAGTGAAGAACGGTTTGAGTTGCCTTGGGACTTGAGCGAGTGGGCCGACCGGTCGATGCTCCGCCAATGGATCGCCGAGGATGTCGCGAGTTTGGATTGGCAAAATGCCGAACTGTTGGAGTTCCTCCGGGTCAATCCGAGTTTCCAGCCGCGGGCGTTGTTGATCTTGATCACCTACGCGTATGCGCTGGGCTTATGCGAATCAGACGACGTGGTCGCGCTTTCCTACCAGGAACCGGAGCTTAAGAAACTCCTCGCTTCCTTTCATCCCGGCGCTCCGGCCGTCAGCCGTTTTCGCCGGGAACACCGCGGGCTACTCAAGTGGGCGTTGGTTCAATGTTTCAAACGCGCTCTGCGCCATCATCATGGCCTGGGTGACACTCCGATTCCGCCGGGGCTGCGCCGGGCCCTGGGCGAAGCAGCCACCAACCGCCTGGATCTGGCCAGGCACCTCGATCGCTCCGTGCAAGCCGAGTAACGCGTTCCGCCCGGTGGTCCAAAGACCACAAAAGAACGTAGCCCAATGACCGGCAACTTGGGTGACATGATCGCGAAAGCATCTCGTTCTTTGTGGTTACTCCTCCTCACCGCCTCTGTGGGCCTCCGTGACCTCTGTGGTAAATCCAACCTAGGGCCCGCAGTGAGCGTCACCACAGAGTGGCCGCTTGAAATCAGGACCAGGTATTGACCGCAGCTTGCGAACATTTTTGAGGATAGTGGCACAGATGTGACGCGTTTACGCCCGAACAAATCGCCGCCTGAAAATCCTCGCGGGAATGAAAGATTTCTTCGTTTAGTGGTGCAGAGACACTCGTCAGGATCCTTTCAGCACGATGCGCAGGACCACATTGCCCGCATCACGGCAACGGTCCGTCACTCGTTCCATCAACTCGTAGAGGTCCTTCAAGTAAAGCAGCCGGCCCGGGCTCTCCGTCGAGTTATAAATCCCGCGCAGCAATTCGTTGATGGTATTGTCCGCGTCGCCTTCGACGGCCTGCAACTTCTCATTGAGTGCGGTGACGCGCGCGCGCGTCAGCCCCTTGCGCAATTCCTTCACCATTTCGGCGAGGGTGGACGTCGCCTGTTCGAGCATGGCCAGTTGTCCGGTCAACTCCACCCCGGCCAGATGCTGCGGCGCCAACTGCACGCGTTCCGCGATCTTTTCGCAGGTCTTAGGCACCTTATAAATGCTGTTCGATAAGGCTTCGATGTCCTCCACTTCCAGGGCGCTGACAAACCCCGTGCAGAGCAGCTCATTGATCTGCATGGTAATGGCTTTGTTCTTGCGCCGGATGGCCGCAAAATCCTCCAAGGACGCCGTCGGGCCCGGGTTGCGCAGAAACTTGCGGAGGGCCTGCACGCTCTGGCGAGCCTGCTCGGCCGTGGCGGCGAACAATTCGAAAAACCTGTCTTCTTTGCCGAGAAGTTTTTGCAGCGGCACCATTCCATGCTGTCCTAACAAGACCTGTGTTGGCATGCCACAAAAAACTGTAACTTGCGTTGCGGAGTCAAACCTGGAACAACCCCCGGCCATGATTCTGGCCCCCGTTTGCCGCGGCTGGCTCAACCTGTTGTTCGCCATCGGGCTCAGCGCCATGGCGGCGCCGGCGCCGGCTCGGGCAGACGAAGACATGCAAACATCACAACAATTTAAGCGCAAGGTTTCCCGCACGTTATCGGCGGATTATCTGCTGTTTCTGCCCAAGGGTTATCAGGCGCGTTCTCCGCAGCGCTGGCCACTCTTGCTGTTCTTGCATGGCGCCGGCGAACGCGGCGCCGATCTCCAAAAGGTCAAGACCCACGGGCCGCCTAAACTCCTGAAAAAACGGCCCGACTTCCCGTTCATGGTCGTTTCCCCGCAATGTCCAGATGGCGAGATCTGGTCCGATGACCTGTTGCTGGCCCTCCTGGATCAGGTCATGGCCAAATATAAAGTGGATCCCACCCGCGTGTATCTAACCGGTCTGAGCATGGGCGGATTCGGCACCTGGAGCCTCGGCCTCAAGTACCCGGAACGTTTCGCCGCCATCGCCCCCATCTGTGGCGGAGGCGAACCTCTCGCTATCCTGCTGGCCAGCCCCAACAAAACGGCCGCGCTAAAATCGCTCGGGGTCTGGGCCTTTCATGGCGCCAAAGATCCAGTCGTGAAACTGGAAGAATCCGAGCACATGATCAATGCCCTCAAAAAAGCCGGCGTCACGGACGTCACCTTGACTGTCTACCCCGACGCTCAACACGATTCGTGGACTGAGACCTACGCTAACCCCAAGCTCTACGACTGGTTCCTCCAACACCAACGCCCCCCCGCCGCGGAGAAAAAGAAATAAAACCCGACCGCGTATCTTGAGACCTTTAATACGCGACCCGGGTTGAGGGGAGAGGCCCGCTCCCATCTGCGCCTACCCGCCCATCTGCGGGCCCTCCCCCATCTGCGGGCGCGACCGCATTTCAGATCTGTGCGCCCTGTTCCGATGATCTACGAGGAGCCGTCGGTTGATCCCGGCGGTGGCCTTTGATCATGAGATTTTTGTCTTCATTTCGCGTGGTTCTGGCGGCCGCCCTGGCCGCTGCCGCTGCCTTGCCGCTCTGCGCCGCCCCCAAAGAAGACACCCCTGACCCGGCCACGCGACTGCTCCGCGACGCCTCCCTCATGCTATTGAAGGAAGGCAATGTCCGTTATGTGACCGGCAAACAGCAGCATCCTCATGTGGATGCCGAACGCCGCGCCACCACCCTCGCCGAAGGCCAGGAACCTTTCGCCACCATCCTGGCCTGCTCAGATTCCCGGGAACCCGTCGAGCTGATCTTCGATCGGGGCGTGGGTGACCTGTTCGTGGTGCGCGTCGCCGGGAATGTGGCTGGATTGAGCGAGCTGGCTACGGTTGAATATGGAGTCAGTCATCTTAACACGCCGCTCCTGGTGGTCATGGGCCACAGCAAATGCGACGCGGTAACCGCGGTGGTCAAAGGAACCGAACTTCATGGCCATCTCCAGGCCTTGGCCGAAAAAATCAAGCCCGCGGCCGACCGGGTGAAAGCCGAAACGCCCGAACCCGAGGAAGCAGTCACCAAAGCCATCCAGGCCAATGTCTGGCAAACGATCGAAGACATCATCAAACAAAGCAGCGCCGTGCGCGAAAAAGTTCACGCCGGCAGGCTGAGCATCCTCGGCGCCGTCTACGATCTGGAGCAGGGCAAAGTCTCCTGGTTAGGCCTGCATCCGGCCCAGGACTCGTTGGTCGCCCTAGCGGACCAAGCCGGAACTGACGCCGCCCTGGCGAAAAAACTCGCTGCGGGCACCGAACCGCCCGCCGCAGGGACAGGTGCGGCAGTGAATGCGGGCCCAGCTGCGGGCGCAGCCCCAGGCGTGCCGCGTTCCAGCAGCAGTCCGGCCACGGCGGCGACTCGACGTCCGTTGCCCGTGACGGCCCGGGAACGAACCGAATCGGTACCGTCCCCCTTCCAAACCCAGCCGCAACCTGCCCAACCTACGTCGCCGTTACCGTCGCCTTTCGAACCGAAGAACAAATTTCATCCACACGAATAAAATAAATCGGAGGACCTGAGGCTGGCGCCCTGCGGGGCGCACGTGGCGCTCCCCGCTCTCTCCTCCATGAAGTAAAGGGCAGGCAAATGAAATTGCGCATGGCAGACACCGGACAGCACCGGCTGGTGCTGTTGCCCGGTTTGGACGGAACTGGCCAACTCTTCGCCCCGTTCCAGAGCGTTCTTCCCAGCACCTTCACGACTTCCGTGGTCACCTACCCGGCCGACCAAGTCGTACCTGAACGAGAGCTCTTCGCCTGTATTCGTTCGGTCATTCCCTGGGGGCACCCGTATGTTCTGGTCGCCGAATCCACCGCCGGCCCGCTCGCGCTGCGTTTTGTCGAAGAACAGCGCCAGAATATTCGCGCCGTGGTCCTGGCCGGCTGCTTTGTCAGCAACCCGCTCGGACCGAGAGGACGTTGGGCGACGTCGTTCTTCTCCAAACCCTGGCTGCATAAGGAGCCCACTCCGCCTCTCGTTCGCAAACATCTGGTGGGCGAGGACGCGCCGGACATCCTGGTCGAGTCGATCACCACAGCCTTGCTCTCGCTCAAGCCTGAAGTCCGAGCCTGGCGCACCGAAAATGTGATCAGCGCCGACGCCCGCAGGGCCCTGCAAATTTGCGACAAACCCATCCTCTATCTCCAGGCGGCCAGCGATCAATTTGTCGTCAGCACGGCCGTCGATGAGATCCGTCGTTTGAAACCTTCTGTGACAGTTGTGGCCATCCCGGGCCCGCACCTCGTCCTGCAGCGACGCCCACGCGAGTCGGCCGAAGCCATCCGCTCGTTCCTCGACAGCCTGCCAGCGGCGTAGGTTGAACGCTGTTTCCGCTTTCCGCTTTCCGCTTTGGCTTTTGGCTTTTTTCAACCGCGCATCGTCTCGGGATCGATCCCCATCTTCTCGCACCAGGCCCGGTAAGCCAACGGCGAGATCTCTGAGGGCTTAATCTCACTGCGCCCGCCCCAAAAGACGTTCGTGTAATGAACCGGGATCCCCGCCTCTTCCAAATGCCGATCGATGGCCGCCTTGTGCGCCAGCACCAATGCTTTGTCTGTGCCGTGCGCCACCCCCATCACGTTCACATTCCGAAATTCCGGCCCCCCTTCCCGCCAATAGGCGTGAGTCATGATATGATGACGCCCCACTTCCTGTCCGGTCTCCAGTTCACGTCCCGGCGGCACAGCCCAATGAAAAAGCGCGTTGAAACGCGTCACCCGTTCGCCGTCGGTGTGCGGCTTCACGTGTTCGAGGAAAGTGGAAAAGCGCCCGATGATCTTGCGCCGATTAAAATCCTCCGCCACTTCGAAAAACGTTTGCCGCGGCACGCCGGCTTCCTGCGCTCGGGCGGCCCACAGATCCGGTTTCAATTCGTCCGGCTCGAACTCGCGTTTGATCGCTTCCAGGATGCGCCATTCCAGTTCATTCAAACTGATGGTGGTGACCTCAGTCACTTCCGCCGGTTCCTCCGAGCGGCTTCCTGGTTCCAGGCCGCGCCGGCGCAGGTGTCCCACGCCCAACGCAAACAGCCGCTTGGCCGGCAGTAACACAAACCGTTCGGCGCCCGTGCGGCGGACCAAAAACTCGCAATGCCGAACCATGCTGTAGCCCTGGGGAACTTTCAGCGTGGTCCAGAGCTTGTAAGTGGACCCGGGCGTGGCGCTGTCGGTGGAGCGAGTGACCACATGTCCGCTGAAAGGATCCTCTTGAAACATCCAGTCGAAAGCGTTGTTCAGACGCGTTTCCGGCACCTGCCAGGCCACCAACGCGCCTTGAGCCAGGTTCGTCGCCAGCAACGTCTGGCGCACCCGCCGGATATTGCCCGCCCGCAACATCGCCTGGATCCGTTCGATCACCAGCGACAATTCCACCCCGGATAACCGCGCAATTTCCCCCAACGGATCCCGCTGAAACCCTTGCACGCAGTCTTCGGACACCGCCAGGATGCGGGCATTGACGGGATCGTTGAAAGCGATGGGCGCGGTCGTGGCACTCATATCCGCGAAGTATTAGCCAAGATCCGAGCCCTGTGCCAACCCCGAATATCGACTCTCCACCGTTGGGGGGAGGCCAAAGGAGGGAGGACGAGCGGCCTCACAGGCGAATGCTGGCGCTCCGTTTTATCTTGCGGCAAAGTTCCAGAACCAAGCCAGCAGTCAGAGCTGTGTAACCAGAATAGATGTAATACCTCACCCACCGCGGAACGGAAACAACGACAAGCTCTCGGCCGATGACTGTCTGAAATGAACTTTCCCTTCGTGCGCGCTCCTCTGGCGTCGTGGTCTCTGTCGTGGCGGGTGCGGCCGGGATAAGTGTCCGCTGAGTGTGTGTGAAAGTCCGTAAGCGGCCGCCGAAATGATGGTGTGAACGACGCAAAGCAGCACCAAAAGCATGCGTGCGTCCTTTCTTTCAACCATCCGCGCATCCTAACGCTCGAACGCGCCGCAAGCCAGCCTCCTCAATATCGACTCCCATTCCTCCCTTCCCATCCGGGTGCATTCACAGCGCGACGTCTGCGCATGGCCTTGGACCGTGTGCAGTCCCGGCCCGCAGCAGCTTGGCCGCAGTAGGCCTCGACCGCGCAGGCGACCACCCGCGGTCCGGACCCAGTGGCCGCTTCCACCTTGCCCGTTGCCCGCTCTTTTTCCTTTGCCGTTGGCCTTGCGGCCCGCCAAGGTAAAGCCTCGCCTTTCGGAGCGTCCGTAGCTCAATTGGATAGAGCTTCTGACTTCGGATCAGAAGGTTGCAGGTTCAAGTCCTGCCGGACGCGCCAGCCAGAGCCACAATGACTCAGCTTCGGATCCTCCAGGTTCTCCTGCTTTGCCACTCCTTTGCCACTTCTGCGGTCTACCCCTTGCGGTGGAGGCGAGGCGCCAGGGCCGCCGCGATCAGCGACACCGGTCCGGGCGTGGTGGGGAGGCGCGGCTGTCGGTCATTATGGGCGGCCTGCTTTCTAGTTCTAGTCGAACGGCTCCACCATTCAAGTTATCGTCTGCGGCTGCCGATTCTTAAACGATGACTGCCCGCAAAGCGTGTTTCGCAGCTGTTCCATGAACTCACGATGACCATTTGCTTGAGGAAGCTTTCGGTAGTGACTTGGGTGATTGTTTGGGCAGCCATCACCGATGCTAGTGCCACGACCGTGATCCCACCCACCTTCGAGGAAATGGCGGACAGGGCTGAACTTGTATTTGTAGGGAAGGCTGTTGCCTCGCGGGCGGAGTGGCGGACCGTCGGCAGCGACCGGGTCATCTTTACCCTGGTCGAATTCGAGACGCAGGAAGTCTTAAAAGGGAACGCGGGAAAATCGGTCACGCTGCAATTCCTCGGCGGCACCATCGGCGACATGACATTGGAAGTTGCAGGAGTCCCTCGGTTTAAGGCAGGTGACCGCGTGATTCTGTTCGTCGAGAAGAATGGCGTTCAGTTCTGCCCGTTGGTCGGTGTGTTTCACGGTAAGTTTGGCCTGCGTAAAGATGAAAAGACTGGTCATGACATCATCGTGATGCACGACGGCAAACTTCTCCGCGACCTTGCGGAGATCGGCGCTGGCGAGGGCGTAGAATTCGGACCGAAGCGAGGCAAGCCCGCCATCGCGGCGGACCGCGAGCCGATGTCGGTGGACGACTTCAAAACCAAAGTGCGCGAGTATCTGAAAAAGCGAGCGGTTCAGAAGTAAGACTGAAACAGATTTCGCGATGTCACCGAAAAGTTTCGCAAAGTTTCGAGACGACGAAAGCTCGTGTGCTTTCCGCGGCAAATCGGTCCATCTCACCTGGAAGCTTTTAAAAGTGATTGGGTCGGTCTGGCTGACTTCCTTTGCATCATCAACCCGGGTTCAAGCTTACACATTCATTAGTGATCCGCCGTCTCTCTGGCCAAACGGCAACGTTTCTATGGTCCTTAAGTTAGGCAGTGCTGGTCACCTTCTGCTTGATGGCAACACATCATGGGATGCGGTTGCCGGGCAAGCTCTTTCCGCCTGGAATAGTTATATTAATCAGATACAGTTTGTGCCCTCCACGCAAAGCCCCGGAGCGGGTTCTCAAGGGGACCAGGTAAATCAGGCGTTCTTCAGCTCGACAATCTATGGGCAGTCTTTCGGCGATGCTTTGGCCGTCACGGGGACCTGGCGCAGCGGAAACACGATGACAGAATCAGATGTCCTCTTCAATACTGCGTATTCATGGGACTCCTATCGCGGCAATTTGCGGTTTTCGGGCGGGCAAGAGGTGCCCGATTTCTTTCGCGTCGCACTCCATGAATTCGGCCACGTTCTCGGCCTCGGCCACCCGGATCAAGCCGGACAAACCGTGAGCGCAATAATGAACAGCGTGGATTCTAACTTGGACAGGTTGGCATCCGACGACATCAGCGGTGCGACTTGGCTTTATTATCGCGCCCCGCCTGCAATTACCACTCAACCTCAAAGCAAGACGGCGCGTATTGGCGATACTGTGGCGTTTGGTGTGAGCGCCTCCGGTGCGCAACCAATGGTTTATCAGTGGCGTCGCAACGGAACGGTAATCCCAGGTGCCACTGGCGGTTCTTATATAATTCCCAACGTTCAAGCGAATCACGCAGGCAACTACACTGTCTTTGTCGGCAACGCGGTGGGCAGCGCGATCAGCGCAACCGCAGTGCTCACCATCAACCAAGCGCCTTCCACCTCTCAGCTTCGGCTATTCAGTATTAACAATGGCGACCCAACGGTGCGGGAGTGGGACGCATCCAATGGAGCCTTTCTCGGCGATGTGGCAATTCTGAATGATAATAATGGAACGTTCTCCAACATTTCCGACATCGAATTTGACGGGCACTACTTTTACGGGATCGCGAATAATGGACCTTGGATTCTGAGATTCGACGTGACGGGATTTTACCTGGATTCGATTACTCTTTTGGAAGGGACGGGTAATCCAGTCTCGCAAGCACAAAGTGGTCTTGCCGCCGACGGGCAGTATTTTTACACCATTGCACCCAACGACCCTCGAATTCGCAGATTCGACCGCGCCGGCCATTACATCGGAGATGCCGCAGTATTGGCACTAGCGCAGAGCGGCCTTACCAAGGATGGTCTGACCTTTCTAACCATTGCAGCGGGAGACCCCCGGATTCGGAGATTTGACCTCGCAGGCAATTTCATGGGTGACGTTATTGGATTCAATCGGTCGGGCGTTTCGGATGTCAACAATACAGGCATCGCCTTATATCAGATCCCGGCTGCCCCGAAAATTACCGTGCAACCCGTAAACGCTTCTGTCGTCCCAGGCGGAAATGTTGTGTTCTCCGTCGGAGCATCGGGCACGGCGCCCTTGAGCTACCAGTGGTTTCGCAACAATTGGGCGATTGCGGGCGCCACGGGGGCTACTCACACCATCAACAGCGTGCAAACCGCCGATGCGGGCGCCTACAAGGTCTGGGTCAGGAATTCCCTCGGAACCGTTGTGAGTGCCGTGGCTACGTTGACGGTTGATGGTATCAAACCTCTGGTCGTCATTTCGTCGCCTACTCCTGGAGCGAGGCTGACCAATTCGTCTGTCGCTTTGACCGGTACGGCCAGTGACAACATCCGAGTAGCAACTGTGGAATGGCGGCTGGAAAATTCCCAAGGGATCGGCAGCTATCACCCCGCGATAGGCACGTCCAACTGGTCAGCGATCGTTGCGGGCCTAACTCCTGGCGTTAATACGGTGCAGGCGCGCGCCCGTGATACTGTGGGCAATTGGTCTGCGGAGACCACCAGTTGGTTCAACTATGTGGTCTTGTCTCCGCTCACGGTGGGCATCAACGGCCTTGGCTCCATTACACCAAACCTCAACGGCCAGCAACTTGAGATCGGTAAAGCCTACAAGCTGACGGCGCTGCCTGCGCCAGGCTATGCATTGTCAAACTGGACGGGCGGAGTGGTTACCAACTCAGCCAACGTGTCCTTCCTGATGCAATCCAATCTGACCTTGACGGCAAACTTCGTACCCAACCCGTTCGTGCGCGTTGGCGGCACATACTACGGGTTGTTCTACGAGACAAACGGGACGCGGCACGGAGCTTCCGGGGATTTCAAGTTGCGGCTCACCGCGCGCGGCAAGTACACGACCACCCTCCGCCTGGCGGGGCGGCGTTACGCCGCTTCCGGCAATTTGAATCTCGAGGGCGGCGCCACCAACGTCATCCTCCGGCCCGGCATCAGCTCGCTTACGACCGTCTGGGCGGTGGATTTGCACGGGCTGGATCAAATCACGGGATCGGTCAGCGACGGACAATGGCTCGCACCGCTCCTCGGAGATCGGGCGCTGTTCCATGCCTCAACCAACCCGGCGCCGCTGGCCGCTCGCTATACGCTGGTCGTGCCCGGCAGCCGGGCGGATCCGGCGGAACCCGGCGGCCATGGTTGGGGCACCTTGCGCGTGAGCAAAGGGGGCGTGGGCCTGCTGGCTGGGGCGCTCTCCGATGGAACCCGCTTCACCCAAAAGGCCCCGCTCTCGAAAAATGGCGCTTGGCCCCTATACGCGCCCCTTTACCAACTTCAGGGCTCGGTGCTCGGTTGGATTCAATTCGATCCCAACGCGGCCGCCGCCGACTTGACCGGTCTCATCGACTGGTGCAAGCCCGCCATGCCGACCGCAATCTATTATCCCGCGGGCTTCACGAATCAGACCCAGCTGAGGGGTTCACGTTATGTCCCGCCGGCCTACTCAACCAATCGAGTGCTTGCCTTGACGAACGGAGTGGTCGTCATGGGTGGCGGCAATCTCAGCCAGAGCTGGACAAACGACATTGTGCTCGGGGTGAACAACCGCGTCACCAACACGGGTCCGAACAAACTCACAGCGACGCTGGCGCCAGGAACCGGGCTATTCAAAGGAACGTTCCTGGACACCAACACGTCTCGCACCATGACCTTCTCCGGTGCGCTACTGCAAAAGTCCACCAACGGAGCCGGCTACTGCCTCGGCACGAATCTGAGCGCAGCTGTGGTTATCGAAGCTCGTTGATTGCCTCCAGGCCGCTGCGTAGGAGTCCACAATATGGCTCCGCCCCGTCGACTCGTGGTAAAGCTCCAGTGGTCTCGGGAAGCCGTTCAACCCGTTTGCAGAATATTGATGCCGGCAAGTCGGCTCATCCGTATGCTGACCACAAAGAAATGAAACCGGCCATGCTCCGCCCGTGGGCTTTCCTGACCGCCGCGCTGGGCACCTTCTTAGTGTCCTGCGTGACGGCGCGTCATCCTGCACCTCGCGCGGTAACGAAACCGCAGGATCTTGGCGAAGCAATGCATGTGTTCGTGGCCACCAATTCCGCCTCGGACCTTTGGGTATTGCGCGTGCGCGTTCATCGGTTCCGAGGAACTGCCACGGGATTTTTGGGGGCTGAGAAACACGTGCCCGTAACCGTTATCGGCAGTGTGAATCTGACAAGGAACGGGACCAAGATTCCGGTGCCAAACAAGGCCTTTCACGACCTCAGCGAGGTTCGATACCCGTCTCAAGTCGGCTTTATCAGTGAGGGTTCGCCGTCGTTTTTCATTCGCGGTGGCACCGGTGGATTTGCTTACACGGCCCGCTTTGAGGTTGGCGACAACGGGCTCAAAAAGCGTGTCGTGACTTTGGACGAATTCCATTATCGAGAAGAGTCTCGGTTCTGAGCCGGGACATTAAGCCGCTTCAACACACCATGACACATTCGATGCTCGCGGGGGTATGGGGTCGGATCTCGGGAGAGTTGTCACGGGCGGTTTAATTGTTGGCGACAAAGGGCAGCGTGCTGGCCCGCCTGAGAATGTCCCAAGAGCGCGGCTTCTTCGAAGCAAGCCAATGCCTGGCGCCAATCACCTTTTATTGCCAAAACCATTCCCTTACCGAACCAGGCGTGGCTGGAACGCCGGTTCACCTCCAGGGCACGGTCGAGGCAAACCAACGCTTCATCGAACCTCTGGAGGTTGAGGAGCATGATGCCCTTTTCGCTCCAAGCCTCCGGATGCTTGGGATTGACCTCCAACAAACGGTCCCAGCCGGCGAGCGCCTCAGGCCCGCGCCCCAAATCCCGGAGCACAACCGCTTTAATTAAGAGCGTCGGTTCATCGGACGGAGCGAATTCAAGCGCCCGCTCGAAACAGGCTAAGCCTTCATCAATTCGTTGGAGTCGATACAAGAGCGTGCCTTTGAAACGCCAGGCCAGGAGCAGACTCGGATCGTGGGCGAGGGCCTTATCCAGCCAGACCATTGCCTCTTCCTGCCGGCCGGCCTTCGCTAGCTCTTGGGCCTTGCGGTAGCACGCTGTCGCTTCATCTCTCTTGGGTGAATTGATGATGTTTTCACAGAAGGCAATCGGTTCGGCAGCGGCCGCATAGCCCAGACGATGGCCCTCGCGAAGATGACTTAATGCTTTTTGCAGCCGGTCCGGGTCAAAGGTGCCCGTGTGCTGATCGATTGCCGTTTGCAGAAATTCCATGCCCGCATTGGCCCAGGCTTCGGCATCACCCGGCGCCAGTTCCAAGGCCCGGGTCCAGCAAACCAAGGCCTCCTGGCGGCGACCCAGGTCGCGCAGAGCAAATGCTTTTTTCTTCCAGGCTTCAGCCAACCGAGGGTTCCGTTCCAGAGCTTGGTCATAGGCAACGAGCCCTTCCGCCACTCGGCTGAGCTGCACCAATACCATCCCTTTATACATCCAAGTCGGCCCAAAATATGGATCCAGCTCCAAGGCTTGCTCGAAGTATTTCCGGGCGGCTTCGAACTGCTGAAGTTCCACCAGGGAAAGCCCGGAGTCGATCCAGGCATCGATATAGCGTGGAACAAGCTCAAGCGCTCGGGCGTAGCAAAGTAACCCGTCCTGATGCTGGTTCATTGCGGCCAAGGTCTTGCCCTTCGCGTGCCAGCCCATCGCGTTCTCGGCGTTGAGTTGAATCGCATGCTCGCACGCTTCGAGAGCCGGTTGAAATCTGCCCAGTTGCCGCAGCAAGATGCCCTTCAGCGGCCACCCGTCCTCGTCCAGGGGATCCAATTCGAGAAGGCGCTCACAACAGGCCAAGGCTTGTTCATATTTCCCCAGATTCTTGAGGTTGGCCGCCTTCCGTTTCCAAAGCATCGTCGTCGACACTGCCCCTACTTTGACTGCAGGACTTTTTTGGCCGGTCAAACCCTCGTAGACTTCCGCCAGCCGGCCCCGCAACTCGGTGAAGCTGGCAAATCTCTGGGCGGGCTCCTTGGCCAAACAGCGTTGAATGATTTGATCGAGCCCCGGCAGAGGCCGGTCGAGCGGGGGCGGTTTTTCCGTTTGATGTAATTGTTGGAAGGCACTCCAACTGTTCCCCAGGAAAGGCAACCGCCCTGTGACCAGTTGAAACAGCATCACGCCGAAAGAGTAGACATCGGCGCGCACGTCCACGTGCTTGGCATCATCAAACTGCTCAGGCGCCATGTGCGTGGGGGTTCCAGCCGCGACCCCAGTCCGAGTCATACCCAGGCTTAGGTTGCCCGGCCGAATCGCGGTCAGGTTGCCACCTGGATTGTTTTCCCCATCGGCGCCGCCCCCGGCATCTGTTGCCTCGGCTGGCTCGAGCAGCGGCACATCCTCGAGCAGCTTCACTAACCCAAAATCAGTCACCTTTAGGGTTCCGTCGTCGGTGATCAGGCAGTTCTGAGGTTTGATGTCGCGATGGGCCCGGATGCCATTTGCCAGAATATGGTTCATCCCATCGCAGAATTGGATGGCGAAGTGTAACGCTTGGGGCAAGTCATTCAGCAGCCGCGGGCTTCCAATCCAACGGCTCAGGTCTCCGCCCGCCACGTAGTCCAGAAACAGCAAGGGTTTCCCTTGCACGTTAGCGAGAATCTTGGCTTCGACGACATTCTCGTGTCTGCCAAGGTTGATCCAAGCGTTAGCCTCCTGAGTGAAGCGCTCCGCGACCACCGGTGAGCGTGCGAAGACTTCGTCTTGAAAAGTTTTCCCAGCCAGCACTTCGCCTTCCCTTTTGTCATAGACGACATAGATGATCCCCATGCCGCCCCTGAGGATCTCGCGGATTTCCCACAAGCCTTCGAGTGTGTCGCCGATTTGCCACTTGGATTTCATAGGCGCAACATCGTTCGGTTGAAGGCGGGGACTTCAGTGTCGTGTCAAGATGAGCGG
>DATLUX010000062.1:0-9322 GCA_035577805.1 Verrucomicrobiia bacterium
TCCTGGTTGCTTGTTCCTTGTTCCTGGTTCCTGGTTCCTGGTTCCTGGTTCCTTGTTCCTGGTTCCTGGTTGCTGGTTCCTGGTTCCTGGTTGCTGGTTCCTGGTTCCTGGTTGCTGGTTCGTTGCTTTCAAGGTTTTTCCTCACTTACGATGGTGCCACCGCCCGCCCCCTCTACAGGCAAGGCGGAACAATTTCGCGCGGCGACGCCTTTATCCTCACGGGCAAGATTTACCCCGCGTTTCACTGCTGGCGGCTGCGATAGAAAAGGTGGGGCGTGGTGGTAATGCCGGGCAACTCGAGGTCGACGCGATTACTCAGCGCGAGGTAAGTGCGGACAGGAGTCCATTCGATCAGGTCGCGCGAGCCTTCGAGGACATAACGTTCGCCTGGTTGCGAGAAAAGGGTTAACCCGAATTGATCCGGCCGGGAGAAGGGTTTTGCCAGCAGGCGAGGGACGAACGCACCGTGGAGTCTGGCGAGATTAAACTGTTGCAGGAACGGAGACAGCGAGAAGTCGCCGCCAACGAGGACTTCGCCGTCACCTTGGAGTGCGATGGCCGCCACGGTGCTGTAACCCTGCAATACGCGGCTGGGATCAAAACTCATGTCCAGAGTCAGGTCAGGATGGAGTCTGCCTAATCTCCAGCGCGGCATGCCATTGATGGTTTGGAAGTAACCGGCAATGAGCAGACGCCCGTCCGGCTGCCGGACGAGGCGGGTTACCATTCCATCGGTTCCACGGACGGGCGGCGGACTGAGGCTGACGCTGCCATTGGCCTCCAGCAGAGCCACACCGGAGCGCGCATAACCATTGAGCGTGCTAAAGCCGCCGGCGATGACGATCTGTCCGTTGGGCAAGGGGATGATGCCAGTAACCGACGTCTCACCAAAACTCGCCTGAAAGGTGAGATCGGGAGAGCCATCAGGATTCACGCGCACCAAGATGGGGCGGGCTTGATCGGGCAAGGTGAAGAAGCCGCCGGCCAGGATCTTGCCATCGGGTAACGGAGCGAGGGAGACAACTCCATTGCCAAATTCGCTGCATAGAATGCACTGGTTAGGGCGGCCCGGATCGAAGCTGGGATCCGGTTGACCGTCTGGAAACAGCCGGACCATGCCACGAACTGCCTGGCCATTAATCCTGGCAAACGGCGCACCGACCAGGATCCGGCCATCGCCTTGCAAGACAATCAGCGACACCCGCCTGTTGCCGTTCCCCAGATCGTCGAAGGGAGAAACGAAGGACGGATCCACGGCGCCGTTGGCCAGCAAACGCACCATGCCGACACGGGATTGGTTTAAGATTCGATTAAACTCTCCTCCCAGAAGAATTCGGCCATCAGGCTGCAGCACGATGGTGTGGATGGCGTCGCCGGAATCAGACTGAAATGTCGGATCCAAGGAACCATCCGCATTCAGCCGCACGTAACTGGACCCCTGGAGCCCGTCCAGTGGCCTGCTGCCGCCGACCAGGATTCGGCCGTCCGGCTGGACCGCGATGCACTCCACGGTGCTGTATTCGTGGAAGGAAGTTTCGAAGGTCGGATCGACGGCCCCCGGACGATCCCGATCCAGGATGGTAATGGTAGTGGTGGGCGCAACTAAGAGGCTTGGGCCCCCTGTCGCATTCGTCAGGGTGAGCTCGAAGAATTCATCGTCTTCTGAAAGCCAGTCGCGGTGGATTGGAACGTTCAAGGTCTTGGAACCTTCGCCCGGCCTAAACGTGAGCTGGAGTTGCTGCGGTTCGAAATCTTCTCCGGGTGTCGCGGTTCCGGCACGGGTGATCAGATCGACGGTGGTGGTTAAATTCGTTTCGCCACGGCGAGTCACGGTCACTTGCGAAACATTTCCTTCCGGAACCAATATTTCAGTGGGCGCCAGGGCCAGGCGCGAGTAGGCAACGGACGCGGCGTTCAAACGAACCAATCCGCGCCGCGCCACCCCGTTAAACAAGGTGAAGGCGCCGGCCGCCAGAACATCACCATCCGGCAGCAACATCAGGTCCGTCACCGTGCCGTTGGGAGGCGACCCCACGTCGAACGTCTCATCAAGTGAACCATTCGCTTTGAGCCGCACCAGCATTCCCGTCGCCCAATCCGCGCCGCCGACAAGAATATCACCGTCAGGTAGCACTCGGATTGTTCGCACGCTGGCTCCGGGTCCAAGTTGGGCCTGAAAAGTAACGTCCGGTGTGCCATCCGGATTTAGACGAATGAGACCACCTGCGGCCGCCCCTTGCAGCGAGCTGAATTGGCCGCCGACAAGAATCTTCCCGTCTGGTTGCAAGGCCAACGCGGACGCGAAGGCGTTCTGGTTGGTCTCGGCCGCAGCCACGGCCCGGAAGAAAGTCGGATCCGGCGAACCATCCCGCAGCAATCGCGTCACGCGATCGGATCGATTCCCGGCTAGCGAATGAAAGGCGCCGGCCACCAGGATACGGCCGTCCGGCTGCAAGGCGAGCGCTTGCACAGAGATGTCGTTTCGTGAGGCTGTCCAGAACGACCGCGGCTCGAAGGAGCCAGGGTTAAAACTGGGGTCAATCTGGCCGTTAGCCTCCAGCCGGATCAGACCGTTGTTGGGCGCCGGCACCCAGTCGTCATAACTACCTCCGATCAGGATTCGGCTATCGGGCTGCAGGAGCAGGGTCTCGGTATGGCCCACCGGGACCGCCGCCGTCGAGAAGCTCTCATCATTCTGGCTGTTGTTGAGCAGGCGAAAAATACAACGGTTATCGCCGAGGCTATTGGAGGACGTTGCGCCAACCAGGATGCGGCCATCGGGCTGAACCAACGGCACAAATGTTCCGAAATAAATCCGGCCGCCATCGAAAGACGGATCGATTTGGCCATCGACGCTTATCCGCAGCAGGCTCGAGGAGGCGCTGAAAAGGATCCGGCCATCCGGCTGAAACGCCAGGCGCGCTTCCTGTCCGTTGTCCCAAGGCAACGTCAAGAGCGCGCGCGGGTCGAATTTTGGATCCTGACTCCCCGGACGTTCATTGTCGAGCAGACGCACAACGACAGAAGTTGTGCCGCCCAACGAAGCGCCTCCGGTCGGGTTGCGCAGGAACACCCGGAATGTCTCGTCCGTTTCCAGCAGGGCATCGTCGCGCAAGGGGATAGTGAAGGTCCGCATCTCTGGACCCGGTGGCAACACTAGCGTTCCGCTGGCCCCGTTGTAATCAGCGCCGGCAGTCGCCCCCGCGTCGCTGGTCGCATATTCGACGGTGACCGTCTGGTTGCCGTCGTCGCGCCGATGGACCCCGAGAACGACCGAGCTTTCATTTTCTCCCACCACGATCGAGTTGGTGACGAACTCGATCCCCTGGTCGTTGTCGAAAATGGTGAAGACCAGGTTGGTTTCGATGAGCGGCATCGGCCCATGCGCGACGGTCAGGAACAGCGCGAACGACTCAGGATCCTCGACCACTCCATCGTTCACGATGGGGATGGTGATAGATTGAATTTCACCGTTGGTCGTGAAAAACAAAGCGCCTGACCGCGCTTGAAAATCGGCTCCGGCGCGTGCTGCGCCTAGTTCGCGGGTCGCATAATCCACCTGCACGGGAGTCATTGGATCCCATAAGCATTGGACATACACCGTCACGGCCCCCTGCGCTTCCACCAGATCAGGCCTGGCGACTACGAAACCCATCCCAAGTTCATTGTCGAAAATGGGAACCGGCGTAGACAAAAACACTGGCCCTTGCGCGCTCTCACGCAGATCGAGGAAGAAATGCTCCGTCCCTTCCTGCTCCGAATCGTTCAGTGGCTGCAAGTTGATGTAACCGGAAGTCACACCTGCCGCGAGCTGAAACACCCCCGCCACCGGCTGATAATCCAAGCCGGCAACGGCTGTGCCGTCGCGTGTGTTGTAATACAAGGTCAAAGGGAAATTGGTCGGCCCCATTCGCACCACCAAGAATCCAGCTTCCGACCGATCCTCATAGAGGTTGGGCGGATAGACGGCGATGGACTCGCCAGCAATGCCGTCGATGAGCAAATCTGCTTTACGCGCCGCGCCCGGAGCCGCGCCCACGACATTAGTCAGCACAAGAGACACGGTCTCGACCGGCTCAGCCAAAATGTCCTTCAGGATGGTGATGGAAAAAGATTGAGTGACTTGAAGGGCCCCGAAGTGGAGGACATTGGAGAAAGACAGGTAATCCGAACCAGGAGTTGCCGTTCCGGGCGCAGTGAAGCATGTCGCCGCCACGTCGCCAAATGATTCACCCGCTCGTCGTAATGAAATCAGCGCCAGCGACGAGGCTTCCGTAGTCACGAAGTCCTCCGCGGTGTACTCGACCGTCGGCACGCGACTGTCGGGCCGCAACCGAGCCAGTTGCGCACGGCGCAACCCGGCCACGTTTAGAAACTGGCCGCCCACCAGCATCGAACCATCCGTTTGCCGCGCCAAGGCGAACACTTCGTCATCCGGCCCACGCAAGGTCAGCAAGGTCGGATCAGGCAGGCCGTCGGGAAGAAAACGCGCCAGGTTCAGGCGCGGCTTGCCCCGGGCCATCTTGAAAGAGCCGCCCGCCACCACGCGGTCGTCGGGTTGGATCAAGATCGCGCGCACCGTATCTCCTGATGGCAGGCCGGCGTTGAATTCAGGGTCGGCGCCGCCGCCGGGCAACGCGCGGACCAAACCCGAGCGCGACAGCCCACCGTACGCCGTGAAATCACCGCCCAGGTAGACCTTCCCATCAGTGGCGACCGCGAGCGCACGGACCTGGCCATTCGCTCCCGCGGCCGGATCAAAGGATGAATCCAGCGCCCCGTTCGCTTCGAGCCGAGCCACTCGCACGCGACTGGAATTGTCGTAGCTGGTAAACTGGCCGCCGATCAGGATGCGGCCATCGTCTTGGCGAATCATGGTTCGGATATTGTTGTTGGCGCCCAGGCCCGTCACGAAAGTGGAGTCCAGTGAACCATCCGGGTTCAGACGCGCCAGCCGGCCACGCACCTGTCCGTTCACCAGGGTGAATCGTCCGGCGATGAGAATTTTCGCATCTGGCTGGACGACGATGGCTCGGATCTCGTCGTTCAACAGCGGGAGGAAGGCTGAGTCGAGAGATCCATCGGGGTTCAGACGGGCGAGGAAATGGAATCCATTATTTGCGCCGGTAAAGCCACCGCCAACCACGATCTTTCCGTCCGGTTGTTGGGCCACCGCGTAGATGCCCGGGCCCAACTCGTCAGCGGTGACAAATGTCCGATCCACCGACCCGTCGCCGTTCAAGCGAGCCACCCCTGGACGGACGACAAAATTTTGGTTGGTCCCCAGGCCTGAGAAATCGCCGCCCATGATGATCTTGCCGTCATTCTGTAACAAAACTGTGAACACATCGTCGTCGGGTTCGAGCGGCATCCGGAAGCTGCCATCGATCAGGGAAGGCACTTCGTTGTCTTCGATGATTAGGGAAGCCTGATTGACTGAACCTGTGGTCGCGCCGCCCGGGGCACTGCCAAAACTCAGCATCACCTCTTCCGGTTCCTCGAGCAGACCGTCATCGATGAGAGGGATAATGGCCGTCTTGTTGGTTTCGCCGGGCGCGAAATGAATCGTGTTGGTGACGCCCTGGAAATCGATCCCGGCCGTCGCGGTCCCGCTCCGAGCGAACCAGGCAACACTAAAGTCAAGGTGCGGATCGCCCGACCGGACGATGTTGATGGTCGCCTGCCCGGCGTCTTCGTTGGCGCGAAACTGACGTGTGGAAAATTCGTAGAAGGCCAATTGTCCACAGACCAGCGCTTCAAACACCCAGGAGCCACCAGCCACCAGCAAGGTCACTAATTGTCGACGACTGAGTCGGTTGTAATCTAAACACGCCACACTCCCTGTCTTCGTGCTTGGTTGAAGGAAGTTTCCAGGCGGCCGTCGGTTTGATAGGAGCCTCGCCTGGAGGCTCAGACTCTAATCAACCTTGGTCGGGAGCGGAGTCGCGAAGATGTCCTTGAACTGGATGCGCCCAGCGCGACCCATGCACAAGCCAATTGGCCCCGCCGCCGGCAGAGCCGGCACTCGAACGATGGGCAGGATCTCGGTCCCGTTTAGATTCGCCGACACGGTGTCTCCACGAACTGTGATCTCCATCTGATTCCATTGGCCGACCGGCCGATCCGAACGAACTCGCGGCAACCCCAGCAAAGGAGGCGGTGCTTGGTCTACCCGAGGGACGCGTGCCACACTCCCGCTGCCCATCGGGTCACAGGACAACCTCACCGCTAGGCCGAAGGGTTCGCGCAGGAAAACGCTCGCCTCCCCTGCATCCAGCACGCGCTCGACCAAAAACGCGCCCGCTTCGCCGCGTTCGGGTTGGCCTTGCGCATCCAGAATCGGACAGTCCTTAAGTTGCGGAGGATCAACCCAACGCCATTCGAAGCGCAAAACGAAGTTGGTCAGGTCGGTTTCCGACCATAAGATCGAGCTGTCTGGGGAGCCTTCCAAAACGTTCTCATGGCGAAACCATCCCAATGGTCCAGGTCCGGCGGCTCGGCCGATAGCATCGCCGACCCGCCATCCCTCCAAGCCCATTCCGCGGATTAGTTGCCAACCGGCGGTTCGCGCCTGCAGCACAGGCCGGCGTGGATCGACTTTCAACGACTCCACATAAGCCACCAAGTCCGTGAACTCATCCAGGCTCAACGCGGCCTGCAGCCCCTCGGGCATCAAAGAGAGCCGGCTGTTGCGCCGGGCCGCGATCTGGTCGCGGGCAATCGGCTGTTGCCGGCCTTCCGCATCCAGCAGAATTACGGCGGTGGCGTTCTCCGCCTTGACTAGCCCATTGTAGATTTCACCCGACTTCAGCTCGATCTCGATCTGTTGATAGCCTTCGCGAACCGTTTTGCTGGGGAACAAAATGGACTCAATCAAAGTGGCGCGGCCGAATTGCGCGCCGGCGGTGGTCAACTCCGGGCCAACGCCGCCGCCCCAACCGTGGACCGCATGGCAACGAATACAGGCCGTGCGTTGTTCCTCGAAAAAAATGCGCTGCCCCCGCCACGGGTCCCCCGATTTCGCCACGGCTTGCCGCGCGTATTCCTCCGGGCTGGGCGCCGCTTCGTTGGCGTTCGCCTGTAGAAACGGTTTCTTCGCGCTCTCAGGGTCATTTTGGTAAACGCGCTGTAACTCCCCGCGCACGCGGGGCGACAGAACCAGCTTATCGCCGCGCTTCTCCAGCTCGACGAGGGCCTCTTGTTTGATCTGGTCGAAAGCGCGGCGAGCGCGATCTCGCGTCACGACCTCCGGGCTATTCATCGCATCGAGGTAACTGTCCAGCGCCTCCAGGCTGGGCTGCGCAGCCAGGGCACGCCAGGCCGCGTCTCGCGTGAACGGTTCGCGCGCTGCTTGCAACAGAAGCGGCAATGCCGTTTTGTTTCGTAATTGGCCCAAGGCCACCAAAGCTTCGCGACGGGTCTCCAATGGAGCATTGGTTGCCAACGCGCTTAAAGGTGAAAACGAAACGTCGCCACCCAGAGCCCCCAGCGCGTGCACGGCCGCTTCACGCTCAGGCGGATCTTGCGAGCGGGCCAACTCCATCAACGGGTTCACCGCGTTGGTGAACCGCGCCCGTTCCACCATCGCAATCGCCTCCCGACGCGCGCCAACCGGGAGTCGGTTCGGACGCAGCCATTCCAGCAGCGCCTGGCCAAGCTCGCTCTGTTTGCTGGGCGCCTTGTCCCATAGAAGAGACGCCGACCGGATCGCCGATAAACGAAGATCCTGATCCGCGGCGGAATCTCCAGCCACCGTGAGCAGGTCCGGCACGAAATTACCATCCCCCAACTCGCCCAGCGCCTGCACTAACGCCCGCCGAACAGCGGGACGCCCGTCGCTGCTCCAGAGCGCACGCAAGTCCGGTACGGCGCCGCCCTCACCAGCTTCCGTAACGGCCTTGATCGCCGCCAAACGAAGGCGTTCGTCCGATTCAGCCAAAACAGCCCGCAAAGCGTCTCCCACTCGCGCCGTGCCTTCCCAGGCCACCGTGCGGGCCGGAGGAGTCAGCCGAAATGGATGATACGACCACCATTCACCATTCCAGGCCGGTACCTGCCGATGCATCAGCCGGAGCAGACTCAAAGCGCTGGCCCGCGCCTCCGTCGTCAAGAGTCGGTTGGTAGCAACGCCGATGACAGCCTCCACCAAGCGCACATCGTAGACGTCCCGTAAAGCAAAGCCCACCGCAGCGCGCGCCGTTTCGTTCTCCAAGGAAAGCGCCCCGGCGATCTCAGACCAAGCCTCCGGGTGCGCGGTTCCGATGCGATGCAACGCGGTGAATAAAGCAAACCGGGGCCAGAGCTCCGGTTCCGGGCCCCGCAGAGCTTGAAGCAACGGTGAGACGCTGCGCGGATCGGCGATGCGGCCCAAGGCCGTGGCCGCATAAAAACGCAACGAAGGATCCGGGTCGCGCAATCGCGTCAACAGCGCGGGCCCCGCTTCGCGCGCCCCGCATTGGCCGAGCTGGCGCATGGCTTGCCGGGCCAGCCCCGCCGAACTACCGGACACCGCTTCGATCAGTTGCGGACGAATCGACTGGCCCCGATCGAGGGCATCGAGCGCCCAGAGGGCGTGATAGCGGGAAAGCAAAGGCGCTTTGTCATCGGCAAAAACGCTGCGTAAAGCGGCGGCGATGGCCGGGCCACGCCGCACCAAGGCCCTTTGCGCAACCAACCTGACCTGTTTCCGTGGATGCGCCAACCCCGCGACGAGCGCCTGGGTCTCGGCCTCGGCGGGACGCCCCAGGGCCGCCGGCACATACCAGACGGGTAAAGGCGCGGCGTTGGTGGCGAAAAGCGCGGTCAACTTCCACAGTCGTCCTACGGTCACCTCTTGTTTGTTGTCCTGATGTTGCCAGTCACAAATATAGAAGCCTCGTCCATCCGGAGTCTCATGAATCCCCACCGGCCGGAAGTCAGGCGGCGGATCGGGAAAGAGAAGTTGATCCGACACCGCGCGGAAAGTGCCAGCGGCACGTTCCAGGGTTACGCGACGCAAGTTGCGCTGTCCGAAGTCGGCGAGAAACAGATTGCCGCGGTATTCGGAAGGGAGCGCGTCGTCGTTATACGCCAGCGTGCCGCACGCGGCGCCGGGTCCATAATCGGCAAACATCCAAAGCGTGTAATCACGCCGCGGGATAAAATCGAACGGATACCCATAAAAACCGCCGTCCACCATGTGAGTAAGCCGCCCCATCCACTGGTTTTCGTCCGTGTTGTCGTAGGTGAACAACTCATCTTCCGCATCCACCGCCACATCCAGGATATTGCGAACACCACGGGACACGATCTCGAGATCCGTCCCATCCGGACGCAAACGCAC